>NZ_BNEA01000002.1 GCF_016860525.1 Streptomyces rubradiris
GGTGCGCCTTGCGATCGGGGATCGTGGCGATGTCGAAGGCGGGCAGCAGGTGCACGTACGACGTCCCCGACTCGGCCAGCTTCCTCAGGTGCCGGGAACCGTCGCTGTCCTTGTCGGTGAACGCCAGGTAGGTGCCCGGGTGCCTGGAGGTGCGGTCCTCGACGGAGAAGTCCCTGATGTGCAGCTCCTGGATCCGCGCGTCCCGCAGCGGCACGGCCTTCGGCTTGCGCAGGTCCGACCAGCCCGCCGGGGCCAGGGACCTGTCGTCCAGGTCCACGACCAGGCTGCGCTCGGAGTCCGCGGTGAGCGCGAGCGAGTACGGGTCGGTGACCTTGTTGGTGACCACCTTGCCCGCGCTGGGCGCCCACACCTTCACCACGTACCGGTACGGCTTGCCCTTCCAGGACGCCGGCCCCGTCACGGACCACACGCCCGTGGAGTCGTCCCGCGCATGCTCCTGACCGAACCGTCCAGCTCCAGCGACACGCTCCGCGCCGTCGGGGCCCACACGGACAGCGTGGGCCTTCCGTCGCGGAACACCGGTCCGAGGTGCGCCTTCGTGGCACCGGGGTAGAGGTCGTCCAGCACACCGGCGGTCTGCACACGGTCGCCGCCAGCACGGCCCCGTTCTCCGCCCGCTGCGAGACGACCAGCTGCCCCTTGACCGCTTCACGCACCCGGTCCCGGTCGCGCGGGTCCACGGACCAGGCGGCGTAGTCCTTCAGGTGGGGGAACTTCGCCTTCTGCGCGTCGGTCAGGGCCGTCTTCCCCAGCCTGATCCAGCGCTCGTCGTCGCTGCTCAGGGTCCCGTCCCGGACGGTCAGGGAGCCGTCGAGGGAGTACAGCAACTGGGTGGAGGCGGCACCCGCCACGCCGTTCCAGGCGACGGTGTCCCGGTCGATCCACACCGCCTCGGCGGTGGTGAGGTCGAGCGCGGCGGCGGTGCCGGCCGGCTGCGGCAGCAGGTGCTTCTCCTGGCCGCTCACCAGCCACACCTCGTGGCCGTCGGCCGTGAGGTCAAGGCTCCGGTCGGCCGGGAGGTCCTTCTCGTCGCCCTTGTGGATGATGTAGCCGAGACTGGTGGCACCCGCGGTGAGGGGCACCTCGAAGACCGCGCCATAGGCATCAGTCTTCACCGGCTCCAGCGGCCGCGACCAGTCGGTGGGGTGCGCGGCGCCCGTCCAGACGTGCAGGCCCCAGCCGTCGTAGTCCCCGTCGGCGCGGTGGTAGTGCAGGACGGCCTTGGCCGGGTCCTGGGCGGGGTGGTCCGGCCGCTCGGTGCGCACGTCGGCCTCGCCCTGTTCGATCCACACCTCGCCGGTGCGGGTGACGTCGATGAACCGGTCGGCGGAGATGTCCTTGTTCCCGTCCTTGTCGACGACCAGGAACCCGACGTTCGAGGCGCCCGGCCGGAGCTTGACGTAGGCGAAGGCGCCGTAGGCGTCCCGGCCGATGAAGGGGTGGCCGGCCGGCCAGGTGGTGGCCTCGCCGTCGGCCAGGTCGCCCCAGGCGTACAGGCCCCAGCCGTCGTAGTCGCCGTCGGGGCGCTTGTAGTGCACGATCGCGTAGTCCCGGGAGGAGGCCCTGGGGACCTCGGGCGCGGGCGGGGTGCCGGTGGTGCTGCTCGCCGTGGCGCTCGCGGTGTGCCCGGCCGAGTCGATGACGACGGCCTTGTAGCGCAGGGCGGTCCCGGCGGGCACGTCGGTGCCGAGGGTCTGGGTGACCTGGTAGGGGGCGTGGTCGGCGGAGCCGAGCGTCCGCCACTTCCCGTTGCCGACCTGGGCGGCGAAGACGACCCGGTTGAGCTGTCCCCCATCGACGTCGGCCCTGAGGTCGACCGTTCCGGTGGCTCCGGCGGCCGGGGCGGTCAGGGTGATCGTGGGCTCGGCGGTGGGCTCGGCGAGCTTTCCGGCCGCCTTGTAGACGACGGCGGACCCGGCCGGGACGGTGACGGTGAGCCGCCGGTCGCCGTCGGAGCGCACCGGGCCGGTGGCGCCGTGGATCCCCCGGTACGTCATGTCCGGCGACCCGGTCGCGAAGGTCGCCGTCCGCTCCGAGCCGGCGTTGTTGAAGGCCACGACGTACTCCTGGCCGGACGCGGCGTCGGTGCGGGTGAAGGCGTAGATCCCGGGGCCGTCGGCCGCGTACCGCTCGGTCTGCACCCCGTCCGTCAGGGCCGGCTCGGCCTTGCGGAGCCGGGCCAGGTCCGCGATCCGCCGGTACAGCGGGGCGCCGGTGTCGTAGGCGGCGCTCGCGTGGGTGCGGTCGGTGCCGATCTCGTCGTCGTCCAGGTAGTCGGCGACCTTGGAGGCGAACATGGTCTGGCGGGCGTCCTTGTCGCCGCCGGAGCCGGTGAAGCCCTGCTCGTCGCCGTAGTAGACGACCGGGTTGCCCCGGCTGAGGAACATCAGCTCGTTGGCGAGCCGGTCCTTGGCCAGGATCTCGGCGTCGGTCGCGTTCGGGTTGTCCTGCTTCAGGAAGGTTCCGATGCGGCCCATGTCGTGGTTGCCGAGGAAGGTGACCTGTTCGTAGGCGTTGGCCTTGTCAGTCGTGTACTTGTGGTCGGCGCCGAAGACGGCCGCCAGCTTCCGGGCGCTGCCGCCCTGGGAGGCGTAGGCGCGGGCCGCGTCCTGGAAGGGGAAGTCGAGGGTGGCGTCGAGCCGGCCCCGGGTGACGTACGGGGCGGTGACGGCGGGGTCGGCGGAGTAGACCTCGCCGAACATGAAGAAGTCCTTCCGGCCGCGCTCGGCCGCGTAGCGGTCCAGCGCGGTGGCCCACTGGGTCCAGAACTCCATGTTCACGTGCTTGACGGTGTCGATCCGGAAGCCGTCGACGGCGAAGTCCCGCACCCAGCGCTGGTAGATCCGCTCCATCCCGCGGACGACCTCGGGGCGCTCGGTCCACAGGTCGTCCAGGCCGGAGAAGTCGCCGTAGGTGGTGGACTCGCCGGTGTACGTGGAGTCGCCCCGGTTGTGGTACATCGCCGGGTCGTTGAGCCAGGCCGGGACCTTGGCCTGGCTGGTCGCCCTCGGGGTGTGGGGAAAGGAGCCGGTGCCGACGGGCGGGAACTTCCCCGTGCCGTCGGCGTGGTCGGCGTCGTCGAAGGGGCGGCCGTCCTCGGTGAGGTAGGGGAAGGCGCCCTTGGAGAGGTAGTCGTAGGTCTTCTCGTCGTAGTCGACGACGTCGGCGGTGTGGTTGGTGATGACGTCGAAGAAGACCTTCATGCCCTTGGCGTGGGCCTTGGAGATGAGGTTCTTCAGGTCCTGGTCGGTGCCGAAGTGGGGGTCGACCTGGGTGAAGTCGGTGATCCAGTACCCGTGGTAGCCCGCCGAAGCGTTGCTTCCGGTGCCCTGCACGGGGCGGTTCTTGAAGATCGGCGCCAGCCAGATGGCCGTGGTGCCGAGCCCCTTGATGTAGTCCAGCCGCTGCGTCAGGCCCTTGAGGTCGCCGCCCTGGTAGAAGCCCTTGTCCGTGGGGTCGTAGCCGGTGCGCAGCCGCGAACCGGTCAGACCACCGCGGTCGTTGGACGGGTCACCGTTGGCGAAGCGGTCCGGCAGGACGAAGTAGAACTGCTCGCGGGTGGCGTCGTGCCGGGCGGGTGCGGCGGCCAGCTTCGCGTCCGAGGGAGGCGCGGGCGGGCCGGCCGCGTGGGCGGCCAGGGGCGACAGCAGCGTGGCGGCGAGGGCCGCGGCGCTGACGGCCGCGGCACCGGCGCGCCGCCGGGTACGGCGCCTGGGCGGCGCCGGCCATCGTGGTGTCACTGGGTGGCTCCTCAGCAGTCCGGCTTGCCGGCGTACAGCGCCAGGGCGGTGTCGGGGGCCAGGGTGGCGGTGAACTGACCGCCGGCATTCACCGTCACCGGCCTGTTGCCCTGCACGTCGCAGTAGGTCCCGGCGGGCAGGGAGGTCTGGTAGGTGCGGGTCATGCTGCCCGGCTCGTGGTTGATGGCCACGTATCCCTTGGCGCCCCGGCCGAAGGCGACCCAGTCGTTGCCGTTGTCCCACCAGTTCGTGACCGCCTGGCCCCGGGTCGCGTTGCGGAAGGCGACCATGGACTTGATCTCCGGCCAGGCATGCTGGCACTTCCAGCCGCTTTGCCAACAGGCGTCCACCCGGCCGCCGTTCGGCGGGCCGGCGTCGGCGTCCGACCACTCGTAGCCGGAGTTGACGTCGGGGGCGCCGTACGGCCAGGCCAGCATGAAGACGTTGGCCAGGGTGTAGTTCGCGCCGCTCTTGTAGGAGAGCGTGCTGCCGTTGCGCTCGGTGTCGTGGTTGTCCACGAAGACGCCCGCGGCCGAGCCGCTCAGGTAGCCCCAGCCCTCGCCGTAGTTCTTCAGGTACGCCAGCTTCTCGGCGGTGAAGACCCGCTTGAGGTCGTAGGCGTAGCGGAACTCCTGGACGTCTCCGTTGCCGGTGTACTCGGAGGGCTGGACGGCCTCGCCCGCGCCGTGGATGACCTCCTGCTTCCAGTGGACCGACGGGTTGGTCAGCCGGCTCTTGATGTCCGCCAGGTCCGCGGCCGGTATGTGCTTGGCCCCGTCGATCCGGAAGCCGTCCACGCCCAGGCTCAGCAGGTCGTTCAGATAACCGGCGATCGCCTTGCGGACGTACTCCTCGCCGGTGTCCAGGTCGGCCAGGCCGAGGAGTTCGCAGTGCTGGACGTTCCAGCGGTCGGAGTAGTCCGAGATCTGGGCGGTGCAGTCGTCGAAGTCGTAGGACGAGTACAGGCCCGGGTAGGCGTACTTGGTGTACGACGAGCCGCCGGTGCCGGTGCCCGAGCCGGCCGACATGTGGTTGACGACGGCGTCGGCGACGACCTTCACCCCGGCCGCGTGGCAGGTGTCCACCATGTTCCGGAACGCCGTGCGGTCGCCGAGCCGGCCGGCGATCTTGTACGACACCGGCTGGTACGACGTCCACCACTGGGCGCCCTGTATGTGCTCGGCGGGCGGGGAGACCTGGACGTATCCGTAGCCGGCGGGGCCGAGGGCGGTGGTGCACTCCCTGGCCACGGAGTCGTAGTTCCACTCGAAGAGGACGGCGGTGACGTCCTTGGTGCCGGGCGGGGCGGCCTCTGCGGTAGTCGGGGTCATGCCCATCAGGGCGGCGGCGGTGAGGGCGACCGCCGTGGGGAGTGCGCTGCGTGCCATGTGGGGTTCCTTCGACGGTGAAGGGGGTGGGGGCCGCTGAAGCGGTTTGCTGAAACTTTTCAGCAAGCTTGCGGTGACGCAGATGGTAAAGGCCCGCTGCCCGGAAGGCAGCGGGCCGGAGTGAAGGTGATGCGGGAAAGTTCTCCGACGGAGCGTCAGGGGGCCGCTCCGGTGCGGGCGTCAGCGCTCCGCGGACCACCAGACCGTGGTGTCGGCGGGCACCTTCGTCTCGCCGTCCGCCTCGGTGACCTCGCCGCTGGCGAGCAGCACCCGGCCGTGGGACGGCATCGTCACGGACTCGCCGGTGGTGTTGGCCACGCACACGAAGTCGCCCCGCCGGAAGGCCAGGACGCCCTCCGGCGCGCGCAGCCACTCCACCGACTCGCCCGCGCCCAGGTCCGGCCGCTCCCGGCGGACCCGCAGCGCCGACCGGTACAGCTCCAGCGTGGAGCCGGGGGTCCCGGTCTGCGCCTCCACGCTCAGCTCGGCCCAGGCCGGCGGCTGGGGCAGCCAGCTTCCGCCGTCGCCGAAGCCGTAGGAGGAGCCCGTACGGGTCCACGGGATCGGCACCCGGCAGCCGTCGCGGAAGCCGTCCTGGCCCGCGCCGCGGAAGTACGCCGGGTCCTGGCGGACCTCGTCGGGCAGGTCCACGACGTCCGGCAGGCCCAGTTCCTCGCCCTGGTAGAGGTAGGCCGAGCCGGGCAGGGCGAGCATCAGCAGGGTGGCGGCGCGGGCCCGGCGCAGGCCCAGCTCGCGGTCGCCGGCCGTGCGGATCTGGGTGCCGAGGCCGGGCGGGTTGGCGAAGCGGGTGGCGTGCCGGGTGACGTCGTGGTTGGACAGCACCCAGGTGGCGGGGGCGCCGACGGGGCGCATCGCGTCCAGGGTGCGGTCGATGACCGTGCGCAGCTCCTCGGCGTCCCAGGCCGTGCCCAGGTACTGGAAGTTGAACGCCTGGTGGAGTTCGTCGGGGCGCACGTAGTTCGCGGTGCGCTCGACGGTCGGGGTCCACGCCTCGGCCACGAAGATGCGGTCACCCGAGTACTCGTCGAGGATGCGGCGCCACTGGCGGTAGATGGCGTGCACGCCGTCCTGGTCGAAGAACGGCATGACGTCATTGCCCAGCAGCTTGACCTGGTCGTGAGTGCCGAGGTCGGGCAGGCCCGCCGCCTTGACCAGGCCGTGGGCGACGTCGATGCGGAAGCCGTCCACGCCCATGTCCAGCCAGAAGCGCAGGATCGAGCGGAACTCGTCGCCGACGGCCGGGTGTTCCCAGTTGAAGTCGGGCTGCTCGGGGGCGAACAGGTGCAGGTACCACTCGCCGGGGGTGCCGTCCGGCTCGGTCACCCGGGTCCAGGCCGGTCCGCCGAAGATGGACTCCCAGTCGTTGGGCGGCAGTTCGCCGTTGTCTCCCTTGCCGGGGCGGAAGTGGTAGCGCTCGCGCAGCGGGGAGCCGGGACCCTCGGCGAGGGCGCGCTTGAACCACTCGTGCCGGTCGGAGGAGTGGTTGGGGACCAGGTCCACGATGACGCGCAGGCCGTGCGCGTGGGCGTCGCGGATCAGCGCGTCGGCGTCCAGCAGGGAGCCGAACATCGGGTCGACGGCGCGGTAGTCGGCGACGTCGTAGCCGGCGTCGGCCTGCGGGGAGGCGTAGAAGGGGCTGAGCCACACCGCGTCCACGCCGAGGTCGCGCAGGTACGGCAGGCGGGAGCGTACGCCCTCCAGGTCGCCCATGCCGTCGCCGTTGCCGTCGGCGAAGCTGCGCGGGTAGACCTGGTAGATGACCGCGTCCCGCCACCAGTCGCGGCGGTCGGCGACGGTGACGGCGCTGGAGTGGCGGGCCGGTGCGGCGGAGTGCTGCTGGCTCATGGCGTCCTTGATACGTAACTGGTGCATGGTGGGCGGTCGTTGATGGCCGGAGTACGAGGCGGGCCGCGGTGGCGGCGGGGTCGGTTGGGCCACCGCGGCCCGCCCGGCCGGTGCGGGCGTCAGCCCTTGGTGCCGCCGGCGGTGAGGCCGGTGACCAGGTTCTTCTGCACGAGGTAGAAGAACACCGTCACCGGTATCGCGATCAGCACCGCGGTGGCGGCCATGTAGTTCCACTGGGCGTCGTGCTCGCTGACGAAGGTCTGCAGGCCGACGGCGAAGGTGTACTTGGAGTCGTCCAGCAGGAAGGTCGTCGCGAAGGCGACCTCGCCGACGGCGGTGATGAAGGTGTAGAACGCGGCGACGGCCAGCCCCGGGCGGGCCAGCGGCAGGATCAGCCGGAAGAAGGTGCCGAAGGGGCTGAGCCCGTCCACCCGCCCGGCCTCGTCGATCTCGAACGGGATGGTGTCGAAGTAGCCCTTCAGCAGCCAGGCGCTGTACGGCACGGCGGTGGAGCAGTTGATGGCGATCAGCGCCCAGTAGGTGTCGATGAGGCCGAGCTCGCTGAAGATCTCGTACATCGGCACGATCAGGATGGCGATCGGGAAGGCCTGGGTGAGCAGCAGGACCCACATCAGCTGCTTGTAGCCGGGAAAGCGCATCCGGGAGACCGCGTAGCCGGTGGTGGCGGCGACGAGGACACCGATCACGGTGGTGCCGAGGGCCACGATCAGCGTCGACTTGAACCAGTCGAGGAAGCCGGTGTGCTGGAGCACGAAGCTGTAGTTGGAGAAGGTCAGCTTGCCCGCGATGCCGCCCGGGTGGAGGTAGTCGTCCTTGTCCGGGCCGAGGGACAGGTAGCACAGCCAGGCCACCGGGGCGAGGGCGATCAGGCTGGCCAGGGCGAGGCCGCCGTGCAGCAGGGCGGTGCCGAGCGGTCCGCGCTCGCCGCGCCGGCGGGTGCGGCGGACGGGTACGGCGGCGGGGGCCGGCGCGGTCTTCGTGGTGTCCAGGGTCGTGGTGCTCATGGCGGCGGCTCCTGCGGCGTCAGACGGCGAGTTGGTCATTGCGCTTCAGCCAGCGGAAGTAGAAGGAGGTGAAGACGGTGAGGATCGACAGCAGCAGCACGCCGTAGGCGGCGGACTGGGCGAAGTCGCGCGGCTGCTGGCCGAAGCCCAGCTGGTAGGCCCAGGTGACGAGGATCTGGGCGTCCGGGGCGGAGTTCTTGCCGAACAGCAGGAAGATGATGACGAACTGGTTGAAGGTCCAGATGACGCCGAGCAGGACCACGGTGGAGCTGACCGCGCGCAGTCCGGGCAAGGTGACGTGGCGGAAGCGCTGCCAGGCGCTCGCGCCGTCCATCTCGGCGGCCTCGTAGAGCGTGGAGTCGATGGACTGCAGCCCGCCGAGCAGCGAGAGCATCATGAACGGCACACCGCACCAGGTGTTCACCATGATCGCGGCGAACCGCTGCCAGAAGGTGTCCTCCAGCCAGGCCGGCTGGGGCAGGTGGAGGGCGCCGAGGAGCTGGTTGAGCGCGCCGGAGTCGGCGAGCATGATCCGCCAGGAGAAGACGGTGACGAAGGTCGGCACGGCCCAGGGCAGGACGAGCAGCAGCCGGTAGACGGTGCGGCCGCGCAGCTTCTGGTGCAGCATGAGCGCGAGGCCGAGCCCGAGGGCGTAGTGCAGGGCGACGCAGGCGGCCGTCCAGAAGACGGTCCACAGGAAGTGCGACCAGAACCGGTCGTAGGCCGTCGGGCCGAACAGGATGTCCTGGTAGTTGTCCAGGCCGATGAACTCGTAGGTGGCGTCGATGTGGTTGACGCCGATCGTCCGCGCCGAGTTGAGGCTGTTGGCGTCGGTGAGGGTGAGGTAGAAGCCGCGGGCCAGCGGGTAGCCGACGAGGACGCCGAGCACGATGACCACCGGGGCGATCATCGCGTAGGCGTACCAGTACTTCTGGAGGCCGTTCTTGACGCGCTGCCCCAGCCCGGGACGAGGCGCGCGGTCACCGCGGCGCTTGCCGGTGGCGCGGTCGATGGCGACTGTCATGGTTCGACACCTTCATTGGATCAGGGGGGCGGGCCGGGCACAGGGCGGTGGCCGCCGGTCTCCTCCCCCGCGCGCGGCGGGAGCGGCCGACGGCCACCCGGGCTCACTTGCCGAAGCCGTCCAGCAGCTCGGAGATGGCCAGTTCGGCGTTGCCCAGGCCCTTGTCCAGCGACTCCTTGCCGCCGGCGACCTTGGCCAGCTCGGTGTCGAGCGGGACCCACAGGGAGCTGTACTCGGGCAGTGCCGGGCGGGGCTGGGCGGCGGCCAGGACGCCCTGGTAGCCGGCGATGCCCGGGTCGGCCTTGACCTGCGCGGTGTAGGCGTCGGAGCGGGTGGGCAGGGTGGAGTTCTTCAGGGCGATGGTCTCCTGCGCCTGGGCGGAGGTCATGAAGTTCACGAACTTCAGGGCCGCCGCCTGGTGGGCCTTGTCCGAGCCGGCGTACACCGACAGGTTGTGGCCGCCGGTCGGGGCGCCCGCCTTGCCGGTGGAGCCGGCCGGGACGGTGGCGATGCCCAGGTTCTTCTTGTCCTTGAAGGCGCTGCCCTTGTAGAAGTTCGTGATCTCCCAGGGGCCCTGGATGATCGCGGCGACCTTGCCGTTGACGAACGCGTCCTGGATGTGGGCGTAGGCGTCGGCGGTGGTGTCGGCCTTGTGCAGGCCCTTGCCGGAGAACAGGCTCTGCCAGGTGCCGTAGCCCTTCTTGGCGGCGGCCGAGGTCACGGTGATCTTCTTGGCGGCGGCGTCGACGGTGTCGGTGCCCTCGCCGTAGAGGAAGGGCTGGGCGTAGTAGGCCTGGACGGAGCCCCAGTAGCCGTCGGCCCCGGTCTTGTCCTTGATCTTCGCGGCGGCGGCCTTCAGCTCGTCCCAGGTCCCCGGGGCCTCGGTGAGGCCGGCCTTCTGGAACAGGGCCTTGTTGTAGACCAGCGCGAGGGTGTCGGTGACCAGCGGGACGCCGTAGGTCTTGCCCTCGTACTGGGCCTGCTTGATCAGGCTCGGCTGGAACTTCGCCTGGTCGGCGAGGGCCTCGGTGCCGTCCAGCGGCAGGAAGAAGCCCTTCTTGGCGAAGGCCGGGGTCCAGCCGACCTCGGAGCGCAGCACGTCCGGGGCGCCGGTGGCGCCGGCCGCGGTGTCGAACTTGTTCTGCGCCTGGTCGAAGGGCACGTTGACGTACTTGACCTTGATGTCCTTGTGCGCGGCCTCGAACTGCTCGACCAGGGCCCGGTAGGCCGGGGCCTCGTTGGTGGCGTTGGAGGTGTCCCACCAGGTGATGGTGACCGGGCCGTCCGACTTCCCGCTGTCGCCGTCACCGCCGCCGCACGCCGTCGCCGTCAGGGCGAGGGACGCCGCCAGCGCGGAGGCCGCTATGCCACGCCGCATGAGTTCTCCTTGAGGGTTAAAGCCCGAGTGGTACAGGGGGCGGTGCAGGTCCGCCCCTTGCGACTTGCCGACTGCGCCGTTGCCGCGGCCGGGCGACAGGGAACGTAACAGCGATGTAAGCGCTGCGAAAGACCTTGCAGAAAAAAAGTGCAAGGGAACACGATGGTTACCCGGCCGTAACCGTTCGGCGGCCGCTGGACACTTGTGCAAGACTCTGCAAGCTCTTGCCACCATGATTCGAGGGAGCCGCGATGAGGCAGCAACCCACTGCGGGGCGTCCGGCCGTCCGCGCCCGGCGTCCGGCCGGTGTGCAAGGGCGGAGCCGACCGGTACAGTCCAGTGGCGTGACCACACGGCTTGCCGACATCGCTGCGCAGGCGGGGGTGAGCGAAGCGACCGTCAGCCGGGTCCTCAACGGAAAGCCGGGCGTCGCCGCCACCACCCGCCAGTCCGTGCTCGCCGCCCTGGACGTCCTGGGCTACGAGCGCCCGGTACGGCTGCGGCAGCGCAGCGAGGGTCTGGTCGGGCTGATCACGCCCGAGCTGGAGAACCCGATATTCCCGGCCCTGGCGCAGGTCATCGGCCAGGCGCTGACCCGCCAGGGCTACACCCCGGTGCTCGCCACGCAGACCCCGGGCGGGTCGACCGAGGACGAGCTGACCGAGATGCTGGTGGACCGCGGGGTCGCCGGGATCATCTACGTCTCCGGGCTGCACGCCGACACCACCGCCGACATGCAGCGCTACGAGCGGCTGCGGGCGCGGGGCGTGCCGTTCGTGCTGGTGGACGGGTTCTCGCCGCGGGTGCAGGCGCCGTTCATCTCCCCCGACGACCGCGCGGCGATGACGCTCGCGGTGACGCACCTGGTGTCCCTCGGGCACACCCGGATCGGGCTCGCCCTCGGGCCCAAGCGGTTCGTGCCGGTGCAGCGCAAGATCGAGGGCTTCGTACGGGCCGTGCGGGACCAGCTGGGGCTCGCCGCGCAGACCGTGGAGGGCGAGCTGATCCAGCACTCGCTGTACACGCTGGAAGGCGGACAGGCCGCGGCGGCGGCGCTGATCGAGCGGGGCTGTACGGCGGTGGTCTGCGCCAGCGACATGATGGCGCTGGGCGCGATACGCACGGCCGGCAGCGGGGCCTGGAGGTACCCCGGGACGTGTCGGTGGTCGGCTTCGACGACTCCCCGCTGATCGCCTTCACCGACCCGCCCCTGACCCCGGTGCGCAAGCGGTCCCGGCGATGGGGCAGGCGGCGGTGCGCACGCTGCTGGAGGAGATCGGCGGGACCCCGGCGCCGCACAGCGAGTTCGTGTTCATGCCGGAGCTGGTGGTGCGCGGCTCGACCGCCTCGGCTCCGCACGGTTCACGCGCGTCGTAGGCCGCGGGACCCGGGCTCGCCCCGGCCGCGGGGCCCGCGCCCGGCCAGAAGGTGCGCGGCCCCGCGGCCGGGGCGAGCCCGGGTCCCGCGGCCTACGACGCGCGTGAACCGTGCGGAGCCGAGGCGGTTCGAGCCGCGGCACCACCAGCTCCGGCATGAACACGAACTCAGCTGTGCGGCCGCCGGGGTCCCGCCGGATCTCCTCCAGCAGCGTGCGCACCGCCGCCTGCCCCATCGCCACGGGACCGGCTTGCGCACCGTGGTCAGGGGCGGGTCGGTGAAGGCGATCAGCGGGGAGTCGTCGAAGCCGACCACCGACACGTCCCGGGGTACCTCCAGGCCCCGCTGCCGGGCCGTGCGTATCGCGCCCAGCGCCATCATGTCGCTGGCGCAGACCACCGCCGTACAGCCCCCGCTCGATCAGCGCCGCCGCCGCGGCCTGTCCGCCTTCCAGCGTGTACAGCGAGTGCTGGATCAGCTCGCCCTCCACGGTCTGCGCGGCGAGCCCCAGCTGGTCCCGCACGGCCCGTACGAAGCCCTCGATCTTGCGCTGCACCGGCACGAACCGCTTGGGCCCGAGGGCGAGCCCGATCCGGGTGTGCCCGAGGGACACCAGGTGCGTCACCGCGAGCGTCATCGCCGCGCGGTCGTCGGGGGAGATGAACGGCGCCTGCACCCGCGGCGAGAACCCGTCCACCAGCACGAACGGCACGCCCCGCGCCCGCAGCCGCTCGTAGCGCTGCATGTCGGCGGTGGTGTCGGCGTGCAGCCCGGAGACGTAGATGATCCGGCGACCCCGCGGTCCACCAGCATCTCGGTCAGCTCGTCCTCGGTCGACCCGCCCGGGGTCTGCGTGGCGAGCACCGGGGTGTAGCCCTGGCGGGTCAGCGCCTGGCCGATGACCTGCGCCAGGGCCGGGAATATCGGGTTCTCCAGCTCGGGCGTGATCAGCCCGACCAGACCCTCGCTGCGCTGCCGCAGCCGTACCGGGCGCTCGTAGCCCAGGACGTCCAGGGCGGCGAGCACGGACTGGCGGGTGGTGGCGGCGACGCCCGGCTTTCCGTTGAGGACCCGGCTGACGGTCGCTTCGCTCACCCCCGCCTGCGCAGCGATGTCGGCAAGCCGTGTGGTCACGCCACTGGACTGTACCGGTCGGCTCCGCCCTTGCACACCGGCCGGACGCCGGGCGCGGACGGCCGGACGCCCCGCAGTGGGTTGCTGCCTCATCGCGGCTCCCTCGAATCATGGTGGCAAGAGCTTGCAGAGTCTTGCACAAGTGTCCAGCGGCCGCCCGAACGGTTACGGCCGGGTAACCATCGTGTTCCCTTGCACTTTTTTTCTGCAAGGTCTTTCGCAGCGCTTACATCGCTGTTACGTTCCCTGTCGCCCGGCCGCGGCAACGGCGCAGTCGGCAAGTCGCAAGGGGCGGACCTGCACCGCCCCCTGTACCACTCGGGCTTTAACCCTCAAGGAGAACTCATGCGGCGTGGCATAGCGGCCTCCGCGCTGGCGGCGTCCCTCGCCCTGACGGCGACGGCGTGCGGCGGCGGTGACGGCGACAGCGGGAAGTCGGACGGCCCGGTCACCATCACCTGGTGGGACACCTCCAACGCCACAACGAGGCCCCGGCTACCGGGCCCTGGTCGAGCAGTTCGAGGCCGCGCACAAGGACATCAAGGTCAAGTACGTCAACGTGCCCTTCGACCAGGCGCAGAACAAGTTCGACACCGCGGCCGGCGCCACCGGCGCCCCGGACGTGCTGCGCTCCGAGGTCGGCTGGACCCCGGCCTTCGCCAAGAAGGGCTTCTTCCTGCCGCTGGACGGCACCGAGGCCCTCGCCGACCAGGCGAAGTTCCAGCCGAGCCTGATCAAGCAGGCCCAGTACGAGGGCAAGACCTACGGCGTCCCGCTGGTCACCGACACCCTCGCGCTGGTCTACAACAAGGCCCTGTTCCAGAAGGCCGGCCTCACCGAGGCCCGGGGACCTGGGACGAGCTGAAGGCCGCCGCCGCGAAGATCAAGGACAAGACCGGGGCCGACGGCTACTGGGGCTCCGTCCAGGCCTACTACGCCCAGCCCTTCCTCTACGGCGAGGGCACCGACACCGTCGACGCCGCCGCCAAGAAGATCACCGTGACCTCGGCCGCCGCCAAGAAGGGCTACGGCACCTGGCAGAGCCTGTTCTCCGGCAAGGGCCTGCACAAGGCCGACACCACCGCCGACGCCTACGCCCACATCCAGGACGCGTCGTCAACGGCAAGGTCGCCGCGATCATCCAGGGCCCCTGGGAGATCACGAACTTCTACAAGGGCAGCGCCTTCAAGGACAAGAAGAACCTGGGCATCGCCACCGTCCCGGCCGGCTCCACCGGCAAGGCGGGCGCCCCGACCGGCGGCCACAACCTGTCGGTGTACGCCGGCTCGGACAAGGCCCACCAGGCGGCGGCCCTGAAGTTCGTGAACTTCATGACCTCCGCCCAGGCGCAGGAGACCATCGCCCTGAAGAACTCCACCCTGCCCACCCGCTCCGACGCCTACACCGCGCAGGTCAAGGCCGACCCGGGCATCGCCGGCTACCAGGGCGTCCTGGCCGCCGCCCAGCCCCGCCCGGCACTGCCCGAGTACAGCTCCCTGTGGGTCCCGCTCGACACCGAGCTGGCCAAGGTCGCCGGCGGCAAGGAGTCGCTGGACAAGGGCCTGGGCAACGCCGAACTGGCCATCTCCGAGCTGCTGGACGGCTTCGGCAAGTGAGCCCGGGTGGCCGTCGGCCGCTCCCGCCGCGCGCGGGGGAGGAGACCGGCGGCCACCGCCCTGTGCCCGGCCCGCCCCCCTGATCCAATGAAGGTGTCGAACCATGACAGTCGCCATCGACCGCGCCACCGGCAAGCGCCGCGGTGACCGCGCGCCTCGTCCCGGGCTGGGGCAGCGCGTCAAGAACGGCCTCCAGAAGTACTGGTACGCCTACGCGATGATCGCCCCGGTGGTCATCGTGCTCGGCGTCCTCGTCGGCTACCGCTGGCCCGCGGCTTCTACCTCACCCTCACCGACGCCAACAGCCTCAACTCGGCGCGGACGATCGGCGTCAACCACATCGACGCCACCTACGAGTTCATCGGCCTGGACAACTACCAGGACATCCTGTTCGGCCCGACGGCCTACGACCGGTTCTGGTCGCACTTCCTGTGGACCGTCTTCTGGACGGCCGCCTGCGTCGCCCTGCACTACGCCCTCGGGCTCGGCCTCGCGCTCCTGCTGCACCAGAAGCTGCGCGGCCGCACCGTCTACCGGCTGCTGCTCGTCCTGCCCTGGGCCGTGCCGACCTTCGTCACCGTCTTCTCCTGGCGGATCATGCTCGCCGACTCCGGCGCGCTCAACCAGCTCCTCGGCGCCCTCCACCTGCCCCAGCCGGCCTGGCTGGAGGACACCTTCTGGCAGCGGTTCGCCGCGATCATGGTGAACACCTGGTGCGGTGTGCCGTTCATGATGCTCTCGCTGCTCGGCGGGCTGCAGTCCATCGACTCCACGCTCTACGAGGCCGCCGAGATGGACGGCGCGAGCGCCTGGCAGCGCTTCCGCCACGTCACCTTGCCCGGACTGCGCGCGGTCAGCTCCACCGTGGTCCTGCTCGGCGTCATCTGGACCTTCAACCAGTTCGTCATCATCTTCCTGCTGTTCGGCAAGAACTCCGCCCCGGACGCCCAGATCCTCGTCACCTGGGCCTACCAGCTGGGCTTCGGCCAGCAGCCGCGCGACTTCGCCCAGTCCGCCGCCTACGGCGTGCTGCTGCTGTCGATCCTCACCGTCTTCACCTCCTTCTACTTCCGCTGGCTGAAGCGCAATGACCAACTCGCCGTCTGACGCCGCAGGAGCCGCCGCCATGAGCACCACGACCCTGGACACCACGAAGACCGCGCCGGCCCCCGCCGCCGTACCCGTCCGCCGCACCCGCCGGCGCGGCGAGCGCGGACCGCTCGGCACCGCCCTGCTGCACGGCGGCCTCGCCCTGGCCAGCCTGATCGCCCTCGCCCCGGTGGCCTGGCTGTGCTACCTGTCCCTCGGCCCGGACAAGGACGACTACCTCCACCCGGGCGGCATCGCGGGCAAGCTGACCTTCTCCAACTACAGCTTCGTGCTCCAGCACACCGGCTTCCTCGACTGGTTCAAGTCGACGCTGATCGTGGCCCCTCGGCACCACCGTGATCGGTGTCCTCGTCGCCGCCACCACCGGCTACGCGGTCTCCCGGATGCGCTTTCCCGGCTACAAGCAGCTGATGTGGGTCCTGCTGCTCACCCAGGCCTTCCCGATCGCCATCTGATCGTGCCGATGTACGAGATCTTCAGCGAGCTCGGCCTCATCGACACCTACTGGGCGCTGATCGCCATCAACTGCTCCACCGCCGTGCCGTACAGCGCCTGGCTGCTGAAGGGCTACTTCGACACCATCCCGTTCGAGATCGACGAGGCCGGGCGGGTGGACGGGCTCAGCCCCTTCGGCACCTTCTTCCGGCTGATCCTGCCGCTGGCCCGCCCGGGGCTGGCCGTCGCCGCGTTCTACACCTTCATCACCGCCGTCGGCGAGGTCGCCTTCGCGACGACCTTCCTGCTGGACGACTCCAAGTACACCTTCGCCGTCGGCCTGCAGACCTTCGTCAGCGAGCACGACGCCCAGTGGAACTACATGGCCGCCACCGCGGTGCTGATCGCGATACCGGTGACGGTGTTCTTCTACCTCGTGCAGAAGAACCTGGTCACCGGCCTCACCGCCGGCGGCACCAAGGGCTGACGCCCGCACCGGCCGGGCGGGCCGCGGTGGCCCAACCGACCCCGCCGCCACCGCGGCCCGCCTCGTACTCCGGCCATCAACGACCGCCCACCATGCACCAGTTACGTATCAAGGACGCCATGAGCCAGCAGCACTCCGCCGCACCGGCCCGCCACTCCAGCGCCGTCACCGTCGCCGACCGCCGCGACTGGTGGCGGGACGCGGTCATCTACCAGGTCTACCCGCGCAGCTTCGCCGACGGCAACGGCGACGGCATGGGCGACCTGGAGGGCGTACGCTCCCGCCTGCCGTACCTGCGCGACCTCGGCGTGGACGCGGTGTGGCTCAGCCCCTTCTACGCCTCCCCGCAGGCCGACGCCGGCTACGACGTCGCCGACTACCGCGCCGTCGACCGATGTTCGGCTCCCTGCTGGACGCCGACGCGCTGATCCGCGACGCCCACGCGCACGGCCTGCGCGTCATCGTGGACCTGGTCCCCAACCACTCCTCCGACCGGCACGAGTGGTTCAAGCGCGCCCTCGCCGAGGGTCCCGGCTCCCCGCTGCGCGAGCGCTACCACTTCCGCCCCGGCAAGGGAGACAACGGCGAACTGCCGCCCAACGACTGGGAGTCCATCTTCGGCGGACCGGCCTGGACCCGGGTGACCGAGCCGGACGGCACCCCCGGCGAGTGGTACCTGCACCTGTTCGCCCCCGAGCAGCCCGACTTCAACTGGGAACACCCGGCCGTCGGCGACGAGTTCCGCTCGATCCTGCGCTTCTGGCTGGACATGGGCGTGGACGGCTTCCGCATCGACGTCGCCCACGGCCTGGTCAAGGCGGCGGGCCTGCCCGACCTCGGCACTCACGACCAGGTCAAGCTGCTGGGCAATGACGTCATGCCGTTCTTCGACCAGGACGGCGTGCACGCCATCTACCGCCAGTGGCGCCGCATCCTCGACGAGTACTCGGGTGACCGCATCTTCGTGGCCGAGGCGTGGACCCGACCGTCGAGCGCACCGCGAACTACGTGCGCCCCGACGAACTCCACCAGGCGTTCAACTTCCAGTACCTGGGCACGGCCTGGGACGCCGAGGAGCTGCGCACGGTCATCGACCGCACCCTGGACGCGATGCGCCCGTCGGCGCCCCCGCCACCTGGGTGCTGTCCAACCACGACGTCACCCGGCACGCCACCCGCTTCGCCAACCCGCCCGGCCTCGGCACCCAGATCCGCACGGCCGGCGACCGCGAGCTGGGCCTGCGCCGGGCCCGCGCCGCCACCCTGCTGATGCTCGCCTGCCCGGCTCGGCCTACCTCTACCAGGGCGAGGAACTGGGCCTGCCGGACGTCGTGGACCTGCCCGACGAGGTCCGCCAGGACCCGGCGTACTTCCGCGGCGCGGGCCAGGACGGCTTCCGCGACGGCTGCCGGGTGCCGATCCGTGGACCAGTACGGGCTCCTCCTACGGCTTCGGCGACGGCGGAAGCTGGCTGCCCCAGCCGCCGGCCTGGGCCGAGCTGAGCGTGGAGGCGCAGACCGGGACCCCCGGCTCCACGCTGGAGGCTGTAACGGTCGGCGCTGCGGGTCGAAGGGACGCGCAGGACCTGGGCGCGGGAGATCGGTGGAGCGGCTGCGGCGCGGACGAGGGCGTCCGTCCTTCCGGCGGGGCGACTTCGTTCTGCGGGCCAACACCCCGGCGAAAGTGCACGTGGACGATGCCGTCCCACGAGGGTGCTGCTCTCCAGCGGCGAGGTCCGATGCGGACGGCGAGACGAAGGGTGCCCGCCGACACCACGGTGTGTGGTCCGCGGAGCGCTGACGCCGCACGGAGGGCCCCCTGACGCTCCTTCTGAAACTTTACCGCACACCTTAACTCCGGCCGTGCCTTCAGGGCAGCCGGGCCTTTACCATCTGCGTCACCGAAGCTTGCTGAAAGTTTCAGCAAACCGCTTCAGCGGCCCCCACCCCTTCACCGTCGAAGGAACCCCACATGGCACGCAGCGCACTCCCCACGGCGGTCGCCTCACCGCCGCCGCCCTGATGGGGCATGACCCCGACTACCGCAGAGGCCGCCCCGCCCGGAACCAAGGACGTCACCGCCGTCCTCTTCGAGTGGAACTACGACTCCGTGGCCAGGGAGTGCACCACCGCCCTCGGCCCCGCCGGCTACGGATACGTCCAGGTCTCCCGCCCGCCGAGCACATACAGGGCGCCCAGTGGTGGACGTCGTACCAGCCGGTGTCGTACAAGATCGCCGGCCGGCTCGGCGACCGCACGGCGTTCCGGAACATGGTGGACACCTGCCACGCGCGCCGGGGTGAAGGTCGTCGCCGACGCCGTCGTCAACCACATGTCGGCGGCTCGGGCACCGGCACCGGCGGCTCGTCGTACACCAAGTACGCCTACCCGGGCTGTACTCGTCCTACGACTTCGACGACTGCACCGCCCAGATCTCGGACTACTCCGACCGCTGGAACGTCCAGCACTGCGAACTCCTCGGCCTGGCCGACCTGGACACCGGCGAGGAGTACGTCCGCAAGGCGATCGCCGGTTATCTGACCGACCTGCTGAGCCTGGGCGTGGACGGCTTCCGGATCGACGGGGCAAGCACATACCGGCCGCGGACCTGGCGGACATCAAGAGCCGGCTGACCAACCCGTCGGTCCACTGGAAGCAGGAGGTCATCCACGGCGCGGGCGAGGCCGTCCAGCCCTCGAGTACACCGGCAACGGAGACGTCCAGGAGTTCGCTACGCCTACGACCTCAAGCGTGGTCTTCACCGCCGAGAAGCTGGCGTACCTGAAGAACTACGGCGAGGGCTGGGGCTACCTGAGCGGCTCGGCCGCGGGCGTCTTCGTGGACAACCACGACACCGAGCGCAACGGCAGCACGCTCTCCTACAAGAGCGGCGCGAACTACACCCTGGCCAACGTCTTCATGCTGGCCTGGCCGTACGGCGCCCCCGACGTCAACTCCGGCTACGAGTGGTCGGACGCCGACGCCGGCCCGCCGAACGGCGGCCGGGTGGACGCCTGTGGCAAAGCGGCTGGAAGTGCCAGCATGCCTGGCCGGAGATCAAGTCCATGGTCGCCTTCCGCAACGCGACCCGGGGCCAGGCGGTCACGAACTGGTGGGACAACGGCAACGACTGGGTCGCCTTCCGGGGCGCCAAGGGATACGTGGCCATCAACCACGAGCCGGGCAGCATGACCCGCACCTACCAGACCTCCCTGCCCGCCGGGACCTACTGCGACGTGCAGGGCAACAGGCCGGTGACGGTGAATGCCGGCGGTCAGTTCACCGCCACCCTGGCCCCCGACACCGCCCTGGCGCTGTACGCCGGCAAGCCGGACTGCTGAGGAGCCACCCAGTGACACCACGATGGCCGGCGCCGCCCAGGCGCCGTACCCGGCGGCGCGCCGGTGCCGCGGCCGTCAGCGCCGCGGCCCTCGCCGCCACGCTGCTGTCGCCCCTGGCCGCCCACGCGGCCGGCCCGCCCGCGCCTCCCTCGGACGCGAAGCTGGCCGCCGCACCCGCCCGGCACGACGCCACCCGCGAGCAGTTCTACTTCGTCCTGCCGGACCGCTTCGCCAACGGTGACCCGTCCAACGACCGCGGTGGTCTGACCGGTTCGCGGCTGCGCACCGGCTACGACCCCACGGACAAGGGCTTCTACCAGGGCGGCGACCTCAAGGGCCTGACGCAGCGGCTGGACTACATCAAGGGGCTCGGCACCACGGCCATCTGGCTGGCGCCGATCTTCAAGAACCGCCCCGTGCAGGGCACCGGAAGCAACGCTTCGGCGGGCTACCACGGGTACTGGATCACCGACTTCACCCAGGTCGACCCCCACTTCGGCACCGACCAGGACCTGAAGAACCTCATCTCCAAGGCCCACGCCAAGGGCATGAAGGTCTTCTTCGACGTCATCACCAACCACACCGCCGACGTCGTCGACTACGACGAGAAGACCTACGACTACCTCTCCAAGGGCGCCTTCCCCTACCTCACCGAGGACGGCCGCCCCTTCGACGACGCCGACCACGCCGACGGCACGGGGAAGTTCCCGCCCGTCGGCACCGGCTCCTTTCCCCACACCCCGAGGGCGACCAGCCAGGCCAAGGTCCCGGCCTGGCTCAACGACCCGGCGATGTACCACAACCGGGGCGACTCCACGTACACCGGCGAGTCCACCACCTACGGCGACTTCTCCGGCCTGGACGACCTGTGGACCGAGCGCCCCGAGGTCGTCCGCGGGATGGAGCGGATCTACCAGCGCTGGGTGCGGGACTTCGCCGTCGACGGCTTCCGGATCGACACCGTCAAGCACGTGAACATGGAGTTCTGGACCCAGTGGGCCACCGCGCTGGACCGCTACGCGGCCGAGCGCGGCCGGAAGGACTTCTTCATGTTCGGCGAGGTCTACTCCGCCGACCCCGCCGTCACCGCCCCGTACGTCACCCGGGGCCGGCTCGACGCCACCCTCGACTTCCCCTTCCAGGACGCGGCCCGCGCCTACGCCTCCCAGGGCGGCAGCGCCCGGAAGCTGGCGGCCGTCTTCGGCGCCGACCACAAGTACACGACTGACAAGGCCAACGCCTACGAACAGGTCACCTTCCTCGGCAACCACGACATGGGCCGCATCGGAACCTTCCTGAAGCAGGACAACCCGAACGCGACCGACGCCGAGATCCTGGCCAAGGACCGGCTCGCCAACGAGCTGATGTTCCTCAGCCGGGGCAACCCGGTCGTCTACTACGGCGACGAGCAGGGCTTCACCGGCTCCGGCGGCGACAAGGACGCCCGCCAGACCATGTTCGCCTCCAAGGTCGCCGACTACCTGGACGACGACGAGATCGGCACCGACCGCACCCACGCGAGCGCCGCCTACGACACCGGCGCCCCGCTGTACCGGCGGATCGCGGACCTGGCCCGGCTCCGCAAGGCCGAGCCGGCCCTGACGGGGTGCAGACCGAGCGGTACGCGGCCGACGGCCCGGGATCTACGCCTTCACCCGCACCGACGCCGCGTCCGGCCAGGAGTACGTCGTGGCCTTCAACAACGCCGGCTCGGAGCGGACGGCGACCTTCGCGACCGGGTCGCCGGACATGACGTACCGGGGGATCCACGGCGCCACCGGCCCGGTGCGCTCCGACGGCGACCGGCGGCTCACCGTCACCGTCCCGGCCGGGTCCGCCGTCGTCTACAAGGCGGCCGGAAAGCTCGCCGAGCCCACCGCCGAGCCCACGATCACCCTGACCGCCCCGGCCGCCGGAGCCACCGGAACGGTCGACCTCAGGGCCGACGTCGATGGGGGACAGCTCAACCGGGTCGTCTTCGCCGCCCAGGTCGGCAACGGGAAGTGGCGGACGCTCGGCTCCGCCGACCACGCCCCCTACCAGGTCACCCAGACCCTCGGCACCGACGTGCCCGCCGGGACCGCCCTGCGCTACAAGGCCGTCGTCATCGACTCGGCGGGCACACCGCGAGCGCCACGGCGAGCAGCACCACCGGCACCCCGCCCGCGCCCGAGGTCCCCAGGGCCTCCTGGGACTACGCGATCGTGCACTACAAGCGCCCCGACGGCGACTACGACGGCTGGGGCCTGTACGCCTGGGGCGACCTGGCCGACGGCGAGGCCACCACCTGGCCGGCCGGCCACCCCTTCATCGGCCGGGACGCCTACGGCGCCTTCGCCTACGTCAAGCTCCGGCCGGGCGCCTCGAACGTCGGGTTCCTGGTCGTCGACAAGGACGGGAACAAGGACATCTCCGCCGACCGGTTCATCGACGTCACCCGCACCGGCGAGGTGTGGATCGAACAGGGCGAGGCCGACGTGCGCACCGAGCGGCCGGACCACCCCGCCCAGGACCCGGCCAAGGCCGTCCTGCACTACCACCGCGCCGACGGGGACTACGACGGCTGGGGCCTGCACGTCTGGACGGGCGCCGCGCACCCCACCGACTGGTCGCGGCCGCTGGAGCCGGTGAAGACTGATGCCTATGGCGCGGTCTTCGAGGTGCCCCTCACCGCGGGTGCCACCAGTCTCGGCTACATCATCCACAAGGGCGACGAGAAGGACCTCCCGGCCGACCGGAGCCTTGACCTCACGGCCGACGGCCACGAGGTGTGGCTGGTGAGCGGCCAGGAGAAGCACCTGCTGCCGCAGCCGGCCGGCACCGCCGCCGCGCTCGACCTCACCACCGCCGAGGCGGTGTGGATCGACCGGGACACCGTCGCCTGGAACGGCGTGGCGGGTGCCGCCTCCACCCAGTTGCTGTACTCCCTCGACGGCTCCCTGACCGTCCGGGACGGGACCCTGAGCAGCGACGACGAGCGCTGGATCAGGCTGGGGAAGACGGCCCTGACCGACGCGCAGAAGGCGAAGTTCCCCACCTGAAGGACTACGCCGCCTGGTCCGTGGACCCGCGCGACCGGGACCGGGTGCGTGAAGCGGTCAAGGGGCAGCTGGTCGTCTCGCAGCGGGCGGAGAACGGGGCCGTGCTGGCGGCGACCGGTGTGCAGACCGCCGGTGTGCTGGACGACCTCTACCCCGGTGCCACGAAGGCGCACCTCGGACGGTGTTCCGCGACGGAAGGCCCACGCTGTCCGTGTGGGCCCCGACGGCGCGGAGCGTGTCGCTGGAGCTGGACGGTTCGGTCAGGAGCATGCGGCGGGACGACTCCACGGGCGTGTGGTCCGTGACGGGGCCGGCGTCCTGGAAGGGCAAGCCGTACCGGTACGTGGTGAAGGTGTGGGCGCCCAGCGCGGGCAAGGTGGTCACCAACAAGGTCACCGACCCGTACTCGCTCGCGCTCACCGCGGACTCCGAGCGCAGCCTGGTCGTGGACCTGGACGACAGGTCCCTGGCCCCGGCGGGCTGGTCGGACCTGCGCAAGCCGAAGGCCGTGCCGCTGCGGGACGCGCGGATCCAGGAGCTGCACATCAGGGACTTCTCCGTCGAGGACCGCACCTCCAGGCACCCGGGCACTACCTGGCGTTCACGACAAGGACAGCGACGGTTCCCGGCACTGAGGAAGCTGGCCGAGTCGGTGGACGTCGTACGTGCACCTGCTGCCCGCCTTCGACATC
>NZ_BNEA01000003.1 GCF_016860525.1 Streptomyces rubradiris
GCCGGGGTGCGCGCCGCGACATCGCCTATGTGGAGGCCCGGCACCGGCACCATCCTCGGCGACCCGATCGAGGCCAAGGCCCTCGGCGCGGTCCTCGGGACGGCCGCGACCCGGACCGGCCCTGCCTGATCGGCTCGGTCAAGTCCAATCTCGGGCACATGGAGGCCGCCGCCGGGATCGGCGGTCTGATCAACCGCCCTGATGGTCCGCCACCGCGTGGTGCCGCCGACCCTGCACTACCGCACCCCCAACCCGCACATCCCCTTCGCCGACCTGCCCGTCCGGGTCGCCGACACCCTCCAGCCTGGCCCACCGACGCCCCCCCCTCGCGGGTGTCAGCTCCTTCGGCTTCGGCGGCACCAACGCGCACCTGGTGGTGGAGGACCGCCGCGGGCCGCCGGCCGGCCCGGCGCCACAGCCGACGGCGCCGTGCTGCTGACCGTCTCGGCCCGGGACGAGCAGGCCCTGCGCGACCTCGCCGCCCGCTACGCGGACAAGCTCACCGGCACCACGCCCGTGGGCACCTTCGCCTCCGCCGCCGCCGTCCGCGCACCCATCAGAGCACCGGCTGGCCTGCGTCGGCTCGTCGGCCGCGGAACTGCGCGGGGCGCTCGCCGCGTTCGGCCGCGGCGAGGAGGCGCCCGGCCTCAGCTCCGGCGTGCGCCGGCCGGCCGGCAGGACAAGGCGGGTTCGTCTTCCCGGGCAGGGACCCCGCTGGTGGCCGCTCGCCGCCGACCTGCTCGACGGCGAGCTCGCCGGGGAACGGGCCTTCCGGGCCGTCCTGGAGCGGGCCGACGCCCTGCTGCGCCGCCACACCGACTGGTCGCTGCTCGACCAGCTCACGGCCGACCCGGACCGCTCCCGGCTGCTCGACACCGCCGTCGGCCAGCCCGCCCTGACCGCGGTGCAGACAGCGCTGGCCGCCCTGTGGCGCTCCTGGGGGTCGAACCCCCGCCGTCGTCGGGCACAGCGTCGGCGAGATCGCCGCCGCCCAGGTCGCGGGCGCGATCTCGCTGGAGGACGCCCTCCTGATCGCCCTGCACCGCGGTACCGTCCTGCACGCCGCCACCGCAAGGGCCGGATGGCCGTCGCGGGCGTCTCCCTCGACCGGGCCCGCGCCCTGCTGGCCGAGCGCGCCCCGGGACCGGTGTGGATCGCCGCCGCCAACAGCCCGAACTCCACCGTGTTCTCCGGCGAGGGCCCCGCCGTGGAGAGGTTCGCCAAGTCCCTGGCGGACGAGGGGCTCTACTGCAAGGTCCTGGAGTCGGTCGGGTTCGCCTCCCACTGCCCCCTGATGGAGCCCGTCGCCGCCGAGCTGCGGCGGCAGCTGGCCCCGCTGCGGCCCCGGCCCACCGCGATCCCGATGGTCTCCACCGGCACCGGCGAGATCGTGCCCGGCGACCGCCTGGACGCCGGGTACTGGGCCGCCAACCTCACCCGGCCGTCCTGTTCGACACCGCCGTCACCCGCTCGCCGACACCGGGCACACCGTCTTCGTCGAGGTCTCGCCCCACCCGATGCTCACCGACGCCGTCACCGAGCGCGTCTCGTCGTACGACGACGCGGTCGCGGTGTCCTCGCTGCGCCGGGACCAGCCGGGCCGGGCCGCCGTGCTCACCGAGCTGGGCCGTCTCTACACCGCCGGCCACCCGGTCGACTTCACCCGGGTCCACGGCCCGGCCGGTCCCATGGCCGACCTGCCCTCCTACCCCTGGCAGCGCACCCGCTGCCGACACGAGCGGCGCCCGGGACGCCCGGCCGCGCACCGCGGCCACCCGGTCCTGCGCGAGCGCACCGAATCGGCGCTGCCGCCGCACGCCGTGCACTGGTCGGCGCCCGTCTCCCTCGCGGAGTTCCCTTACCTGACGGATCATCAGATCGGCGGCAGTCCCGTCCTGCCCGCCGCCCTGGTGCTGGACGCCGCGCTCGCCGCGGCCCGCGCGCACCTCGGTGGCGCCGCCGCCCTGGACGACATCACCCTCAGCCGGCTCACCGTCGTGCCCGAGCAGGCCGAGGACAGCACCCTGCAGCTCGTCCTGCTGCCCGGCACCGCCGACACCGGCACGGTGCGGCTGTACACCCGGGCCGGCGCCGGCGAGCAGTGGACCGAGGCCGGCGGGCGGCCTTCCCCCCGCCCCCGGGGCCGGCGCCGACCGACCGCGGCCGCCGTACGGGCGCGCTGCGCCACCACCGCCGCGGCCGACGACCACTACGCGGCACTGCGCCGCGCCGGACTGGCCTACGGCCCCGCCTTCCAGGGGGTGCAGGAGCTGTGGCGGGGCCGGGCCGAGGCCGTCGCCCGGCTCCGCGAGCGGACCGCGCTGACCACCGACCGCGGCGAGCACCCCGTGCACCCCGCCGTGCTCGACAGCGCCCTGCAGGTCCTCAGCGCCGCGCTCGACGCGCAGGAGACCCCCCTCGACGCCACCTACCTGCCGGTCGCCGTCGGCGGCTTCACCCTCTTCACCGACCGCGCCGAACCCCGCTGGGCCCACGCGGCCGTCACCGCCCGGCCCGGCGCCGAGCGGATCACCGGCGCCACCGTCGTCCTGTACGACGACGCGGGCACCGCCGTCGGCGAGGTCACCGGCATCACCCTGCAGCGCCTGGAGCGCGCCGGGGCCGCCGACCCGCTCGACGAGTTGCTGCTGCTCGACATCGCCTGGCGCCCCGCGCCGGCCGGATCCCCCGGCACCGCGCGGCAGCCGGGCACCTGGCTGCTGTTCGCCGACACCGGCACCACCGCCGCCACTCTCGCCACCGGCCTGCGCTCGCGCGGTGCCACCTGCCTCACCGTCACCGCCGTTCGGCCTACCGCAAGGCCGGCCCGCACACGTACGAGGTCGACCCCGGGCGCCGCGAGGACCTCGCCGCGCTGCTGGCCGACCTGGCCGACGCGGATGTCCGCCCCGACGGCATCGTCCACGCGTGGGCGCTGGACGCCGGCCCCGCGAGCACGGCGACGTCTGCCTGCCGGTGCTGCACCTCGTGCAGGAACTCGCCCGCGCGGGCCAGGACCCCGCGCCCCGCCTGGTCCTCGTCACCCGCGGCGCCCAGCGCGCCGACGGCGACGAACCGGCCGTGGGGCATGCCCCGTTGTGGGGTCTGGCCCGGTGATCGGCCTGGAGCACAGCGAGCTGCGCACCACCGTCGTCGACCTGGACCCGGCCCGCCCGGCCGCCGAGGGCACCCAGCTGCTCGAGGAGTGCTGCGTCCCGGCGACGACGACCAGGTCGCCCTGCGCGGCGAGCGGCTGACACCCGCGCTCCAGCCCTGGCGCCCGCCGGCCGGGACACCGGGGGCGTCCCTCCTGGTCCTTCGACGCCGCCCGCGACGGCAACCACCGGCTGCTGGCCCCGCCCCGGCGCCCTGGCCAGCCTCCGCCCGACCTGGTGGCACCGCACCCCGCCCGGACCCGGCGAGGTCGAGATCGAGGTCACCGCCGCGGGCCTGAACTTCAGCGACGTCCTCAAGCCCTGGACTCCTACCCGGGAGCCGAAGGCGTCGTACCGCTCGGCGCCGAGTGCGCCGGCCGGATCACCGCGGTCGGCGAGGGCGTACGCGGCGCCGGTCGGCGACCGGGTCATCGCCGCCGGCCCCGCGGCATGGCGGCCTTCCTCACACTCGACGCGCGCCTGACGGCCCCGGCCCCGGCGGCCCGGACGACGAGCAGGCCGCCGCGGTGCCCATCGCCTTCCTCACCGCCGTGTACGCCTGGAACACCTCGCCGGCTGCGCGCGGGGGACAGCGTGCTCATCCACCCGCGACCGGCGGCGTCGGCCTCGCCGCGCTCCAGGTCGCCCCCGCCGCCGGGGCGCGCGGGTGTTTCGCCACCGCCGCTCCCCCGCCAAGCGCGAGATGCTGCGCGGCCTCGGCGTCGAGCACGTCATGGACTCGCGCACCCTCGACTTCGCCGCCGAGATCACGCTCTCACCGCGGTCGCGGGGTCGACGTGGTCCTCAACTCCGCCTCCGGCGAGACCCTCGTGCGTCCCTGGGCCTGCTCGCGCCCGGCGGACGCTTCGTGGAGATCGGCAAGCGCGACATCTACGACAACAGCCACATCGGCCTGGAGTTCTTCAAGGACAACCGCGCCTTCCTCGCCGTCGACCTGGAACGCACCATCCGCGAGGAACCCGGCGATCGCCGCGCTGTTCGCCGACGTCGTCCAGGGCTTCGAGAGCGGCGACTTCACCGCGCTGCCGGTCACCGTCCACCCCTTCGGCGACGCCCCCCCGCCTTCACCGCGATGGCCCAGGCCCGCCACACCGGCAAGCTCGTGCTGGTGCCGACCGCCGGTCGGGTCACCACCGCCCCGGGCGCCGCACCGGTCCGCCCCTACGGCACCTACCTGATCACCGGCGGTCCTCGGCGCGCTCGGCCTGGAGACGGCCCGCTACCTCGTCGACCAGGGCGCCCGCCATCTGGTCCTGCCGCCGCCGCAGCGCCCCCGGCCGGACGCCGAACAGGCCCTGGCCGCCTTGCGGGCCCGGGCCGAGGTGACCGTCCTGGCCGCCGATGTCTCCGAGCGCACGGCCGTCGACGGCCTGCTGGCCCGTATCGACGGCTCCCTGCCGCCGCTCGCGGGGATCGTGCACGCCGCGGGCGTCCTCGACGACGGCCTGCTCACCGTCTGGACGGGGACAGGTTCCGCGCCGTCGCGGGCCCCAAGTCGGTGGCGGCCTGGCACCTGCACCAGGCCACCGTGGACCGTGACCTGGACTTCTTCGTCCTGTACTCGTCGGCCGCCGCGGTCCTCGGCTCGGCCAGGGCAACTACGCCGCCGCGAGCGCCTTCCTCGACCCCTGGCCCACCACCGGCGCTCCCTGGGCCTGCCCGCGCTCAGCATCGACTGGGGTCCCTGGTCGGGGATCGGCCTCGCCGCCCGGCCCGAGCGCGGCGGCGCGCTGGCCGCCCGGGGCATCGGAGCATCAGCCCGGAGCAGGGCATCGTCGCCCTCGACCGCATCCTGCGCGGTGACGCCACCCAGGTGTGCGTCCTGCCGCTGGACCGCGCGAGGCTGCGCGACCACCACGGGCGGCGCTGCGCACCCTCCTCGACGAACCGGCGAGGACGCCCGGGGCGCCGCGGGAGCGCACGCGCAGGTGCGCCGCCGGATGCTCGCGGTGGAACCCGGCCGCCGCCGCAGGGCCGTACTGACCGAGCACTGCCGGCGGTCGCCGCCCGCGTCGTCGGCGCCGAACCCGCCAGGATCGACACCGGGGCCCCGCTCTCCGCATGGCTTCGACTCCCTGCTCTCCCTGGAGCTGCGCAAGTCCCTGGAGTCCTCCCTGGGCGTCCAGCTGCCCTCCACCGTCACCTGGCGGTTCCCGACGATCGACGCCCTGGTGCCGTACCTGGCCGACCGCATGGAGATCGAGCTGGAGTCCGGCCAGGCCCCGTCGAGGAACGGCCGGCCGCGCCGGCGCCCGGGCGGACCGCCCCCGACGACGCGGCCCGACGCCGCGCGACGGCCCGCCCGACCTCGACGCGCTGTCCGCGGCGGAACTCGAAGCACTCCTGATGGCCAAGACCACCCAGATCGACGAGGGGACCGGCGATGACACCGACAGGAACTGACGGCGGCCGAAACACTCAAACGCGCCTACCTGACGATGGACCGCCTCCAGCGCCAGGTCGAGGAGTACGAGCGGGCCCGCTCCGAGCCCATCGCCATCGTGGCACCGGCTGCCGCTTCCCCGGCGGGGTCACCGACACCGCCTCCTACTGGCTGCTGGCCGAGGGAACCGACGCGGTGGCGACATCCCCGCCGACCGGTGGACCACGAGGCGTTCTACGACGAGGAGGCCGGCAAGCCGGGCAATCTACACCCGGCCGGCGCGTTCCTCGACACATCGACCTGTTCGACCACGACTTCTTCGGCATCTCCCGGCGCGAGGCCCTGGCGATGGACCCGGCCCAGCGGCTGAGCCTGCAGGTGTGCTGGGAGCGCTGGAGGACGCGGGCCAGCGCCCTCGGTCTCGCCGGCAGCCGCACCGTGTGTTCATGGTGTCGCCTCCTGGGACTACATCACCGCGCAGCTGCGCCACCCCGAGGACGTCAGCGCCTACACCAGCTCCGGCGCCGCCCGTCCTTCGTCCCGGCCCGTATCGCCTACCTCCTCGACCTGCGCGGCCCCAACCTCACCATCGACTCCGCCTGCTCCGCCTCGCTGCTGGCCGTCCACCAGGCGTGCCAGAGCCTGCGCCTGGGCGAGTGCGACATGGCCTTGGCCGGCGGCGTCAACGTGGTGCGTCACCGCTGCTGATGATCTCCCAGTCGCAGTTCGGCTCGGTCTCCCGGCAGGGCCGCGCGATGACGTTCCTACCGACACGCGGACGGTACGTGCGCGGCGAGGGCTGCGGCGCCGTCGTCCTCAAGCGGCTGTCCGACGCCCTGCGCGACAAGGACCGCGGTCCTCGCCGTGGTGCGCGGCGGCGCGGTCAACCAGGACGGCCGCAGCGCCGGCATCACCGCGCCCAACGGCGACGCCCAGCGCGATGTGTTCCGCGGGCCCTGGCCGCCGCCGGGTCGCGCCGAGCAGGTCGGCTACATCGAGACGCACGGCACCGGCACCCGCCTCGGCGACCCCATCGAGGCGAGGCCCTGGCCGACGTGTACGCCGCGAGAGCGGCGCGCGGTCTACCTCGGCGCGGTCAAGACAACATCGGGCATCTGGAGGCCCGCCGGGATCGCCGGTCTCATCAAGGCCGTGATGTGCCTGCAACGCGCCGAGATCCCGCCGACCTGCACTTCTCCCGGCTGAACTCCAACATCTCCTTCGACGGCACCACCTTCCGGGTGCCCACCGGGCTCACCCCGTGGCCGCACACCGACGGCCCGCGCACGGCCGCGGTGAGCAGCTTCGGACTGAGCGGCACCAACGTCCACATGATCCTGCAGCAGGCCCCGGCCACGCCGGCGCCGGCCGCGCCGGACGACCGCAGGCCCGCCTCCGTGCTCCCGCTGTCCGCCCGCACCGAGACCGCGCTCGCCGCCCTCGCCGGCCGCTACGCCGAGCGGCTCGCCGCCGGCGACGACGCCTCGCTCGCGGACCTGGCCCACTCGGCCGGCACCGGCCGCTCCCACTTCCGGCACCGCTCGCCGCCGTCGGCACCACCCGCGAGGAGGTCGCCGGGCAGCTCGCCGCGTTCGCCGCCGGCCAGGCGCCCGGCCTGGTCCAGGGCGAGGCCGGCGGCGAGGTCGTCTTCCTCTTCACCGGCCAGGCGCCCAGCGCCCCGGCATGGCCCGCCGCCTGTACGACACCCAGCCCACTTTCCGGCGGCGGTCGACGAGTGCGCCGAGATCCTGCGTCCGCTGCTCGCCCGGCCCCTGCTGGACGTGATGTTCCCGGACGACCCCGACGACACGCAGATCAACGACACCGCCTACGCCCAGCCCGCCACGTTCGTCGTCGAGTACGCCTTGGCCCGGCTGTGGGAGTCCTGGGGCATCACTCCCCGCCGCCGTCCTCGGCCACAGCTTCGGCGAGTGCGTGGCCGCCTGTGCGGGGCGGTGTCCCTGGAGGACGGACTGGCCTTCGCGGTGGAACGGGCCCGCATCATCCAGGAGTTCTGCCTGCCCGGCACCATGGCCGCGGTCTTCGCCTCCGAGGAGGGTCGCCACGGAGCTGGCCGCGTACCCGGGCCGGATCGCCGTCGCCGCGGTCAACGGCCCGGCGAACGTGGCGATCTCCGGCGAGCGCGACGTCGTCGAGGCCGTGTGCGCCGCGTTCGGCGCCCGCGGCGTGAAGACCAGCTGCACATCGCCTCCGCCGGGCACTCCCCGCTGATGGACCCGGTCCTGGAGCCGCTGCGCCGCGCCGCGCGCAAGTTCACCTTCACCACCCCGCGCATCCCCCTGGTCTCCAACGTCACCGGCGAGCTGTGGCCGTGGGACCAGCGCCGGACGCCGACTACTGGTGCCGGCACGTGCGCGCACGGTGCGCTTCACCGACGGCGTCGCACCCTGCGGTCCATGGGCTACCGCACCTTCCTCGAGGTCGGTCCCGCCCCCACCCTGCTCGGGTGATCACGACGCCTGCCCGCCCCGCCACGACGACCTGCTGCTGCCGAGCCTGCGGCCCCGCAGACGACTGGGAGGTCCTGCTGCCCACGGTCG
>NZ_BNEA01000004.1 GCF_016860525.1 Streptomyces rubradiris
GTCGAGGTCGAAGATCACCACACTGCGCACCGGTACGCTCGCCATCAGGTCGCCGCCGCGGTCATGACCGGCCCGGCGGGCAGCAGCGGTGTCGCCGAGGCCGCGTACAGCGCCTCGATCGTGCCGACGATCCGCCGCACGCCCGCGATCGCGGATCCGCACGCCGACGGATCGGCGAGGTGGTCCCTGATGTCGTCGAGCTGACGGGAGTACTCGGCGCCGATCGGCTCGGTCGGGACCGTGATCTCGCTCGTCCGGCCCCGCCGGACGACGCTGAGCCGCGGCCGCGGCTCGCGATTGGGGCTGAAGCCGAAGGTGGACCGGAGCATCGCGGTGTCGTCACTCCCCTCGATCCGGATCTCGGTGACGTCATGGCTCGCCGCGTGCGTGGCCCAGCTGGCGCGAAGGCCCACCGACAGACCGCTGCCGGTGACCAGGAAGCCGCGCACGGTGTCCTCGACGTCCGCGTCGAGTTCCGGCACCGGCTGATCATGCCGCCAGGCCGCCGTCCAGCGCGGGTCGTTGACGTGGTCGTACGAGGTGGACGCGGCGGCCTGAACGAACGCCAACGGCCCGGCGACGGTCTCCAGGACATCGAGCAGATGCCATCCGAGGTCGAACAGCACCCCGCCGCCTGCCTCCGCCCGGCTGGTGAACCAGCCCTGGGACCGGGGCACTCCGCAGGCCCGTTCCCACACCAGGTCGATGTGGCGCAGGTGGCCGAGCTCGCCGGCCAGACCGGCCAGTGCCCGCACGTCCGCGCGGTATCGGCACGCACTTCCGGCCAGCAACGGGACGCCGCCTGCCCGCTCGGCCGCGGCCAGCCTGTCCGCCTCCGCGCTCGAGAGGCAGACCGGCTTCTCCACGAAGGTGGCGAGACCTCGGGTGAGAAGACGTCGCGCGAGCGCCGCGTGCAGGTGGTTGGGCGAGGCGACCAACGCGAGGTCGGCGTCCTCGGCCCGCAGCGCGTCGACGTCGCCGAAGGCCGGACGGCCGGTCGCCGCGGTGAACGCCTCCCGCCTGGCCGGATCCGGATCGACCGCGGCCACTACCTCGTAGTCACCGTTTGCCATCAGACGAGGAAGCCAGATCTCTCGGCCGGACCACCCGAACCCGACCAGTACGGTGCGGATCCTCATCCGGCGGCCACCTGGTCGGCCACGATGGCGGCGGTGTCGGTGAGAGCCTGCTCCGACGCGAGCAGGGTGCGGTGGTGCAGCCAGACGCAGTCCTGGCTGATCGCGTCGGCGTTGGGGCACCGCTTGGCGACCGCGTCGACGGACTCCTCGGGTGCGCCGGTCTCCCAGAACGCCGCGGTGCGGTAGATGGCGCGGAAGCCCGCGAACGCCGGGATCCCCGCGTCGACCAGGCGATCGACGAGGAGGTTGCGACGCTCCTCCGACCAGCCGGGAAGCCGGAACATCGCCATGTAGTGCGGATTCCGGTCGGCCCGCGCATCACCGCCCTGCGGCCGGACGCCGGGGATCTGGGCCAAGAGCTGCGACAGCAACCGCCACCGCTGCTCGCGCAGCTCGATCTGGCCGTCGAGGCGGCCCAGCTGAGCGCGCAGGACGGCGGCCGAGAACTCGTTCATCCGCATGTTGGTGCCGGCCACCTGGTGGTGATAGTTGCGGTCGGTGCGCGGCCGGCCGCAGGAGTGATGCAGGAATGCCTTCTCGTAGTCGTCCGGGTCCAAGAACAGCACCGCGCCGCCCTCGCCCGCGGTCATCAGCTTGCCGTTCTGGAAGCTGAACGCCGCGATCGAGCCCAGCTCGCCCACGCGCTTGCCCCGCCACCGGGCACCGTGCGCGTGGGCCGCGTCCTGAAGGATCCGGACGCCGGCATCGGAGGCGAGCTTGTCCAGTGCGTCCATGTCGGCCATGAGACCCGCCATGTGCACCGGCATGATCACCCGGGTCCGCGGTGTGATCGCCTCGGCGGTGGCGGTCGCGTCGATGTTGTAGGTCTCCGGATCGACGTCCACCGGCACGGCGACGGCCCCGATCCGCTGAGCGGCCTGGGACGAGGAGATGAAGGTGAACGCCGGCACGATCACTTCGGTGCCCGGTCCCGCACCCAGCACCTGCAGGGCGAGCTCCAGCGCGTGCGTGCCGTTGGTGACGGCGAGGGCGTGGTGGGCACCGTGGTATCCGGCGAACTCCCGCTCGAAGCTGTCCACCTCGCTGCCACCCATGCGCCACCACTGGCCCTGGGACAGCGCACGATCAAGAGCTCGGCGTTCGGTGTCATCGAATTGCGGCCAATCCGGAAAGGTCGGCCTCGGTCGCGGACTCATTTCTGCCTGACTCCTTCTGGTTGATTGGCCTCACGGTACGGAGTCCGATGCCTACGCCACGGCTCTTCGACCTGGCAGCCGATTCGGAATTCGCCGTCGCCCTGTTCCATGAATTCGGCGCGACGGGAGGCCTTTCAGGGGGATTCGCTCGGGGAAGGGTGGTCAGGTGCGGGTGATCGCGGCCAGCCAGCCCGGTGCCCCGTCGATGTCTCTGTTGTTCTCCAATGTCGCGGGTTCGATCGAATCGACCCGCCAGCCGTCGGCGAAGGTGGCCCGGATTTCGTCCTGGCTCACCCGCCTGGCGCGGATCCCGCCCTGGCTCTCCCGTCGCGGTCCGCTGCCGGGGTGATGGCGGTCGCTGATGCAGAGCAGGAACAACCGCGCGTCCGGCGGCATCACGGTGGCCAGGCTGCCGGCGTAGCGGACGCGTTCGGTCTCGCTGAACGCGTGGAACAGGGCGCAGTCGAGCACGGTGTCGAACTGCTCGCCCAAGTCGCCGAGTTGAGTGCGTCCCCGACCAGGAAGCGCGCCGGCAGGCCGCGCTCTTCCGCTTTGCGCCGCGCGATCCCGATCGCCGTCGACGCCGAGTCGATGCCGACCGTCGGCAGGCCGAGGGCCGCCGCCATGAGCGCGACCTCGCCGGTGCCGCACCCGACGTCGAGCACCCGGCCGCGGAAGGCGCCCGCCTCGGCGAGGTCGCGCAGGGCCGTCTGGGGGCGGCCGAGGTCCCAGAGCGGTGTTCCGGCGTAGTGCGCGTCGAAGCCCTCCACCTTGCTGCCACCCATGTGTGTCCGGCTCCTTCTGGTCGATTGGCCTCACGGTACGGAGTTCGGCGCCTACGCCACTATCCCTCAACCTGGCAGCAGATTTGTGTTTCGCCGTCGCCCCATTCTGCGAATTCGGCGCACGTGGCAGCCTTTCGGGGGTGTGCGCTCGGGAAAAGGGCGGTCAGGTGCGGGTGATACTGGCCAGCCAGGCCAGCACTCCGTCGACATATTTGTTGTTCTCCAGCATCGCGGGTTCGATCGAATCGACCCGCCAGCCGTCGGCGAAGGTGGCCCGGATTTCGTCCTGGCTCACCCGCCGCGGTCCGATATCGGGTGGATGGCGGTCGCTGAAGCAGAGCAGGAACAACCGCGCGTCCGGCGGCATCACGGTGGCCAGGCTGTCGGCGTAGCGGACTCGTTCGGCGTCGCTGAACACGTGGAACAGGCCGCAGTCGAGCACGGTGTCGAACTGCTCGCCCATGGCGCCGAGTTCGAGTGCGTCCCCGACCAGGAAGCGCGCCTGCAGGCCGCGCTCTTCCGCTTTGCGCCGCGCGATCTCGATCGCCGTCGACGCCGGGTCGATGCCGACCGTCGGCAGGCCGAGGGCCGCCGCCATGAGCGCGACCTCGCCGGTGCCGCACCCGACGTCGAGCACCCGGCCGCGGAAGGCGCCCGCCTCGGCGAGGTCGCGCAGGGCCGGTTGCGGACGGCCGGTTTCCCAGGGCGGCGTACCCGCATACCGCGCGTTGAAATGCTCGGGGGACAGGGCATCGGTGAGCCGGCGCGCCAGTTGCTCGAGTGTCTCGACCAATTCCTTGGCCTGGCCGGGGTCTTGGATCCCGGCGGCCGCGGCGAGCTGCTCGTCGATCCGCGCGGCGGCTCGGCCGGCGCTCCTGTGCCGGGCAGCCGCCCGGACGACCGTTTGTCCGTCCGGGGCGGCCGCGGTGGTGACCGCACCCCGGTCGCGCAGGGTGGCGACGCTCGTCTCCACGTGGCTCGCCGGGAAGCCGGTGCGGTTGGCGATCTCGGTGACCGAGGTGTCCGGGTGTTCGAACACGTCGGTCATGACGTGACGCACGCCGGGAGACAGCTGTCGCACACCGGTGGGGTCCGGGAGGGCGTCCTCGCCGATCCGCAGCAGCTTGCGCGCGAGGTCGTGCAGTTCGAAGCCGTCCATGGCCGGAGAGTCTTCCCGACGCCGGACAGCGCACGCCATCACGCAGGTTGACGGTACTGGGGATCGCTGGTCGGTCGGCTGGGGTGGTCGCTGAACTCGGGCCGGGGGCAGGTCTGTTGTGCCGGGAGCCGGTATCGGGCAGGGCCTGCGGCACCGGCCGCGCAGGTGGGCCGTGGGCGAGTGGCTCCCCGGCCGCCGGGCGGTAAGGCTCCGTCAGCCCGGCAGTCCGTCTCCAGGGCCCGGCCCGCGCGGATGCGGGCCACCAGGGCCCCGGGGCCTGGGGAGGGGCAGAGCGGCGGGCGCGTGGTGAGGCGACCGCATCGCACGTCCGGGAAGAACGCTCCGGACCGGTACGAGGAGATGCTTGCCGCGTCAGGCCTGGGGGGCGGGCCGGGTCAGTGCGGCGCGGGCGTCGGCCCGCAGCCGGACCCGATCGGGTTTGTCCCAGCCGGTCGTCGGCAGTTTCCGGCGAATGTCGATCAGGCGGGGGACGTAGGTGTCGGACAGTGCCTCGGCGACGTGACGGCGCAGTTCCCGGGGATCCGGGTCGGCGCCGGGCTCGGGCACGACGGCGGCGTAGATGTGCTCCACCCGGTCGGCGTCCTCGACCCCGCATACGGCGGCCTGGGACACGCCCGGGGCCTGCCTGAGCACCTTCTCCACCTGCTCGGGGTGGATGCGGATTCCCTTGACCTTCATCATGTTCGCGAGCCGGCCGGTCAGGTGCAGGTAGCCGTCGGTGTCGAGGTGCCCGAGGTCGCCGGTGCGCACCCAGCCGTCGCGGACGAGTGCCGCGGTGAGTGCCGGCTCGTGCCAGTAGCCGGCCGTGGGCCAGCGTGGAACCGCGCAGACCTCGCCGACCTCGCCGACGGGCAGTACCGCGCCGGTGTCGGGGTGCCGGATGCTGAGCGCCTCTGGGTTGACCGGCCGGCCCGCGCTGGAGCAGGCGCGCAGGTCGTCGTGGTCGCCGGGGGGGAGCATGGTGAGCACTCCGGTCTCGGTCGTGCCGTAGACCTGGATCAGTACGGGGCCGAAGATTTCCCGGGCCTTGCGCAGCTTGAGCGGTGCCCCGGGGCTGCCGGTGTAGATCAGCTCGGTCAGGCTGGACAGGTCGGTGGCCGCCCGGTCCGGGTGCTCGGCCAGTGCGTACACCTGCGGGGTGCCGAGGATGAGCCGGCCGATGCGGTGCTGCGCGATCGCGTGGAGCACGGCCGCGGCGTCGAAGCCGGGATGCAGGACGACCATGCCGCCGGTGATGAGCGTGTCGTCCGCGGCGAACCCGCTGGAATGGGTGAGCGGTGCGGTGATCAGGACGTTCGTCCGGCTGCTGCGGTCGATGGCCGATGCGGCCATGTCGTTCTTGACGCCGAAGGGCCAGCAGACACCCTTCGGCAGGCCGCTCGCCCCACTGGTCTGGGTGATCACCGCGAGGTCGCTGTCGGTGATGTCCGGGCACGGGCCTACTCCGTCACCGCAGCCGGCGGTCAAATCCACCGTGTCCGGCTGTCCTGCGCCCAGTACGGCCAGGACCGGCCGACCGGTCGCGTTCACCAGCAGCTCCCGTGCCCGTGCCTCGTTGGCCGGGTCGACCGCCAGCATCCGGGCGCCGACATCCGAGACGATGGCGCGCTGCAAGTCCATGCGCAACTCGTCGTCAGGCACCACCGCATTCATCCCACGCACATGTGCGGCGGTCGCCCCCACCAGGTTGGCCGCCCACCGCAGGATCAGTGTGGCCGCGGTGTTGGGCTCGGTCAGGATGCAGACGACGTCACCGCGGCCGACGCCGTGGCGGCCCATCGCGGCCGCGGCCCGGCGAACGGCGTCGGCCAGCTCCCCGGCGGAGAAGGGGACGTCCCCGCTGACCATGGCAGGGCGATCCGGATCGGCATCGAAATGAGTCAGCAGCTGCTGAACATAATGCACATGCGTGGTACTCATGACCCGGTTTCGCCTTCCTGTCCAAGACAATGCGATGTCCAGTGGTCGAGTGAGACGAACCGCAGGCTAAACCGGCGGGCACCGAGGGCCCCATACCTCACATTGACGGCACGTGGTCGCCGCGAAAGAGCCGGCCCCGGCCTGCCCGGGAAGGCTGAACGGCTCAGGCCGCGGGGCGCAGCCAGCGGTCGACCCGGGTACGCAGGCCGGCCGGGAAGATGTCTTTGCGCAGGAGGCCGTGCACGCCCTTGGGCGGCAGGGGGACATCGACGTGGTGGACCTCGCTCTGGTCCGCGTACTGGGTGATCCGGAAGCTCGCGGCCATGCTGCACAGTGCGTGGGCCTCGGCGCGGGTGACGCCGGACGCCGCGCTGAACCAGCTGATCAGTCCGCGCAGGCAGTCGACCAGTGCGGCCTCCAGGCTGTCAGCCAGTCCGATGCCGATCCAGTGCGTGTCGGTCTCGGCCAGCGGCCGGGTCAGGCCCACGTTCTTGTGGAGGTCGTACCGCATCCGCAAGCGCTCGGCCGTGGACTTCAGGCCGGTCTGGTCGACCAGTCCGTCGCCCTGCAGGGCGTGAATGTCACCGATCCAGATCCGGGCCCCCGGCTTGGCCACGGGAAGGAACAGCGAGGAGCCCACGGTGAGTTCGGGGAGGGCCAGGTTGCCGCCGTGGTCGCCACCGATCAGCGCGCTTGTCTGCTCGTCGCCCGGCGGTTCGACCGCGATGATGCCGGCGAACGGGTCGAGCGGCAGCGAGATGCCGTGAACGTAGTCGGCCCGGGTGCGGGTCCGGTCGAACCGGAAGTCGTGGAAGTACGGCTCGTCGAAGTCGTACGGCAGCGCGCCGGCCCGGGTGGGGAAGGCGTTGCCGCCCCAGTCGCTCAGCCGCAGTTCCGTCAGCCGGCACTCGACGACGTCGCCCGGTTCGGCACCGGTCACCTCGACCGGGCCGACGATCTGGAACGGGCAGCCCGGGTACTCCTGGCGCAGCCGCGCACGGTCGGCCGGGGACGAGCCGTACCGCAGCTGGTTCTGCCAGTTGGTCCAGGTGTCGGGGTAGAGAACCTCGTCGCCGGACTCGATCCTGGCTGCCGACGCAGCGCCGGGATCGAGGACGCCCGGCCGGACCGTGGCCAATGTGGACTGAACCGTATGCATCGTCACGGCCGCAACGCTAGGCAGCCGCAGATGAGCCAGGCAAGGAAGTCCGGGCGTCACCGGGCAAGACTGTCAACGTGACTGGTGAAGGTGCACCGCGGACTTCCGGCCAGGAGGCCATCGAAGCGGTGCGGACCCCCTGAGGGGGGATCAGCACCGCTCCTGCCTTGGCGTGTTCCGCCGGCCGCTACATCCGGTGCCGGAAGGTGATCCGGCCACGGGTCAGGTCATACGGGCTCAACTCGACCGTCACCGTGTCCTGCGGCAGGATCTTGATGTAGTGCTTGCGGAGCTTCCCGCTGATGTGTGCGAGTACCTTGTGACCGTTCTCGAGTTCAACCCAGAACTTGGCGTCTTTCAGGGACTCGACGATGGTACCGACAACCTCGATACCTCGATTTACTTTTGCCACGTCAGCTCCAAGGTGTTGCTCTCACGGCGGGCTCCGACGCTTTCCAACAGGCTGATCGTCGCGGTGTCGGTCTCGTCGACGTCGATCGTCGCGAGACCGAACTCGCGAGTGTGCAGAGCGTCCAGCGCGTGGACCAGCAGCGCCCTGCCGATGCCACGGCGGCGCTGGTCGGCGCGGACCTCGATGGAGCGAATCCGCGCGATCCGCGGCCTCCCGTTGTCCCGCATCGACGGCGAAATCCGGATCACACCGACTTCGACCCCCTCGACTTCGGCGCGGGACTCCTCCGCGCCGCCGGTCAACGTCACCCCCGCCGGGGGCGACACGGCGGGCTGCGCTTCGCCGGGCACCAGCAGGTACTGCCGCTCACTTCGGTGAGGGGTGAAGCCGGCCCGCCGCCAGTTCGAGATCGTGTCCGCGTCGTCGGCGTCGACCAGCGTGTAGAGCGGCGCCGGCAGTTCCGCCAGCATGGCGGCGGCCAGCCGGTCGAAGGCTGTGTCGTGCCATGCGTCGATGCTGATGTACAGTCGCCCGTCGGGCCTGCGCCCGTGTCGCCACTGCCGACAACCAAGTCGCCGTCGCTGGCGTGCCACTGGTCTTCGGCGACCCGCGTGATCACGGGGTCTGGGGTGGGATGCTTAAGGTTGATGGCTGTCGCCTTCCAGAGTGCCTCTGGTGCGCTCCCGCGACATCTACATCAGTCGCCTGCCGTGACCAATAGGGGGAGCACCCGGGTAATCGAACGACATTCACGGGTCTCACCTCCTACAGTGTCTGTCACGGCCTGGAGTGAACATTACCAGACGGACGTCGTCACGCCCAACTGCGAGGGCGGAGAACCCTGCAGACAAGCCGCACCCTGCCGCGAAGGCCACGAGGCTGAGGGATGCCCACGCACGGCCGCTCCTAGCCTCCGCATGTAGGCAGAAGGCTTTTTGGTGCCCGATGAGGTTTCGGCTCCACGAGAGGATGCGTGATTCCGTGCGCGCCGAGCTGATCAGAGCGCTCCCCTGGTGTTGCGGGAGCACGCGGACAACTCGGTGGGAAGGGTCGCCTTCGAGGACGCGGAGCGGGCGGTCACGTACGCCGATCTGGAGGCGCGGACCCGGCGGCTGGCCGGGCATCTGGCGGGACTCGGTGTGCGGCGCGGCGATCGGGTGATGATCTGCCTGCGCAACAGCGTGGAGATGCTGGGAGAGTTACCTCGCGATCCTTCGCGCGGGACGCGATCGGGGTGCCGGTCAACCCCGCGTCCACCGACTTCGAACTGGACTATCTCCTGGCCGACAGCGAGCGGCCGTCGTCATCACCGACCCCGTGCACGTGGCCGGCTTCCTGCGCTCGCCGTCCCTGCCCCGCGGCGCCAGGCTGCTGGTGACCGGCGACGCACCCGCGCACGCGTCGGTCCACGCCTACCCAGGAACTCGTCAGGACCGAGCCCGCGGAACCCGCACGGGGACGATCTCGGCCTGGACGACGTGGCAATGGACGTTCTACACCTCGGGGACCACCGGGAACCGAAGGGAGTGCTGTCCAGCCAGCGCAACTGCTTGTACCGGTGGGCGGCGAGCTATGTGCCGATCCCCGGGCTGTCGGCCGACGATCGCGTGCTGTGGCCGCTGCCGTTGTTTCCACACCTCTCCCACATCGCGTGCGTGCTGGCGGTGACCGCGGTCGGCGCGAAACCGCCCGGATCATGGACAGCCCTTCGGGCGACGAGTCTCTGGAGCCGCCCGGGAAACCCGGGCCACCTTCGGGCGGGTGTGCCGACCACCTACCACTACCTTCTGGAGGGCGCGCGCCAGCGCCGGAATCACCCTGCCGGACCTGCGGATCGGGCTGGTCGGGGGAGCGGGTCGCCGGCCCAGGGCTGTGCCGGTCGTTCCGCGAGAGTTCGGGGTGCCGCTGGTCGATGCGTACGGCAGCACCGAGACGTGCGGGGCGATCACCATGACCCGCCGGGAGGCGTCCGCGTCAGACGGGTCGTGCGGGCTTCCGTGCCCGGCGTGGATGTCCGCATCGTCGACCCGGAGACCGGCCGCGACGTGCCGGCCGGCGCCGAGGGCGAGGTGTGGTGCGCGGCCCGACGTGACGCCCGCTACCACAACAAACCGGAGGCGACCGCTGCCGCGTTCCAGACGGCTGGTATCGCACGGGTGACCCTCGCCCGCCGGGACGCCGTCCGGGTACTTCACCATCAGCGGCCGGATCAACGATCTGATCGTCCGGGGCGGGGAGAACGTCCATCCGGAGGAGATCGAGGCGGTTATCCGCGCCGTTCCGGGGATCGCCGACGTCGGCGTGGCCGGCCGGCCGCACGAGGTGCTGGGCGAGGTGCCCGTCGCCTACGTGGTCGCCGGCCCGTCAGGCGTCGAGCCGACGCCGTGATCGAACGGTGCCGCGGGAGCTGTCCACGTTCAAGCTTCCCGAAGAGGTCTATGAGGTGGCCGGCGTTCCGCGGACTGCGTCGGGGAAGATCCAGCGGCGCCTGCTGGCCGATCAGCCCGCCGTACTGCGATGCACGGCAGCGGGGTGCACGACGGAGTGCTGCGCCTGGAGTGGGTGCCCGCGCCGGCCCGCGGCACCGCCGGCCCCCGCGCCGACGACCTGGGCGTTCGTCGGCTCGGCCGCGGCGGGCCTCGCCGCGGCCGCGGGCTCGTCCTCCTGCTACGCCGATCTGGCCACGGCCGGCGCCGCCGAGATGACGGTGCTGCTGGCGCCCGACATGCCGGGCACCTGGGCGGAGCGCCGCGCCGGGATCGAACCAGCTGGTCGAGGAGCTGACGGCTGTGGCCGCGCTGAGCCGATCGGGGCAGCTGGTCCTCGTGACCCGGCCGGGACAGTGGCGGTCTCGGCGCGGGACGATCTCGGCCGATCGGCTCAGGCCATGCTGGCGGCCGCGGGGCGGGCCAGGTGCTGGGGAGCCGGCCAGCCTGTCTGACCTGGACGGGCGCAGCGCCGGTTCGACGCCTGTGCCGTACGCGACCGCGGCGTGACGAGCCGCGCGGGCTCTGCGGTCCGGCCGATCGCCTGGTGGCCCGGCTGGACCCGTCAGGCGGTCCCGGACCGGTCCGATACGCGATTCATGGTCCGGCCTTCCGACGGCGTGCGTGGTGCTGACGGGTGCGCACACCGTGCGCGGCGCCGCGGTGGCACGCCACCTGGCCTCCGTCCTCCCGAACGAAGGCGGCTGCTAGTCGGCCGCCGTCAGGAACGCCGCGCAGATGGGAGCCGGCGATACGCGGCGGTCCCGCCGCGGGGATCCTCGCCGACGGCGACCCCGAGCTGGCCGCGAAGCTGAGCACCGCAGCGGACTTTGCCCGGACCTCGTTCATCACGATCGCGGACTCGTACGAGGTCACCGGGGCGGCAGACCCCGGCCGGGTCTCGGCGGCCATGATGGGCGCCGTGGTCCACGACCGCCGACGGCGCGGTCTGGCCGGCTCGGTCCTGACCTGGTGCGAACCGGCCGGGGACACGCCGGGTTCGCCCTGGTTGCGTGACGGGCTGTTCGCGCTCGACACGCTCCTTGCCACATCGGACCCGACGCCGTTGTTCGCCCTGCGTGCGCGCCGGCCGGAGCCGGGGGCCGGCGTGCCCGCCCTGCTGCGTGCCCTCTTCCCAAAGCCGCTCGTCCAGGACGGACTCGAGGACACCTCCTCCGCTCTGCGGGCAGAACTGGCCCGCCTGGACCGGCACGCGCAGCACACGCTGCTCCAGGCCCTGGTCCGGGACGAGTCCGCGGCGTCGCTCAACCAGCCCGACACCGCGCCGTCCCGGTGGACCGGGCGTTCCGGGACCTCGGGTAACAACTCGTCGCACTCATCGAACTGCGTACCCCGGCTGCATGGCCAGTGACCGGTCTGAAGCTGCCGACCTGCAGCAGGGTGTTCGACCATCCGACGCCGCGTGCGGCTGGCCGGCGTACCTGAAGCGCCGAACTGGTCGGTGACACCGCTGCCGACACCGGCCGTCCGGCAAACCGTCCGACCCCGACGAGCCTGGTGGTGATCGTGCGGGATGGCCTGTGCCGCCTGCCGGGCGGATCACCGGGCCGACGAGCTGTGGCGTCTGGTCAGCGAGGGCCGGGATTGCGTCAGGGCCGTTTCCGGACGACCGCGGCTGGGACCTGGAGCGGCTGTGGCGACGCCGACCCGGGCCGGGCCGGGGACCCTTCGTATGTCGACCGGGGCGGGTTCCCTCGACGGCGCGGCCGAGTTCGCGCCGACTTCTGTTCCGGGATCTCCCCGCGCCGAGGCACTCGCGATGGACCCGCAGCAGCGGCTGCTGCTGGAGACCGCGTGGGAGGCGCTGGAGCACGCGGGAATCGACGCGTCGTCGTTGCGGGGCACCGAGCCGGGGTCTTCGCCGGCCTGATGGAGCAGGGCTACGGCACCGGCGGTCCGGTGCCCGAGGAGCTCGAGGCCTTCCAGACGACCGGAACCGCGGGCAGCGTCGCGTCGGGCCGGATCTCCTATCTGCTCGGCCCTGCGGGGACCGGCGATCACCGGGGACACGGCGTGCTCGTCCCTCACTGGTCGCGCTGCATCTGGCCGCCCACGCGCTGCGCCGCGGCGAGTGCTCCTGGCATTGGCCGGTGGTGCCACGGTGATGGCCACCCCCCAGTCATTCGTCGAGTTCTCCCGGCAAGCGCGCACTGGCCGCTGACGGCCGGTGCAATCCTATGCCTCGGCCGCCGACGGCACCGCGTGGGCAGAGGGGGCCGGGATGCTGGTCCTGGAACGCCTCGGCGATGCCCGCCGCAACGGGCACCGGATCCTGGCGGTGCTGCGCGGCTCCTCGGTGAACTCCGACGGCGCGTCGAACGGCCTCACCGCACCGAGTGGTGAGGCGCAGCAACGGGTCATCCGGCAGGCACTGACGTCGGCCGGCCTGGGCCCGGCGGACATCGACGCGGTGGAGGGGCACGGGACCGGGACCGTTCTGGGCGACCCGATCGAGGCCGAGGCGTTGCTGGCCACCTACGGCCGGGACCGCGACGCCGGCCAGCCCCTGTGGCTGGGATCGCTCAAATCGAACGTCGGCCACACCCAGGCCGCGGCCGGTGTCGCCGGCGTGATCAAGATGATCCAGGCGCTTCGGCACGGTGTGCTGCCGGCGACACTCAACGTGGACGAGCCCACCTCACGCGTCGACTGGTCGTCGGGCGCGGTCGCGCTGCTGACGGAGAACAGGACCTGGCCGGACCTCGGCCGTCCGCGTCGCGCGGGAATCTCCGGCTTCGGCCTGAGCGGAACGAACGCCCACGTGATCGTGGAGGAAGCACCCCGGCAGCCGGCCGTCCGGCGGCCGGCGCCACCGGCGCCATCGGCGCCCCGGATCGTGCCTCTGGTCCTGTCGGCCCGCGGAACGCGGGCGCTCAACCGGCTGGCGGACCGGCTCGTCCCGCTCATCCAGACCGCCGACGACTCGTCCTGGGCCGACATCGCCGTGGCGCTGGCCACTCGACGAGCAACCATGGACGAGCGCGCGGTCGTACTGGCCGGCTCCCGGGACGAGGCGCTGGCCGGCCTGCGCGCACTGGCCCGCGACGAGGCCAGTCCCCTCGTGGTGCGCGACAGCGCCACCTCTGACGCGTCGTCCGGCGTCGTGCTGATCTTTCCCGGGCAGGGCGCGCAGTGGGCCGGGATGGGCCGTGAGCTGCTCGATACCTCCCCCGCGTTCGCCGGGGTCGTCCAGGAGTGCGCTCGGCTGCTGACCGAATGGGCGGACTGGTCGCTGATCGACGTGCTGCGCGGCGAGGCCGACCAGGAACTGCTGGAACGCGTCGACGTCATCCAGGTGGCGAGCTTCGCGATGATGGCCGGGCTGGCCGCGCTGTGGGCGTCGGCGGGAGTCCGGCCCGACGCGGTCGTGGGCCACTCGCAGGGTGAGATCGCCGCGGCATACGTCGCCGGGGCGCTCTCCCTGCGCGACGCCATGCGGGTCGTCGTGGTCCGCAGCCAGGCGATCGCCGGGACCCTGTCCGGCCGAGGAGGCATGGCGTCGGTGCGCCTCGACGCCTCCGCCGCGGCGGCCTGGCTGGCGGAAAGGGACGGCCGGGTCCAGGTCGCCGCGGTGAACGGTCCGTCCTCGGTGGTGCTCTCCGGTGACCCGGAGGCGCTGGCGGACGCGTTGAGCGAACTGGCCGAGTCCGGTGTCGACGTACGGCGGGTGGCAGTCGACTACGCATCGCACAGCGACCAGGTCGAGGCCGTCCGGGACCACCTGGCGGTGGCTCTGGCCGATCTGTCGCCCGCCGAGCCCACGGTGCCCTTCCACTCGACCGTGACCGAGGGCCGGGCCACCGGAGCGCTGGATGGCGGCTACTGGTACCGCAACCTGCGGCAACAGGTCCGTTTCGGTCCCACGATCGACCGCCTGCTGGAGCAGGGATTCGGCGCGTTCGTCGAGGTCAGCCCCCACCCGGTGCTGGTCCAGCCGGTCGCTGAGGCCGTACACCACGCGCCCGCGGAAGCGGTCGTCGTCGGTTCGTTGCGCCGGGACGACGGCGGGCTCGGCCGTCTGGTGCGATCGATGGCCGAGCTGTTCGTCCACGGCGTCCCGGTGGACTGGCGCGGCCTGCTCGCCGACGACGTCGCCCGGGCCGCGTGGGTCGACCTGCCGACGTACCCGTTCGAGCGCCAGCACTTCTGGCGCCGTCCGGTGCCGAGCGCCGGCGCGTCGGGCATGGGCCTGGACGACGCCGGCCACCCGCTGCTCGGTGCGCTCGTCCGGCTCCCCGAATCCGGTGGCCTGGTCGCGACCGGCCGATGGTCCGCGTCGACGCTCGCGTGGGCGGCCGGCACCGAGGCCACCGACGGGTCCGACGGCGCCCCGGTCCGGGTACCGGAGGCGGTACTGGTGGAGCTGGCACTGTGGGCAGGCGGAGAGGCCGACGCCCCGGTCGTCGAGGAGCTGACCATCGATCCGGCCGTCGTGCTGCCCCGCCACGGCGGCCGCGACATACGGATCGTCGTGGGGCGGCCGGACGCTTCTCGCCGGCGGCCGATCACGGTCTACTCGGGGCAGCCCGGAGCGGCCGTGACGCAGGAATGGACACGTCACGCCACCGGCACGGTGACACCGTCGGCCGGCCCACCCGGCGAGTTCTCCCTCGGCCCCGCGGCCGAGGTCGCGCTCGATGACGCCGAGCAGCCCGACGCGCACCGCTACGGCATTCATCCGGCTCTGCTCGACGCGGCGGTCCGCGCCGTTGTCTCCCCGGATGAGCGGCCGAAGACCTGGCGAGGCGTCCAGCTGCTGGCGTCCGGAGCCACCGGGATTGACGTCCGCTCGGCGTCCGCGCCGACCCGTCCGGCCTGGCACATCGAGTTGACGGATCCGGCCGGGCAGCGGGTGCTGGAGGTGGCTGAACTGGTCACCGAGCAGCGGGAGCAGGCGCAGCCCGCTGCTTCCTGCGCGGGCCTCTTCCGCATCGACTGGGTCGACCACCCGCTACCGCCAAACTCCTCGGCGGCCGGCTCTGCCGCCCGCTACATCACCGACGCCACCGACCTCGTCGGCGCGCCGGCGACTGTGCTGATCCACGAGGTCGACATCTCCGCCGGGGACCCTCGGGGCGCGGTCGTCGCGGAACTCGAACTGCTACAGGCGTTCCTCGCCCGGCCGGCCGGGGACGACGACCGACTGGTGATCGTCACGCCGGACGGGGAAGACGTCGTCACCAGCGCCGTGCGGGGCCTGGTGCGGTCGGCCCAGTCGGAGCACCCGGGCCGGTTCGTCCTGGTGGCGGTGGACGACGCGGCCGGTGCGACGAATGCTGTGATCGCGGCGGCCCTGAGCGGCGAACCGCAGCTCCGGCTCCGGGACGGCCGGGCACAGGTGCCACGGCTCGACCGGCTGCACCCGGCCGCTTCGTCATCGCAGGCCCGACCGCTCGATCCCGACGGCACCGTGCTGATCACCGGTGGTACGGGAACGCTCGCGGCGGTGACCGCGCGGCACCTCGTCACCGAGCACGGTGTCCGCCATCTGATCCTGGCCGGCCGCCGCGGCCCCGAGGCCGACGGCGCCGCGGCGCTGCACGACGAACTGGTCGGGCTCGGCGCGACCGTTCGGCTCGTGGCCGCCGATGTGGCGGACCGCGAGCAGGTGGTGGCGCTGCTGGCCATGGTCGAAGAGAACCACCCGCTGACCGCGGTCGTGCACACCGCCGGGGTACTGGACGACGCGGTCATCACCGAGCTCGACCCGCACCGCGTCGACGCCGTGTTCGGGGCGAAGGTGGATGCGGCCCGCCACCTGGACGACCTCACCCGTGACCTCGGTCTCGCCGCCTTCGTTCTCTACTCCTCGGCCGCGGGCGTGCTCGGCAACCCGGGGCAGGGAAACTACACCGCGGCCAACGCGGCACTGGACGCCGTGGCGCGGGAACGGCGGCACGCCGGCCTGGCGGCGGTCTCGATCGCCTGGGGTTACTGGGACCGGGCCAGTGGCCTGACCCGCCACCTCGGCCACGCCGACCACCGGCGGAACCGGGACATCGGCATGGTCGCCCTGTCGGACGGCGACGGGATGGCGTTGCTCGACCAGTGCCTGCGCGCCGGTGACGGCCCGGACGCGGCGCTCGTCGCCGCCGGGTTCGACCTGGCCGCGCTCCGGGCGGCCGATCAGTCGCGGGTGCCGCCCGTCCTGCGGAGCCTGGTCCGGGGCAAACGGCCGATCGGCCGGGCGACCACGAACGCACGGCCGGCTCCGGCGGCGCCGGCCTCCCCCTCCGGCCGGATCAGCGCGCTGCCCCCGGCCGAGCAGTTCGACGCCCTGGTCGACCTGATCCGCCGGCAGTGCTCCCTCGTCCTTGGCCACGCGAGCACCGACGCGATCCGGCTCGACCGGACGTTCAAGGACTCGGGCTTCGACTCGCTCACCGCGCTCGAACTGCGCAACCGGCTCGCCACCGCGACCGGGCTGTCCCTGCCCCCCTCGATGATCTTCGACTTTCCGCGACCGAGGTCGCTGGCGGCCCACCTGCAGGCCAAGCTCCTCGACGACGCGCAGGCCCAGCCGGCCACCGCGCAGCCGAGGGCGACGGCCGCGGAGCCGAGGGCGACGGCCGGGGAACCGATCGCCATCGTCGCGATGGCCTGCCGGTTCCCCGGTGGCGTACACAGCCCCGAAGACCTGTGGCGGATCCTGTCCGCGGAGACCGACACGGTCACCGAGTTCCCCACCGACCGCGGCTGGGACACCGACCGGCTGTTCGATCCCGACCCGGACCACCCCGGCACCACCTACGTCCGCCACGGCGCCTTCCTCGACGACCCGGGCGCCTTCGACGCCGGCTTCTTCGGTATCTCCCCGCAAGAGGCGTTGGCGATGGACCCGCAGCAGCGACTGGTCATGGAGACCTCGTGGGAGCTGCTCGAACGCGCAGGCATCGACCCGCACAGCCTGCACGCCCAGGATGTGGGCGTCTTCGTCGGGGTGAACAGCCATGACTGGACCGTACGCACGCACCACGCGTCCGGCGTCGAGGGTTTCCGCCTGACCGGCAGCTCGGGCAGCGTCCTGTCCGGAAGGGTGGCCTACCACCTGGGCCTGGAGGGCCCGGCGATCACCGTGGACACCGCCTGCTCGTCCTCACTGGTAGCCCTGCACCTGGCCGTGCAGGCCATCCGCAACGGCGAGTGCTCGATGGCGCTGGCGGGCGGCGTGATGGTGATGGGCACGGTGGAGACCTTCATCGAGTTCTCCCGGCAGCGGGGGCTCGCCCCCGACGGCCGCTGCAAGGCGTTCGCCGACACGGCCGACGGCACCGGCTGGTCGGAGGGGGTCGGACTCCTTCTGGTCGAGCCGCTGTCCCGGGCCCGTGAGCAGGGCCACCGGGTGCTGGCCCTGGTCCGCGGAACGGCGGTGAACTCCGACGGCGCCTCCAACGGCCTCACCGCGCCGAACGGCCCGTCGCAGCAGCGCGTGATCCGCAAGGCGCTCGCCGCGGCCGGACTGCGGGGCGATGAGGTCGACTCCGTCGAGGGCCACGGCACCGGGACCACGCTCGGCGACCCGATCGAGGCGCAGGCGCTGCTGGAGACCTACGGCCGGGACCGGCCGGCCGACCGACCGCTCTGGCTCGGGTCGGTGAAGTCGAACATCGGCCACACCCAGGCCGCGGCCGGCGTCGCGGGCGTGATCAAGATGGTCATGGCGATGCGGCACGGCGTCCTGCCGAGGACGCTGCACGTCGACCGGCCGTCGACCCACGTGGACTGGTCGGCGGGCGCGGTCCGGCTGCTCACCGAACGCCGCGACTGGCCTCGTGCCGGACAGCCGCGCCGGGCTGGTGTGTCGTCGTTCGGTATCGGCGGGACCAATGCTCACGTCATCCTGGAAGAGGCCGGTGAGGAGAGCGCCGAGCATGACGCCGACGAGATGATGACCGGGGATCCCGCCCTGGACCGGCCCTCGGACGAGGGCTGCGTGCCGGTTCCGGTCTCCGGTCGCACCCCCGCCGCGCTGCGGGCCCAGGCCGGCCGGCTGGCGGACTTCGTGGCATCGCGGCCGGAGCTGGAGCCTGCCGACATCGCCCTCGCGCTGGCCACCGGCCGGGCGCAGCTCGACCGGCGGGCGGTCCTGGTGGTGCGGCATCGTGACGAGTTGGTCGGCGATCTGCGCGGTCTGGCCAAGGGTGCCGCTCCGGCCATCGGCGGCGCCCCGGTCGACGGCAAGCTGGCCTTCCTGTTCACCGGACAGGGCAGCCAGTGGCCCGGCATGGGCCGGGAACTCGCGGCCAGGTTCCCGGTCTTCGCCGAGGCGTTCACCGACGCCTGCCGCGCCGTCGAGACCCACTGGGCCGGTCATGCCACGGCGCCGCTGTCCGACGTCGTCTTCGCCGCCCCGGGCGCGCAGGACGGCCGGCTGATCGATCAGACGATCTACACCCAGGCCGGCCTGTTCGCTCTGGAAACCGCCCTGTATCGGCTCTACGAGTCATGGGGACTGCGCCCGGACCTGGTCGTCGGCCACTCCATCGGAGAGATCACCGCCGCGCACGTCAGCGGGGTGCTCGACCTGGCCGACGCGGGAAAGCTGGTCGCCACGCGGGCCCGGCTGATGCAGGCGCTACCGGCCGGCGGAGCCATGGTCGCTGTCCAGGCGAGCGAGGCCGAAGTGGCACCGGAACTGGTGGAGGCACCCGACGTCGTCCACGTCGCGGCGGTCAACAGCGCCCGGTCGCTGGTGCTGTCCGGTGCCGAGGCAGCCGTGCTGTGGGTGGCGGGCGAGCTCGCCCGCTTCGGCCACAAGACCCGCCGGCTGCCGGTGAGTCATGCCTTCCACTCACCGTTGATGCGACCGATGCTCGCCGAGTTCCGGGAGGTCGCCGAGTCGCTGACCTACCGGCCGGGCGGGTGCCGTCGTGTCCACGGTCACCGGCCGGCCGGACACCGGACAGCGATTGGCCACCGCCGACTACTGGGTCGAGCAGGTGCAGGCCACGGTCCGGTTCGGGGATGCGGTCAGATCGCTGCGCGATCAGGGCGTGACGACCTTCCTGGAGCTCGGGCCGGGGGGTGCGCTCACCCACGATGGCGTCGGAGAGCCTGGAGTTGTCGGCGGCGTCCTGCATCGCGACGCTGCGCGCGGACGGCGCAGAAGTCGCCGACGTGATGGCGGCCCTGGGCGAACTGCACGTCCGCGGCGTGGCCCTGGACTGGCCCGCGGTCGTCGGCCGGCCGGCCGGATCCGCCTCGGCCCTGGCCACCGAACTGCCCACCTACGCGTTCCAGAGCCGGCGGTACTGGCTCGACCAGGCGGCGCTCGGGGACGCGGTCCCCGCGGCCGAGGCCGGGCCGGCCGACGGCCGGGAGGACGTTCAGGAGAGCGTCGCCGCCCGGTTGGCGAACCGGTCCCGGAAACGAACGCCGGCGGGCCGCGCTCGAGGTGGTCCGGGAGTCGGTGGCGGTCGTGCTGGGCTATCAGCCGGCCGATCTCGACGCGATGGACGACGACCAGTCGTTCAGGAGCCTGGGCTTCGATTCGCTGGGCGGAGTACGGCTGCGTAACCGGCTGCGTGACCTCACGGGCGTCGACCTGCCCGTGACGGCGGTCTTCGACCACCCGACGCCGAAGGTCCTCGCGGCGCACGTGGCCGACGAGGTGGCGGGCGAGGTGGCCGAGGTGACCGATCGGGCTCCGGTGTCCCGGCCGACCCGACGAGCCCATCGCGATCATCGGCATTGGGCGTGCGGCTCCCGGCGGCGTGGAGAGCCCGGACGACCTGTGGCGCCTGGTCATCGAGCGACGCGACGCGATCTCCGCTTCCCACCGACCGGGGCTGGGACACCGACGGGCTCTACCACCGGATCCGCGCACCCCGGGACCACCTACACCCGATCGGGCGGCTCCTCTACGACGCCGCCCAGTTCGACCCTGGGCTGTTCGGGATCTCCCCGCGCGAGGCACTGGCCATGGACCCGCAGCAACGGCTGCTCCTGGAGGCGTCCTGGGAGGCCATGGAGCGGCCGGCATCGACCCGCTGTCCGCCCGGGGCGAAGAGATCGGTGTGTTCACCGGGATCGTGCACCACGACTACGCGACCAGGCTGAACCGGATTCCCGAGGAGGTCCGTGGATATCGTCATGACCGGCACGGTCGCCGAGCGTCGCCTCGGGCCGGATCGCGTACGTCTTCGGCTTCGAGGGGCGGCGGTGACCCTGGACACCGCGTGCTCGTCCTCGCTGGTCGCCATCCACCAGGCCGCGCAGGCCCTCCGGCACGGCGAGTGCACGATGGCGCTGGCGGGCGGGGCCACGGTGATGGCCAGCCCGGAGGCGTTCGTCGAGTTCTCCAGCCAGCGCGGGCTCTCCGCCGACGGCCGGTGCAAGACGTTCTCGTCCACCGCGGACGGCACCGGCTGGTCCGAGGGCGCCGGCGTCGTGCTTCTGGAGCGGCTCTCGGTGGCCCGGCAGCGCGGTCACCGTGTGCTGGCCACGATTCGCGGGTCGGCGGTCAACTCCGACGGTGTGTCCAACGGGCTGACCGCGCCGAACGGGGCGGCCCAGCAAAGGGTGATCCGGCGGGCACTCGCCTCGGCCGGCATAGGTCCCGCCGACGTCGACGCGGTGGAGGCCCACGGGACCGGCACGGTGCTCGGCGACCCGATCGAGGCGGGGGCACTGCTTGCCACGTACGGGGAGGCCCGGGATGCAGGGCAGCCGCTGTGGCTCGGGTCCTTGAAATCCAACATCGGGCACACCCAGGCGGCCGCCGGTGTGGCCGGCGTGATCAAGATGGTCGAGGCGCTGCGGCACCGTGTGCTGCCGCCGACCATCCATGTCGAGGAACCGACCGGACAGGTGGACTGGTCGGCAGGCACCCTCGCCCTGCTGACCGAGCCGCGGGAGTGGCCGCGGACCGGCCGGCCCCGGCGGGCCGGCGTCTCCGCGTTCGGTGCCAGCGGAACCAACGCGCACCTGATCCTCGAGCAGGCCCCGGCCGAGGAGGCCGCGACCGCCCCCTCCGAGGACCCGGAGCCGTTGAAGGCGCTCGCGACGAACATCGTGCCGCTGGTGGTGTCCGCCAAGAGCGCCCGGTCACTCGGCGCGCAGGCCACCCGGCTGCGAATGTTTCTGGACAGCCCCGCTCAGAGCGGCGAACCGACGCTGCCGGCGGTGGCGGACGCGCTGGTGCGTGGCCGGGCGACGCTGCCGGAGCGAGCGGTCGTGCTGGCCGGCTCGCGGGACGAGGCGCTGACCGGCCTCGCCGCGCTCGCCCGCGGCGAGGTGACGCCCAACCTGACCACGGGCAGCGTGACCGGCTCCGGAGCACCCGGCCGACTGGTTCTCGTCTTCCCGGGCCAGGGAGCGCAATGGGCGGGCATGGGGCGCACGCTGCTGGAGGGTTCCGCGGTCTTCCGGGCACGGATCGACGAGTGCGCGCGGGCACTGCGACCCTGGGTGGACTGGTCGCTGACCGATGTCCTGCGCGGCGAGGCGGACGAACAGACCCTCGGCCGCGTGGACGTCGTCCAGCCGGCGAGTTTCGCGATGATGGTCGGCCTGGCCGCGCTCTGGGAGTCGCTGGGCGTGCGGCCCGACGCGGTGGTGGGCCATTCCCAGGGGGAGATCGCGGCGGCGTGCGTCGCCGGTGTCCTGTCGCTGGCCGACGCCGCCCGCATCGTCGCGGTGCGCAGCCAGGCGATCGCGACCACACTGTCCGGCCGGGGCGGCATGGCGTCGGTGATGCTCGGCGCGGACGAGGCCAACGACCGGCTGGCGGCCTGGGCCGGCCGGCTCGAGGTGGCCGTGGTGAACAGCCCGTCCTCGGTGGTCGTCGCCGGTGACGAGGAGTCGTTGGCGGAGGCACTGGAGTCCTTGACCCGGGACGGCGTACGGACCCGCCCGGTGCCGGTGGACTACGCCTCGCACACCCACCACGTCGAACGCATCAGGGACGTCCTGGCGACGGCGCTGAGCGGGATCGACACCCGGCCTCCGCGCATACCGTTCTACTCGACGGTGACCGGTGGCTGGGTCGATGACGGCCATTGCCTCGACGCGGACTACTGGTACCAGAACCTGCGGCGGCCAGTCGGCTTCGGCCCGGCCGTGGCGAGTCTGCTGACCGAGGGCTTCGGAGTGTTCCTGGAAGTCAGCGGGCATCCGGTCCTGGTGCAGCCGATGACCGACGTCATCGACGACCCGGACGGCCCGCTGCGCGGCGCCGGGCGACCGATCGTCTCCGGCACGCTGCGCCGGGGCGCCGACGGTCCGGCATCCTTCCTCGCCGCGGCCGCGCGGCTCTTCGCCGGCGGTGTGCCGCTCGACTGGAGCGCGACACTGCCGGCGCAACCGTCCCGGCACACGGTCGAGTTGCCCACCTACGCCTTCGACCGCCAGCACTTCTGGCTGGCCGAAGCCGCCGCGGACAACGACCAACCGGCCGGCCGGGCGACGGATGCCGGCTTCTGGAACGCCATCGACGACGCCGATCCGGCGGCTCTGGCCACCATGCTCAAACTGTCCGCCCACCAGAGCCAGGCCCTGGACGCGGTACTGCCGGCCCTCGCCGACTGGCGCAAGGCACGCGAGAACTGGTCGGTCTCGGAGCGACTCCGGTACGCGATCGGCTGGGCCTCGCCCCCGCGCGAGGCCCTGGGCGTGCCCGCCGGCCGCTGGCTCGTCATCACGCCGGAGACCGCGGACGTCTTGCGCGACGGTCTGCTCGACCAGCTGCGGGCCAACGGCCTCGACGTCGTGCCCTGCGCGGTGGAAACCGGCCTGTCCAGGGACGAACTCGCCCGCAGGCTGGGCGGTTTCCTCACCGACGACGGGATCGCCGGCATCCTGTCCCTGCTCGCGCTCCCGGACCGGATGGAGAGCCACCGGCCGGATGCCGCGGCGCTCACCACCTCCACCCTGACCCTGATCCAGGCGCTCGCCGCGGCCGGTGCCACCGCGCCCCTGTGGTGCCTGACCCAGGGCGCGGTCAGCGTCGGTGTCCGCGACGCCGTCGCCGGGCCGGCCCACGTGGCCCAGGCGGCGGTGTGGGGACTCGGCCGGGCGGCCGCGCTCGAACGCCTGAACCAGTGGGGCGGTTTGATCGATCTGCCCGCCGAACCGGACGGCCGTGCCGTCCGGCACCTGCTCGGCGTGCTGACCGGCGTGTCCGGTGAGGACCAGGTGGCGATCCGACGGACCGGCGTCCATGTCCGGCGCCTGCGGCGTGCCCCCCATCCGGCCGGGACCGGGGGCGAACGGCAGTGGCGGCCGCACGGGACGGTCCTGGTCACCGGCGGTGCGGAGGGCCTCGGACGCTACGCCTCGCTGTGGCTGGCGCGGGCAGGCGCCGAGCGATTGGTGGTCACGACCAGCGGGCGCGAGCCCGGCGAGCGGGTCGAGTCACTGCGCGACGAGGTGGCGAAGCTGGACAAGGGCACCGTCGTCGAGTCGTGCGCGGACGCCGACCGGGACGCGCTCGCCGGCCTGGTCCACGCTCCGGGCCGCCCGTTGACCGCGGTCGTCCACGCCGCCGACCTGTCCCTGACCAGCTTGATCGACGAGACCGGTGACGCGGAGGTCACGGAGGTCTTCCGGGCCAAGGTGAACACCGCGGTCTGGCTCAGCGAGCTGACGGCGGACCTTCCGCTCGACGCGTTCATCGTCTTCTCCTCGATCGCCGGCATCTGGGGCGGTGGCGGTCAAGCCGCCTACGGCGCGGCGAACGCGGTCCTCGACGCGCTGGTGCGGCGTCTGCGGGCGGACGGCGTCCCGGCGCAGGCGATCGCCTGGGGTGCGCTGACCGCGGGCGGCGCGGGAATGGACGAGGAGACGCTGGCCCAGCTCCGGCGGCGCGGCGTCATCCCGATGACACCCGACACGGCGACAGCCGCGCTGGACCAGGCGGTCCAGGCCGCCACGGAATCGGTGGTCATCGCCGACATGGACTGGAGCGCCTTCATCGTGCCGTTCACGTCGGCCCGCACCAGCCCGCTCTTCGACGACCTGCCGGAGGCCGCGGCGGCGATCGAGGCGGCACAGCCCTCCGACGACTTTGCCGAGAGCGCGTCGTCGCTGATGACGTCGCTGCGCGCGGTCGGGGCCGAACAGGACCGGATCCTGCTCCGGCTGGTGCGCAGCCAGGCGTCCATGGTCCTCGGTCACGGTGGTGCCGACGGGATCGGCGCGGCCCAGGCGTTCCAGGAGGCCGGTTTCGACTCGCTGGCGGCCGTCAACTTCCGCAACAGCCTGATCACCGCCACCGGGCTGAGGCTGCCGGCCACACTGATCTTCGACTGTCCGACCCCGCAGGCGGTGGTCGCATACCTGCGCTCGGAACTGCTCGAGGCCGAGGACGACGCGGATGTCCGCGAGGAGGACGTACGGCGGATCCTGGCCTCGGTGCCCTACCAGCGCCTCAAGGAGGCCGGTGTCCTGGAGACGCTGCTCGGCCTGGCCGACGCCGAGGCGGGCGGGGCCAGGGCATCGGACGAGGGCCCCGGGCCGGAGGCGGCCGCCGACGAGCTCATCGACATCATGGACGTCGACAGTCTGATCAAGCGGGCGCTCGGCTCCGGCAGCTGATCGCCGGAGCCGAGCTGGACGGTGGCGCCGGGGCCGGCCGGAAACCGGCCGGCGCCACTGCCTGATGAGGACCAGGCACGCCTGCCGCGTGCCGGGGCCGGCGGCCACGCCCCGGCCTGGGGGCACATCGGCGAAGCCGGGCCGGAGCGAGAACTGGCCCTCGCCGTTGCAGAGCACGGGATATTCGCCGGACACCACCTCGAACGGATCGGCCGTGACGGTCTTCTCCGTCACAAGGCCATGGTTCACCCCACGCTGAAAGGGCGCCCGTCCGCGGGCTGTGGGGGCCGCTGAACGAGAAAAAGGCCCAGCAGGTGGGCAGCACACTTCGGCTGCTCCACCGCTGGGCCCGTGCTTCGGTCCGTCAGCCCTTGCGGACCTCGATGGGCAGCTGGTTGACGCCGATCATCGCCCAGGGGTTGCGCAGGTTGACCGGTAGGTCGTCGCGTACGCGGATGTCGCTGTACCGCTCCATCAGAAGGCGCAGGGCGATCCCCACCTCGAGCCGCGCCAGCGGCGCGCCGAGGCAGAAGTGCATGCCCTTGCCGAACGTCAGGTGCGGGTTGGGGGCCCGGTGGATGTCGAACCGGTCCGGGTCGGCGAAGACGCGGTCATCGCGGTTCGCGGTGGTCAGCCACGCCAGGACGAAGGCGCCGGCCGGGATCTTCTGCCCGCCGATCTCGACGTCCTTCGTCGCCTGCCGCCCGAGACGGGGGAACGGAGGCCGGTAGCGCATCGACTCCTCGACCGCGGCCGGAATCAGCGCGGGATCGGCCCGCAGCTGCGTCCACACCTCGGGGTTCTCGTGCAACGCGAGAACCGTGTTGCCCAGGGTGGAGGTCGCGGTGACGTGGCCGGCGAGCAGCAGCAGGCCGAGGAAGCCGACGGTCTCCTCGTCGTCCAGCCGCACACCGTCGACCTCGACCTCCAGAAGCTTGCTGGTGAGGTCGTCGCCCGGGTTCTTGCGGCGGCGGCGGACGAACTCCAGCAGGTGGGTGTTCAACTCGCGCAGCAGCGGCGCGACATTGTTCACCGCGCTCTCCCCGAGGGAATCCAGCGACTGTTCCGGATCGACGTTGTGCACCTCGAAGAAGGTGTCGGACAGCCGCCGGACGAACGCGCGGTCGCTGACCGGGATGCCGAGCATCTCGGCGATGACGATGAACGGCAGCGGGTAGCCCAGCTGCTCGATCAGGTCCCACTGGTCGCCGCCGGCGTCCGCGTCGTCGAGCAGCTGCAAGGTCACCTCGGTGATCCGGGGTTCAAGTCCGGCGATCATCTTCGGGGTGAACGCGCGGCTGACCAGGCCGCGCAGCCGCCGGTGCACCGGATCGTCCGCCCCGAAGTTGCCCTTCTTGAACAGATCGAAGTCTTCCTGCTTGGGAGCCAGCGGGGCGACGTCGGACGAGAAGGCCGCCGAGTCGGTCAGCACCTGCAGGACGTCGTGGTAATCGAGTACGTGCCACGCCTTGATCTTGTCGTCGAAGTGCACGGCTCCGCGCTCGCGCAGCCCGTCGAGATAGGCGAGAAAGTTGGACAGTATCCGTTCGGATTGTTTCACGCTCATGAAACTCACTTCTCTCGTACGGCCCGATTCCGCGCTACTCGCCAGCCACCGTAGAACCGGACCGAACCGGCCGGACATCCCTCACCTTGCTAAGCGTCTCAACAGCCGCCTTGCACGGACTCGTTGGACGCTCATGCCGAACCCGCTGGTGCGGCGTGTTCGCACCGCCAACCGTCAGGCCGGGGGATGGGGATCGCTTCCGGCGCGGCCTATTAATGGGGGCATGGGACTGAAGATCGGTTACAAGGCATCGGCCGAGCAGTTCGCCCCG
>NZ_BNEA01000005.1 GCF_016860525.1 Streptomyces rubradiris
TCTCGGCGCGAAAGTCGAGGGTGCGCGAGTCCATGACGTGCTCGACGCCGAGGCCGCGCAGCATCTCGCGCTTGGCGGGGGAGCCGGCGGTGGCGAACACCCGCGCGCCCCGGCGGCGGGCGACCTGGAGCGCGGCGAGGCCGACGCCGCCGGTCGCGGAGTGGATGAGCACGCTGTCCCCCGCGCGCAGCCGGCCGAGGTGTTCCAGGCCGTACACGGCGGTGAGGAAGGCGATGGGCACCGCGGCGGCCTGCTCGTCGTCCAGGGCCGCCGGGGCCGGGGCCGTCAGGCGCGCGTCGAGTGTGAGGAAGGCCGCCATGCCGCCGGGGCCGGCGGCGATGACCCGGTCGCCGACCCGGCGCCCGCGTACGCCCTCGCCGACCGCGGTGATCCGGCCGGCGCACTCGGCGCCGAGCGGTACGACGCCTTCGGCTCCCGGGTAGGAGTCCAGGGCCTTGAGGACGTCGCTGAAGTTCAGGCCCGCGGCGGTGACCTCGATCTCGACCTCGCCGGGTCCGGGCGGGGTGCGGTGCCACCAGGTCGGGCGGAGGCTGGCCAGGGCGCCGGGGCGGGTGGCCAGCAGCCGGTGGTTGCCGTCGCGGGCGGCGTCGAAGGACCAGGAGGGACGCCGGTCCCCGGTGTCCCGGCCGGCGGGCGCCCAGGGCTGGAGCGCGGGTGTCAGCCGCACCTCGCCGCGCAGGGCGACCTGGTCGTCGTCGCCGGGACGCAGCACCTCCTCGAGCAGCTGGGTGCCCTCGGCGGCCGGGCGGGCCGGGTCCAGGTCGACGACGGTGGTGCGCAGCTCGCTGTGCTCCAGGCCGATCACCCGGGCCAGACCCCACAACGGGGCATGCCCCACGGCCGGTTCGTCGCCGTCGGCGGCGCGCTGGGCGCCGCGGGTGACGAGGACCAGGCGGGGCGCGGGGTCCTGGCCCGCGCGGGCGAGTTCCTGCACGAGGTGCAGCACCGGCAGGCAGACGTCGCCGTGCTCGCCGGGGCCGGCGTCCAGCGCCCACGCGTGGACGATGCCGTCGGGGCGGACATCCGCGTCGGCCAGGTCGGCCAGCAGCGCGGCGAGGTCCTCGCGGCGCCCGGGGTCGACCTCGTACGTGTGCGGGCCGGCCTTGCGGTAGGCCGAACCGGCGGTGACGGTGAGGCAGGTGGCACCGCGCGAGCGCAGGCCGGTGGCGAGAGTGGCGGCGGTGGTGCCGGTGTCGGCGAACAGCAGCCAGGTGCCCGGCTGCCGCGCGGTGCCGGGGGATCCGGCCGGCGCGGGGCGCCAGGCGATGTCGAGCAGCAACTCGTCGAGCGGGTCGGCGGCCCCGGCGCGCTCCAGGCGCTGCAGGGTGATGCCGGTGACCTCGCCGACGGCGGTGCCCGCGTCGTCGTACAGGACGACGGTGGCGCCGGTGATCCGCTCGGCGCCGGGCCGGGCGGTGACGGCCGCGTGGGCCCAGCGGGGTTCGGCGCGGTCGGTGAAGAGGGTGAAGCCGCCGACGGCGACCGGCAGGTAGGTGGCGTCGAGGGGGGTCTCCTGCGCGTCGAGCGCGGCGCTGAGGACCTGCAGGGCGCTGTCGAGCACGGCGGGGTGCACGGGGTGCTCGCCGCGGTCGGTGGTCAGCGCGGTCCGCTCGCGGAGCCGGGCGACGGCCTCGGCCCGGCCCCGCCACAGCTCCTGCACCCCCTGGAAGGCGGGGCCGTAGGCCAGTCCGGCGCGGCGCAGTGCCGCGTAGTGGTCGTCGGCCGCGGCGGTGGTGGCGCAGCGCGCCCGTACGGCGGCCAGCGGTTCGGCGCCGGCCCCGGGGGCGGCCCGGCGGAAGGCCGCCCGCGCGGCCTCGGTCCACTGCTCGCCGGCGCCGGCCCGGGTGTACAGCCGCACCGTGCCGGTGTCGGCGGTGCCGGGCAGCAGGACGAGCTGCAGGGTGCTGTCCTCGGCCTGCTCGGGCACGACGGTGAGCCGGCTGAGGGTGATGTCGTCCAGGGCGGCGGCGCCACCGAGGTGCGCGCGGGCCGCGGCGAGCGCGGCGTCCAGCACCAGGGCGGCGGGCAGGACGGGACTGCCGCCGATCTGATGATCCGTCAGGTAAGGGAACTCCGCGAGGGAGACGGGCGCCGACCAGTGCACGGCGTGCGGCGGCAGCGCCGATTCGGTGCGCTCGCGCAGGACCGGGTGGCCGCGGTGCGCGGCCGGGCGTCCCGGGCGCCGCTCGTGTCGGCAGCGGGTGCGCTGCCAGGGGTAGGAGGGCAGGTCGGCCATGGGACCGGCCGGGCCGTGGACCCGGGTGAAGTCGACCGGGTGGCCGGCGGTGTAGAGACGGCCCAGCTCGGTGAGCACGGCGGCCCGGCCCGGCTGGTCCCGGCGCAGCGAGGACACCGCGACCGCGTCGTCGTACGACGAGACGCGCTCGGTGACGGCGTCGGTGAGCATCGGGTGGGGCGAGACCTCGACGAAGACGGTGTGCCCGGTGTCGGCGAGCGCGGTGACGGCGGTGTCGAACAGGACCGGCCGGGTGAGGTTGGCGGCCCAGTACCCGGCGTCCAGGCGGTCGCCGGGCACGATCTCGCCGGTGCCGGTGGAGACCATCGGGATCGCGGTGGGCCGGGGCCGCAGCGGGGCCAGCTGCCGCCGCAGCTCGGCGGCGACGGGCTCCATCAGGGGGCAGTGGGAGGCGAACCCGACCGACTCCAGGACCTTGCAGTAGAGCCCCTCGTCCGCCAGGGACTTGGCGAACCTCTCCACGGCGGGGCCCTCGCCGGAGAACACGGTGGAGTTCGGGCTGTTGGCGGCGGCGATCCACACCGGTCCCGGGGCGCGCTCGGCCAGCAGGGCGCGGGCCCGGTCGAGGGAGACGCCCGCGACGGCCATCCGGCCCTTGCCGGTGGCGGCGTGCAGGACGGTACCGCGGTGCAGGGCGATCAGGAGGGCGTCCTCCAGCGAGATCGCGCCCGCGACCTGGGCGGCGGCGATCTCGCCGACGCTGTGCCCGACGACGGCGGCGGGTTCGACCCCCCAGGAGCGCCACAGGGCGGCCAGCGCTGTCTGCACCGCGGTCAGGGCGGGCTGGCCGACGGCGGTGTCGAGCAGCCGGGAGCGGTCCGGGTCGGCCGTGAGCTGGTCGAGCAGCGACCAGTCGGTGTGGCGGCGCAGCAGGGCGTCGGCCCGCTCCAGGACGGCCCGGAAGGCCCGTTCCCCGGCGAGCTCGCCGTCGAGCAGGTCGGCGGCGAGCGGCCACCAGCGGGGTCCCTGCCCGGAGAAGACGAACACCGCCTTGTCCTGCCGGCCGGCCCGGCGCACGCCGGAGCTGAGGCCGGGCGCCTCCTCGCCGCGGCCGAACGCGGCGAGCGCCCCGCGCAGTTCCGCGGCCGACGAGCCGACGCAGGCCAGCCGGTGCTCGTGATGGGTGCGCCGGACGGCGGCGGCGGAGGCGAAGGTGCCCACGGGCGTGGTGCCGGTGAGCTTGTCCGCGTAGCGGGCGGCGAGGTCGCGCAGGGCCTGCTCGTCCCGGGCCGAGACGGTCAGCAGCACGGCGCCGTCGGCTGTGGCGCCGGGCCGGCCGGCGGCCCGCGGCGGTTCCTCCACCACCAGGTGCGCGTTGGTGCCGCCGAAGCCGAAGGAGCTGACACCCGCGAGGGCGGGGGCGTCGGTGGGCCACGGCTGGAGGGTGTCGGCGACCCGGACGGGCAGGTCGGCGAAGGGGATGTGCGGGTTGGGGGTGCGGTAGTGCAGGGTCGGCGGCACCACGCGGTGGCGGACCATCAGGGCGGTCTTGATCAGACCGCCGATCCCGGCGGCGGCCTCCATGTGCCCGAGATTGGACTTGACCGAGCCGATCAGGCAGGGCCGGTCCGGGTCGCGGCCGTCCCCGAGGACCGCGCCGAGGGCCTTGGCCTCGATCGGGTCGCCGAGGATGGTGCCGGTGCCGTGGGCCTCCACATAGGCGATGTCGCGGGCGCGCACCCCGGCCCTGGCGTGGGCGGCGCGTACGACCGCCTCCTGGGCCTTCGGGTTGGGGGCCATCAGCCCGTTGCTCGCGCCGTCCTGGTTGACGGCGCCGCCCCGGATCACGGCGTGCACGGGGTCGCCGTCGGCCAGGGCCCGGCTGAGCGGCTTGAGGACCACCACGCCCGCGCCCTCGGAGCGCACATAGCCGTCGGCGGCGGCGTCGAACGGCTTGCAGCGGCCGTCGGCGGACATCACCCCGGCCTTGCTGAAGTTGATGGCGAAGGCCGGGGACAGCACCAGGTTCACGCCGCCAGCGAGGGCCAGGCCGCACTCGCCGCGGGACAGGCTCGCGCAGGCCTGGAGCACCGCCACCAGCGAGGAGGAGCAGGCGGAGTCGACGGCCATGCTCGGGCCGCGCAGGTCCAGCAGGTACGAGATGCGGTTGGCGGCGATGCTCAGCGCGCTGCCGGTGCCGGTGTAGGCGTCGATGGCGTCGAGGTCGCCCAGCTCGCCGGTGGCGTGGTCGAAGGTGGAGATGCCGATGAACACGCCGGTCTGGGTGCCGGACAGCGAGCCGGTGGGCACGCCCGCGTTCTCCAGGGCCTCGAAGGAGACCTCGGCGAGCAGTCGCTGCTGGGGGTCCATACGGGCGGCTTCCGCCTGCGAGATGCCGAAGAAGCCGGCGTCGAAGCGGTCGATCCCGTCGACGAAACCGCCCCAGCGGCTGTTGGTGCGGCCGGGGGCCGAGGGGTCCTCGTCGGTGAACTCCTCGGTGTCCCAGCGCTCCGGGGGCACCTCGGTGACCGCGTCGCGCCCCTCGCTCAGCAGCTGCCAGAAGCTGTCGGGGCCGTCGACGCCGCCGGGGAAGCGGCAGCCGATGCCGATGATGGCGATCGGCTCGTCCGCCCCGGACCCGTCCGGTGTGTGCGCGGCCGGTGCGACGGGCGCCGGGGCGGTGAGGGTCGTGGGGGGCTCGTCGGCGGCCCCGGGCGCCTCGACGGCGGCGGGCTGCCCGGCCAGGTGCCGGGCGAGCTTGGCGGCGGTGGGGTGCTCCCAGACGATGCCGGGCTCCAGCGGGACGCCGAGACGGCGCTCCAGGTCCCCGACCATCGCGACCAGTTCCACGGATCGCAGTCCGTACCCGGCGAACGGCAGCTCCGGGTCGATGGTGCCGGCCGGCCGTCCGGTCGCGGCGGCCAGCGCCTCGCGCAGCCACCGCTGGATCACGGCGGCGTCGGGCGGGGCGGTCGGCGCGCCCGGTGCCGCGGGCGCGTCCGGCGCCGCCGGGCCGGGGCCGGCCTCGTCCGCCCGCCACAGCGCGAGCGGTTCGAAGGTGCCCCCGAGGAGGCTGTCGATGCAGGCCCGGCGCTGGAGCTTGCCGCTGGAGGTCTTCGGTACCGTCCCGGTGCGGGCCAGGGCGACGATGTACGGCTGCAGTCCGTGTTCGCGGGCGACCTCGGTGCGTATCGCGTCGATGACCCGGGCGCGGTCCTCCGGCGAGCGGCTGCCGCGGTACTCCTGGACGACGATGAGGCGTTCCTCGCCGTCGATCTCGCGGGCGCCGGCCACTCCGCAGCCCGGCCGCAGGCCCGGGTCGACGCTTTCGACGGTCCGCTCGATGTCCTGGGGGTAGTGGTTGCGGCCCGCGACGATGACGACGTCCTTGATGCGGCCGGTGACGTAGAGCTGGCCGCCGTCGGCGAATCCGAGGTCACCGGTACGGAGGAACGTTCCCTCTCCGGTGTCGAGCCGGGCCCGGAAGGTCTCCTCGGTGGCCTCGGGGCGGCGCCAGTAACCGTGCGCGACGCTCGGCCCGGACACCCATATCTCGCCGACCCGGCCGTCGGGCAGGGCGGCGCGGGTCTGCGGGTCCACGACGACGACACGCTGGTCGTGCAGGGAGAAGCCGCAGCTGGGCAGGTTGCGTACGGCCTCGCCCGGGGTCGCGTCCTCGGCGGTGCCCGTCAGCAGCGCCTCGGCCCGCAGGTTGCGGTGGACGGGCTCGGCGGCCGGATCCCCGGTGGAGACCACCAGGGTGGCCTCGGCCAGGCCGTAGGACGGGGCATGGGTGGCGGGCCGGAAGCCGCACTCGGCGAAGGTGCGCGAGAAACGGTCCATGGTCTCCTTGCGCACCGGCTCCGCGCCGTTGAGGGCGACCCGCCAGGTGCTCAGGTCCAGGGTCCGCCGGTCCTCCTCGGTGACCTTGGCCACCGCGAGGTCGTAGGCGAAGTTGGGGGCGGGGCTCGCGGTCGCGCCGGCGTCGGAGATCGCGCGCAGCCAGCGCAGCGGTCGCTTCAGGAACGAGTACGGCGACATGAAGGTGACCGGGTAGCCGCCGTGGGCCGGGGTGAGCAGGCCCATGATGAGGCCCAGGTCGTGGAAGGGCGGCAGCCAGCTCACCATGTGCTGGTGGGGATCGCCGGCGAAGAACTGCCGGTTCATCTCCGAGATGTTGTGCATCAGGTTGCCGTGACTGACCATCACGCCCTTGGGGCTGCTGGTGGAGCCGGACGTGTACTGCAGGAACGCGAGGTCGTCACGGCCGCTGCCGGGGTCGCGCCAGCCGTCGGCGGCGGCGGTGTCGACGTCGTCGACGGCGATCCAGGCGATGTCCCGCAGCGTCGGGGCGTGTTCGGCGAAGCGGTCGACCAGGGCGACCGTCGCGGCGGGCGCGAGCACCACGGCGGGCTCGGCGTCGTCGACGATGGCGGTCAGCCGCGGCAGGGTGCGCATCGGGAACGCCGGGTCCGGGGGGTAGACCGGCACGGCGACGATGTCGGCGTACAGGCAGGCGAAGAACGAGACGACGTAGTCCAGCCCGGCCGGGCACATGATCAGGGCGCGCTCCTTCGCCGGGAAGCGCTCCCGCAGCACCGCGGCGATCGCCCGGGCGCGCAGGTCCAGCTCGGCGTTGCCCAGGGCCTGGGGCTCGCCCTCGCCGTCCACGAGGAAGCGGAAGATCGACTCCTGCGAGTGTTCCTGCAAGACCGTACGGAAATGGTCGACAAGCGATCGTGCGTCCCGGCCCGGCATGCGAGCGTCCTCTCGATATCGAACGTGCGTGAACTCGTGCGGAGTACGCGGATCGTGCCGCGCGGTCCTGATTGCTTCATTACGTGCGGTGCTTCAGCACAGAGGCCGTGGTGCGGCCGGGAGAATCAGGATGGGCTGATACGAAGAGGCGGCCGGGGAAATACCGTCCGGTGCGTGGGCACCCGGAACTCCCGGTGGAATGCCGCCCATTTTCCGTCAGCATCCATCAGGTTCCGCGGGACCGTCAAGAAACAGCCGGCCCGGCAGGTGGCGGAAGGCCTCAGGACGTGCGGAACCGGTTGATCGCCGGCTCGTGCCGGGCCCGCAGCTCCGGGTCGCCGACCCCGAGCCCCTCCTCGGGGGCCAGGCACAGCACCCCGACCTTGCCCTGGTGCCGGTTGTGGTGCACGTCGTACACGGCCTGGGCGGTGTCCTCCAGCGGCACCACCCGCGACAGCGTGGGATGCACCAGGCCCTTGGCGACGAGCCGGTTGGCCTCCCACGCCTCGCGGTAGTTCGCGAAATGCGTGCCCACGATGCGCTTGAGGTGCATCCACAGGTACCGGTTGTCGTAGACGTGCTCGTAACCGGAGGTGGACGCGCAGGTGACGATGGTGCCGCCGCGGCGGGCCACGTACACGCTCGCGCCGAACGTCTCGCGGCCCGGGTGCTCGAAGACGATGTCCGGGTCGTCACCGCCGGTCAGTTCCCTGATCCGGGAGCCGAACCGCCGCCACTCCCGCGGGTCCTGGGTGTGCTCGTCCTTCCAGAACCGGTAGCCCTCGGCGCTGCGGTCGATCACCAGTTCCGCGCCCATCCGCCGGGCGAGCTCCGCCTTCTGCGGACTGGACACGACGCACACCGGGGTGGCCCCGCCGTTGAGGACCAGCTGGGTGGCGTACGAGCCCAGTCCGCCGGTGGCGCCCCAGATCAGGACGGTGTCGCCCTGCTTGAGCCGGGCGCCGCCCGCGGAGACCAGCTGCCGGTACGCGGTGGAGTTCACCAGCCCCGAGGCGGCCGCCTCCTCCCAGGTGAGGTGACGCGGCTTGGGCATCAGCTGGTTGGCCTTGACCAGCGCCAGCTCGGCCAGCCCGCCGAAGTTCGTCTCGAACCCCCAGATGCGCTGCTCCGGGTCGAGCATGGTGTCGGCGTGCCCGTCGGGGTGGTCCAGCTCCACGGACAGGCAGTGCGCGACCACCTGGTCCCCGGGACGCCAGGCCGTGACCCCCTCGCCGCAGCGCAGCACCACACCGGCGAGGTCCGAGCCCAGCACGTGGTAGGGCAGGTCGTGCCGGGCCGCCTGGGGCGAGGTACGGCCGTAGCGGGACAGGAAGCCGAACGTCGGCACCGGTTCGAAGATCGACGACCACACCGTGTTGTGGTTGATCCCGCTCGCCATCACCGCCACCAGCACCTCGCCGGCGGCCGGTTCGGGGGTGGCCACCTCCTCCAGGTGCAGCGACCGGCGCGGATCCTTGTCGCGGCTCGCCAGCCCCTCGAACATCGCCGTCTCGTCGGCGTGCAGCACGACCCCCCGGTAGAAATCCGGCACCGGCAGGTGGCCCACCTCGTCGAGTTCGCCCGCGAGGATCGCATCGAGGATCTTTTGCATTGTCTGCCGACCTCTTTCCGGCTCAGTCCGCGAATACGGAAAACGATTCGTCCGCGTTTCCCGCAGGGGAGAAAAGCGAAGGTATTACCGGGCAAGCGCGGAACGCATGCTGGCATCCGGGCCGTGGCCGAGTCCAGTGGCCGCGATTCGCGTACGGTGTGCCGAGAGCGTGGCGGATCGGCGAGGCCCGCCGGGATGTTCAAGTGGCCGATACGGACAGTCGAACATCTCCTGGCACGGCCGGGCCGGAGGTGAATCGAGGGTGAATCGCGTGGGTCCCGGCCGGGGTCCGGGCGACCCCGCGGGGAACCCCGCGCGGGGTCGCCCGCCCGCAGCGTTCAACTGGCTTCTGCCGAGCAGTTGAACGCTCCGGTGCGGCGGTACGGCCAGGCGTTCGCCCGCCGTGCGGGTGTCCTAGGGGACAGCCCTGATATGCGCGTAGGGGTTGACCCTGATGCCGGAGGGCACTCGTCCGGTTACGTTGGGGCAAGTGGGCCGGACAGGGCATCTCGTGCCGCCGTGCAGGGACCGTCCGCGCAGCGAAACACCGTGCACCCGGCGTGACCACCCGGGTGAGGAACCGAGGAGGAGTCTGTGACCGACATGGGTGCCAGGAGTTCCGTGCAGGACGCGAAAAGCCGCACCTCGTCCGCCGGCTGGACGGCCCGGCGCGTCACCGCCGTCGTGGTCGGGGGAATCCTGACCCTCGTCGCGCTGACGCTCGTCGGTCTGGGCGGCACCGCCGTGTACATGGCCTCGCACGACGACGGCTACATCGACCTGGGGACCGGCAAGTACGCGCACCGCACCGACACCTACGCCATGGCCACCGACAGCTGGCGCGCCGACAAGCAGATGGGGGGCCTGCTGAACGACCTGCGGATCACCTTCAAGCCGGACAACCCCTCCGACCCGGTGTTCGTCGGCCTCGCCGAACAGGACAAGCTGGGCCGGTACCTGGACGGCGTCCAGCACGTGACCATCCACGACTCCAGCGACAAGGGCGACACCGCGAGCCGGCACGACGGCGGCACCCCCAAGACACCGCCGGCCCAGGCCGATGTGTGGGTCGCCAAGGCCAGCGGGCAGGGGGCGCAGACGCTGAACTGGTCCGTGAAGTCCGGTGACGTCCAGGCGGTCGTCATGAAGGCCGACGGATCGCGCGGCCAGTCCGGCCATGTCACCGTCGCGGCGAAGGTCGCGGGCCTGACCTGGATCGGCATCGGGTCGCTGGTGGTGGGTCTGCTCCTGCTGGCCGGTTCGGTCTGGATGATCGTGCGGCCGGTCCGCCGGGCGCGGGGGCGCACCGCCTGACCCCGCACACGGCGCGCGGCGCGGGCACGGGTCACCGTGCCCGCGCCGTTTCGCGTTTCTGGTCCCTGCCGCGGCCCGCTTCCGTGCCGCGCGGCCGGTTCACCGTGCCGGGCAGGACGGCCGTCCTGCCGGGGCGGGCCGGCCGCGTCCGGCCGCACGGTGCGGAACGCGCCGCAGGCGGCGAACATGGACAGCGCGTGCACCGGTCGGTAGACAGACAGGTGCAGCTCCGGGCGGACGGCCGAGCGTGGCCGCCACCCCGGCGGCTCGCCGTCTCGCAGGCACTCGCCCGTACCCGCCTCAACCCCCAGCCGGACCAGCCCTGTCCGCTGCCCGCGGCGCGGAACCCGCCCGCGCCCCGCGGGGACGGCCACGGCGCGAGCGACGGCACCCGCGACCTGCCGGGGCGACAGCACAGGCCGACGAACTCCTCGCCGCGAAGACCAACGATCAGGAGACTGGCGCATGACCGACATCGACCTGACCAGCCTCACGCCGGAGCAGAAGCGCGTGCTGCTGGCAGAGCGGTTGCGGAGCAAGAACGCCCCCCGGCCGCCGGCGCGCGAGCGGCGGTTCGCCACGTCGTTCCCCCAGCAGCGCATGTGGTTCCTGGACCAGCTCAACCCGGGCAGCGCCGCCTACAACATCCCGGCGGCCGTGCGCGTGCGCGGCCCCCTCGACGTGGAGCTGTGGCGCCGCAGCCTCAACGAGATCGTGCGCCGGCACGAGTCGCTGCGTACCACCTTCGAGGAGACCGACGGCGGCGAGCCCGTACAGGTCGTGCACGAGACCGGCGAGCTGGAGCTGACCGTCGTCGACTGCGCGCACCTGTCCGGCCCCGACGGCGAGGCGGGCGTCAAGGAGCTGGCCCGCCAGGAGTTCACCCGCCCCTTCGACCTGGGCACCGGGCCGCTGATGCGGATGAAGTTCCTGCGCCTGGCCCCCGACGAGCATGTGCTGCTGCTCACCATGCACCACATCGTCGCCGACCTGTGGTCGACGTCGGTGCTCTTCGGTGAACTGGCCGCCCTGTACGAGGGCTACCTGACCGGCGCCGGCGCCGAACTGCCGAAGCTCTCCGTCCAGTACGCCGACTACGCGGCCTGGCAGCGCAAGCAGCTGACCGGACCGGGCTTCGCGGCCGAACTGGAGTACTGGAAGAAGACCCTCGCGGGCGCCGCGCCCATCCTCGAACTCCCCACCGACCGGCCCCGGCCCGCGGTGCTCGGCTCGGCCGGCGCCTCCCGGCCCTTCCGCCTGCCCGCGTCGGTGATGAGCGGCGTGCGCGAGCTGAGCCGGCGCACCGGCACCACCCCGTTCATGACGCTGCTCGCCGCCTATGTCGCGCTGCTGCACCGCTACAGCAGGCAGGAGGACATCGTCGTCGGGGTGCCCGTGGCCAACCGCGGACAGTCCCAGGTCGAGCAGCTCATCGGCTACTTCGTCAACACCCTCGCGCTCCGCAACGACGTCTCCGGCAACCCGGCCTTCACCGAGCTGCTCGGCCGGGTGCGCGGCACCGTCCTCGAGGCCTTCGCCCACCAGGAGGTGCCCTTCGAGCGGCTGGTGGAGGAACTGCGCCCGGACCGCGACCTGTCGCGCTCGCCCCTGTTCCAGGTCTCCTTCGTCTACCAGAACATCCCCGTACCCGAGTTCGGCGCCGGCGGGCTGCGCATGGAACTCATGGAGACCGAGAGCTCCACCGCGCGCTTCGACCTCGAACTGCAGGTGTTCGAGGAGGGCGACGAGCTGAGCGGCTGGTTCGAGTACAACACCGAGCTGTTCGACGCGGCCACGATCGACCGCATGGGCGGCCATCTGCGGGTGCTCCTCGACAACCTGCTCGCCGACCCCGGCCAGCGGATTCTGGACGTCGCGCTGCTGACCGAGGAGGAGCAGCGGGCGCAGTACCGGGAGCGGGCCGACACCCGCCACGAGTGGCCCGACCAGCTGCTGACGCACCAGCGCGTCGAACGGCAGGCGACGCTGCGGCCCGACGCCGAGGCCGTCTACTGCCAGGGCGTCACGCTCACCTACGCCCAGCTCGACGCCTCCGCCAACCGGCTGGCCCGCAGACTGCGCGCCCTCGGGGTCGGACGTGACGTCATGGTCGGGATCTGCCTGGAGCGCTCGCTCGACATGGTCGTCGCCGTGCTGGCCGTGCTGAAGGCGGGCGGCGCCTATGTGCCGGTCGACCCCAAACTCCCCGGCGACCGCATCGCGTTCATGATCGAGGACGCCGGGCTGCCCGTCATGATCACCCAGAGTTCGGTGGCGCCGGGCCTGCCGCGCTCGGGGGCCACGACACTGTGCGTGGACGAGCTGCGCGAGGAACTCGCCGCCGAGTCGGCCGAGCCCCTCGACACACCGGTCGGCGGCGAGGACCTCGCCTACGTCATCTACACCTCGGGCTCGACCGGCCGCCCCAAGGGGGTGCAGCTGCCCCACCGGGCGCTGCGCAACCTCTTCTGGGCGATGAAGCAGTGGCCGGGCATCGACGCCGGCGACAGCCTGCTCGCGGTCACCACGCTGTCGTTCGACATCGCCACGCTGGAACTGCTGCTGCCGCTCGTGGAGGGCGCCCGCGTGGTGCTCGCCACCCGCGAGGTGGCCACCGACGGCAAGCTGCTCGCCGAGGAGATGGCCGCCAGCGGCGCCACCATGATGCAGGCCACCCCCTCGACCTGGCGGATGCTGCTCGACGCCGGCTGGCCGGGACGTCCGGGACTGCGCGGACTGATCTGCGGCGAGGCCCTGCCCCCCGACCTGGCGCGGCGACTGCTGGCCAAGGGGGTGGAGCTGTGGAACATGTACGGCCCCAGCGAGACCACGATCTACTCCCTGGGCACCCGGATCGTGGACGACACGATCACCATCGGCCGCCCGATCGCCAACACCGAGGTGCACATCCTCGACGCCGAGGGCCGCCCGGTGCCGCCGGGCGTCCCCGGTGAACTGTGCATCGGCGGCGCCGGCCTCGCGCGCGGCTACATCAACCGGCCGGAGCTGACGGCCCGGCAGTTCATCCCCAACCCCTTCGACTCCTCCCTCGCCGACCGCCTGTACCGCACCGGCGACCTGGTACGGCGCCGGGTGGACGGCACCATCGACTACCTCGGCAGGCTGGACCACCAGGTCAAACTGCGCGGCTACCGGATCGAGCTGGGCGAGATCGAGTCGGTGCTGATGTGCCAGGAACAGGTGAAGGACTCGGTCGTCGTGGTCCGCGAGGACCAGCCGGGCGACCAGCGCCTCGTCGCCTACGTGGTGCCGGACCGGGCGACCGGGGCGACCGAGGAGCTGCGCCGCCTGCTGCGCGTGGCGCTGGCCGAGAAGCTCCCCGGCTACATGGTCCCGGCCTCCTTCGTGTTCCTCGACGCGCTGCCGCTGACCCCCAGCGGCAAGACCGACCGCGGCGCGCTGCCCGCCCCGGAGGGGCAGGAGACCCGGACGGCGGCCTACGTCGCGCCCCGCGATGCCGGGGAAGAGGCCCTGTGCGACCTGTTCGCCCAGGTGCTGAACGTCTCCCGGGTGGGCATCGACGACGGCTTCTTCGCCCTCGGCGGGCATTCGCTGCTCGCCACCCGGCTGGTGGCGCGGATCCGCGCCACGCTCGGCGTCGAGCTGCCGGTACGCGCCCTGTTCGAGAAGCAGACCGTGGCCGAACTGGCCGAGCTGCTGCGCCGGGGCGACGGCGGGACGCGGCCCGCGCTGACCCCCATGACCCGCCCCGACCCGCTGCCGCTGTCCTTCGCCCAGCGCCGGCTGTGGTTCCTGCACCAGATGGAAGGCCCCTCGCCCACCTACAACCTGCCGGTGGTGCTGCGCCTGACCGGCACCCTGGACGTGGACTGCCTGCGCGCCGCCCTCGCCGACGTCGTCGCCCGCCACGAGGCGCTGCGCACCGTCTTCCCCGACACCGGCGCGGCGGCCTGCCAGCAGATCCTGCACCCCGACGAGGCGCGCCCCGCGCTGCCGGTGACCCGGGTCGACGAGGCCGGCCTGGACGAGGCGGTGACCGCCGCGGTCCGGCACGCCTTCGACCTGGCCCGGGAGATCCCGCTGCACGCGGAGCTGTTCGAGGTCGGCGACGACGTCCACGTCCTGGCCGTCGTCGTCCACCACATCGCGGCCGACGGCTGGTCGCTGGCCCCGCTGCGGCTGGACCTGGCCACCGCGTACCGGGCCCGGCTGGCCGGCCGGGCCCCCGAGTGGGCGCCGCTGCCCGCGCAGTACGCCGACTACGCGCTGTGGCAGCGGCAGTACCTCGGAGCGCAGGACGACCCCGAGAGCGTCTGGTCGCGCCAGCTCGACTACTGGCGCGGCGCGCTGGACGGCCTGCCGGAGCGGATCGCCCTGCCCGTCGACCGCCCCCACCCGGCCGAGGCCTCCCACCAGGGCGACACCCTCACCTTCCAGTGGGACACGGACCTGCACGAGGGACTGGCCCGGCTGGCCCGCGGCTGCGATGTCAGCATGTTCATGGTGCTCGACGCGGCGCTGGCGGTGTTGCTCAGCCGCCTCGGCGCCGGCTCCGACATCCCCGTCGGCGTGGCCACCGCGGGACGCGACGACCCGGCCACCGAGAACCTGATCGGCTTCTTCACCAACACCCTCGTGCTGCGCACCCGCGTGTCGGACCGCCAGACGTTCCGGGAACTGCTCGCCGCGGTGCGCGAGCGCACCCTCGACGCGCTCGCGCACCAGGACATCCCCTTCGAGTCCCTCGTGGACAGCCTGCGGCCGGCCCGCTCGATGTCCCACCACCCGCTCGTGCAGGTCATGCTGTCCTGGCAGACCGTGACCGACGAGACCCTCGACCTGCCCGGCGTCGAGGCGGCGCCGGTGGTCAGGAGCACCGGCACCGCGCGGATGGACCTGGTCCTGCTGGCGCACGAGCGCCTCACGGCCGACGGCACACCGGCCGGCATCGAGGGCGGCATCGAGTACAACGCCGACGTCTTCGACCCGGAGACCGTACGCACCATGCTGCGCAGGCTGCGCCAGGTGGTGCTGGCGATGATCGCCGACCCGGACCAGCCGGTCGGCGACGTCGACCTGCTCACCCCCGCCGAGCGGCACCGCGTGCTGCGGGAGTGGAACGGTACGGCCCCCGAGGCGCCGGCGGCCGGGCTGCCCGAGCTGTTCGAGGCACAGGCGGCCCGCACCCCGGACGCGGTCGCGGTCTCCTGCGGCGACGAACGGCTGACCTACCGCGAGCTGTCCGCGGCGTCGGACCGGCTCGCCGCGCGGCTGCGCGAGCGGGGCATCGGCGCCGACGGCGGCGAGGACGCGGTGTGCCTGCTGATGCAGCGCTCCGTACGGGTGCCCGTGGCCATCCTGGCCGTGCTCAAGGCCGGCGGTGTGTACGTGCCGCTGGACCCCCGCTACCCCGCCTCCCGCATGCGGCTGATCATGGCCGAGACCGGGGCGGACCTGCTCCTGGTGGACGGGGACGCGCTGGAGCCCCCGGCCGCCGACGGGGTGCGCGTCCTCGACGTGGCCGCCGGAGGAGACGCCGGCGCACCGGACGCCGCCGTCCCGCCGGCCGCGGGCGGGCCGGACCGGCTCGCCTACATCATGTTCACCTCCGGTTCCACGGGGCGCCCCAAGGGCGTGGCCGTCACCCACCGGAACGTGGCGAGCCTCGCCGCCGACCACATGTGGCGCGGCGGAAACCACACCCGCGTCCTGATGCACGCTCCGACCGCGTTCGACGCCTCCACCTACGAGCTGTGGGTGCCGCTGCTGTCCGGCGGCCAGGTGGTCGTCGCACCCCCCGGGGAACTCGACCCGGACGTGCTGGTGCGCACCATCCGCGACCACCGGGTCACCGCGGCCTTCTTCACGGCCGCGCTCTTCAACCTGCTGGTCGAACGCGACCCCGCGGCGCTGGCCGGGATGCACGAGGTGATGGCCGGCGGCGAGGCGCTGTCGCCCCCCGTGGTCGCCCGGGCGCTGGCCGCGTGGCCGCGTACGGTGCTGACCAACGGCTACGGCCCCACCGAGACGACGACGTTCGCCGTGCTGCACCGCACCCGCGAGGTCACCGGCGGCACCGTGCCGATCGGCACCCCCATGGACGACACCCGCGCCTACGTCCTCGACGAGCGGCTGCGCCCGGTGCCGGTCGGCGTCCCCGGCGAGCTGTACCTCGCCGGAGCGGGCCTGGCCCGCGGCTACGTCGCCCAGCCCGGCCTGACCGCCCAGCGCTTCGTCGGCTGCCCGTACGGCGCACCGGGCGAGCGCATGTACCGCACCGGTGACCTGGTGCGCTGGTGCGCCGACGGGCGGCTCGAGTACCTGGGCCGGACCGACGACCAGGTCAAGATCCGCGGCTTCCGCATCGAGCCGGGCGAGATCGAGAACGTGCTCGGCGCGCACCCGGCCGTGGCGGACGCCGCCGTGGTGGTGCACACCAAGCCCTCCGGCGGCAAGGACCTCGTCGGCTACGCCGTGCTGGCCGACGGCGCCCACGCCGAACCCGCCGAGCTGCGCTCGTACGTGGCCGAGCGACTGCCGCAGTACATGGTGCCGGTCGTGGTGACGGTCCTCGACGCGTTCCCGATGACCGGCAACGGCAAGCTCGACCGCCGTGCGCTGCCCGCCCCGGACCTCGGCGCCGGCACCGTCTCCCGTGCGGCGCGCACCCCGGTCGAACAGACCCTCGCCGCCGTGTTCGCCGACGTGCTCGGGCTGCCCGAGGTCGGCGCCGAGACCGGCTTCTTCGACCTGGGCGGGGACAGCATCCAGGCCACCCAGCTGGTCGCCCAGTCCCGCACGGCCGGCCTGGTGTTCACCGTCCGGGACGTGTTCACCCACCAGACGGTGGAGGGCATCGCCCGGGTGGCGCGGCCGGCCGGCGAGGACGCCGCGGCGCGCGTCACGGACATCGGCACCGGTGAGATCCCCCTGCTGCCCGTCATGGAACGGCAGCGGCAACTGGGCGGATCGGTGGTCGGCTTCGACCTGTCCGCGACCGTCGGCCTGCCGGCCGGCGTGGACGAGGACCGGCTGACCGCGACGCTCCAGGCGGTCGTCGACCGGCACGACGCACTGCGCACACGGCTGGTGGCCGGGCCCGGCGGACAGTGGTCGCTGCACGCCGACGAGCCCGGCACGCCGCGGGTCGCCGACCTCCTGCGCCGCGTGGACACCAGCACGCTGGCGGACGCGGACGCGCGGGCACTGATCGCCGAGGAGACGGCCGCGGCCAAGCGGCGGCTCGACCCGGCGAAGGGCGCGATGCTCCAGCCGGTGTGGTTCGACGCCGGGCCGGGCAGGCCGGGCCGGCTGCTGCTGGCCGTGCACCACTTCGCCGTCGACGGCGTGTCCTGGCGGATCCTGCTGTCCGACATCGCCGTCGCCTGGGAGGCGGTGAGCGCGGGACGCGAACCGCTCCTCGCGCCGGTGGGGACATCCCTGCGCGGCTGGGCACGACGGGTGGCCGGCGAGGAGGGCATCACCCGGCACCGCGCCGAACTGCCGGTGTGGCAGGACGTCCTGCGGGACACCGAGCCGCTGCTGGCCGGGGCACCGGACACCGGCCGGGACGTCGCCGGCACCGAGGGGCGGCTGACGCTGACCCTGCCGGCCGAGGACACCGCGCCGCTGGTCGGACAGGTGCCCTCGGTGTTCCGCCGCGGCATCCAGGACCTGCTGCTGACCGCCTTCGGACTCGCCCTCGGCCGGTGGCGCGAACACCGCCACGGCCGCACGGGCGGCCCGGTGGTGCTGGACATCGAGAGCCACGGCAGGCACGAGCACCTGGTCGACGGCGCCGACCTGTCCCGCACGGTGGGCTGGTTCACCAGCGTTCACCCCGTACGCCTGGACTGCGCGGCGCTGCCCTGGGACGTGGTCACCGGGGCGGGCGGTGCACTGGCGGACGCCGTCGCGCAGACCTCGGCGCACCTGCGGGCGCTCCCGGCGAACGGCCTCGGCTACGGAGTACTGCGCTACCTCGACCCGCAGAACGCGCCGCGGCTCGCGGAACTGCCCGCACCGCAGGTGCTGTTCAACTACCTCGGCCGGGTGCCCGTCACCGACGAGGAGCGGCCCTGGCTGCCGCTGCGCGACGACACCGCGCCCGGCACCGCCGGCGCGCTGCCGCCGTCCCACCCGCTCCAGGTCAACGCCGTCACCCAGGACGGCCCGGACGGCCCGCGGCTGGTGGCCCACTGGAGCTGGGCGGGTGCGCTGCTCACCGAGGACGAGGTCCGGGAACTGGGCCAGGCCTGGTTCGAGGCGCTGCGCGCCCTGACCCGGTGCGCCGGCGCGGTGGAGGACGGCACGGTGCGGCTGCCCGACGGCGACGACCGCCACGCCGCGGCCGTCGGCGCCGCCGACCTGCTGGGCGCCACGATCCCCAGGGCCGACCACAGCCACGGCACCGGGCTGTCCTTCGGGCAGCTGGAGTTCCTGCTCCAGCCGGTCGGCCCCAACCACGCGCACCACGCCGTCATCACCGCCTACCGGGTGCGCGGCGAGCTGGACACCGCCGCGCTGCGCCGCTCCCTGAACGACCTGGTGCGCCGACACGACATCCTGCGCACCCGCTATGTCCAGCGCGGCTCCGCGACCCTGCAGTTCGCCGACGGCCGGCCCGAGTGGCCGCTGGAGACCGCCGACCTGCGGGCCGGTGAGGACGAGACGCGGCAGGAACGGCTGCGGGAGATCCTCACCGAGCAGACCAGGCGGCCGTTCCGCATCGAGGACGGGAACCTGGTGCGGGCCCTGCTCGTGCGGCTCGCCGACCGGGAACACGCCCTGGTCCTCGTCGCCCACCACATCCTGGTGGACCACTGGGGCTTCCTCGTGGTCTTCGACGAACTGTCGCAGCTGTACGCGGCCCACGCGGCCGGCCGGCGCCCGCAGCTGCCCGACGTGCCGGTCCAGCACCTGGACTACGCGGCCTGGGAACAGGGACTGCTGGCCAGTGGCGCGCTCGACGAGCACATCGCCCACTGGCGCAGGGAGCTGGACGGCGCGGCCCGCACACTCGACTTCGAGGCGCCCGAGCACCAGCTCGACGACTTCATCGAGGGCTTCAGCCACAGTGTCGTGGTCGGCGCCGAGGTCATGACGGCGGTGAAGGAGGCCGCCCGCCGCGAGGGCGTGACCCTGTTCATGATGCTGATGTCGGCGTTCCACGTGCTGCTGCACAGCTACTCGGGCGCGACGGACATCGCCGTCAGCCACCCGCTGGCCGGCCGCGAACGGCCGGAGACCAAGACGATGGTCGGCCCGTTCATCAACATCATCCTCAACCGCTCGCGGATGGCGGACGATCCCCCCTTCCGCGAACTGGTCCAGCGGGTCCTGCGGGGCGAGCTGGACGCGTACTCCCACCAGAACGTCCCGGTGCGCGCGCTCGTGCACGACGGCGTCGTCGGCGACGGCAACCAGCTGCCCCTGCGCGTGATGCTGAACCTGCTCGGCGTGCCCACCCGGACGCTCACCCTGGAGGGGCTGGAGGTGACGCCGCTGGGCGCCCGGGTCGGCGACGTGACCCCGCTCCCGGAGCTGATCACCGCCATCGAGCCGCACAACCTCGACCTCTACCTGGTGGCCCGCGAGGTCGAGGGCGAACTCCACGGCCTGTGGGTGTACTCGCCGGACTACATAGAGCCGGCCGTCATGGGCGCCATCGTCCGCCAGTGGCCCCGGGTCCTGGAACTCGTGGCCACCGAGCCCGAGCTGACGGTCTCCCAGCTGCGCGCGCGCGTGCGGGCCGAACAGGAGTAGAGAAGATGACCGACATCACACACGCCGTCACCAACGGGCTGCCCACCCACCGGGAAGCGCCGTTCGACCCGCCCCGGGTGCTGCGCACCGAGGGCCCGATCGCCCGGATGACCTTCCCCGACGGATACGAGGGATGGCTCGTCACCGGGTACCGGCAGGGCCGGCAGATCCTGTCCGACAAGCGGTTCAGCTCCGCCGCCTCGCACAAGCACCTGGCGTTCCCCTCCGACCGCCCGTCGGACCTGGAGGCGGACATCCCGGGCCTGTTCGAGCACATGGACCCGCCGGACCACACCCGCTTCCGGCGGCGCCTGGCCGGCCAGTTCACGCTGCGCCGCATGCGGCTGCTCGCCGCGCGGATCGAGGAGATCACCGCGCAGTACGCCGACGCGATGCTGCGCAAGGGACCGCCCGCGGACCTGGTCGCCGACTACGCCGTGCCGGTGTCCTCGCAGGTGATCTGCGAGCTGCTCGGCGTGCCGGTCGGCGACCGGGACCGGTTCGTGGGCGACTCGGAGAACCTGCTGCGCCTGGACGTCGACCCGCAGGAGGCACAGGCCGCGCTGAAGGACCTCGTCGACCTCACCGGCGAGCTGCTGCTGCGCAAGCAGGCCGAACCGGACGACGACGTGCTGAGCGTGCTGGTGGCCGGGGACGACATCACCCTGCAGGAGTCCATCGGCGCCACCCTGCTGCTGCTGGTCGCCGGGCACGAGACCACCGCCAGCATGCTCTCGCTCGGTACCTACGCGCTGCTGGACAACCCCGGTCAGATGGCCCTGCTGCGCGCGGACGAGTCGCTGATCGAGAACGCCGTCGAGGAACTGCTGCGCTACCTCACCGTCGTCCACGTGGGCGTGCAGCGCACCCCCACCGAGGACGTCGAGATCGACGGGGTGACCCTGCGCAAGGGGGAGACGGTGCTGATCCACCTGCCCACCGCGAACCGCGACCCCGAGCAGTTCGCCGACCCGGACCGCCTGGACGTCACCCGGGGCGGACACGGCCACCTCACCTTCAGCCACGGCATCCACCAGTGCCTCGGGCAGCAGCTGGCCCGTCTGGAGCTGCGCATCGGCTACACCGCCCTGCTGCGGCGCTTCCCGGAGCTGCGCATCGCCGGGAACCCGGACGAGATCCCGATGCGCTCCGACATGGCCGTCTACGGCGTGCACCGGCTGCCGGTGACGTGGTGAGCGGCCGCGGCGAGCAGGAGGGCACGATGGCTAACCCGTTCGACGATCCCGACGGCGTCTACCAGGTTCTGGTCAACGCCGAACAGCAGCACAGCCTCTGGCCGCAGGACATCGCGGTCCCCGCGGGCTGGACGCCGGTGTTCGGCCCGGACACCCGCAACGCCTGCGTCGACTACGTCGAGTCCCACTGGAGCGACATGCGCCCGGCCGCGCTGCGGGCGGCCGCGGCGCGGACGAACCGGTGACGACCGCGACGGCGGTGCCGCGATCGCCCCTGCGGAGCGGGCAGTTCCGCAGGGTCGTCGCCGCGGAGTTCATCTCCTCCGTCGGCACCCAGATGACGACGCTCGCCCTGCCCTGGTTCGTGCTGACGACCAGTGGCTCACCGGCGCGCATGGGCCTGGTGTTCCTCATCCAGATCCTGCCGGTGCCGCTGCTGAGCATGCCGGCGGGACTGCTGGTGGCCCGCTGGGGCGCCCGCCGCGTGACGGTCGTCGGAGATGTGTGCAACGCGGCGCTGTCGGCCGCGGTGCCCGCGCTGTACCTCGCGGACATGCTGCCGTTCTGGGCGCTGGCGGTGATCGTGGCCCTGTTCGGCTGTGTCGCGTCGGCCTATCTGTCCGCGCAGCGCATGCTGCTGACCGAGACCATCGGCTCCGACGAGGGCCTGGTCACCGCCGGCAACGCCCTGTTCGAGACGGCGACGTCGACGGCGCGGCTGGTCGGCCCGGCGATCGCCGGGTTCCTGATCGCCCGGTTCGACGCGCTCGACGTGCTGTGGCTCGACGCGGTCTCCTTCGCCGTGTCGGCCGCGCTGCTGACCGGGCTGCCCCGCCGGGCGCCGGCCCCGCAGGCGCCGCCGGCGCACAACATGGCGGAGGGCGTGCGGTATCTGGTCCGGGATCCGGTGCTGCGCACGATGTCGCTCGCCGTGCTCGGGTACGGCACGCTCATGCCCGTCGTGATGCTCGCCCTGCCCGTCCTGGCCAGGACCCGCTACGACGCCGACCCGCACGTGGCCGGCTGGCTGCTGGCGGCGTGGGGCGGTGGCACGGCGCTGGGCACCGTCGCGGTCGCCCGGATCGCCCGCCGGGTCCCGCCCGTCCGGCTGGCGGCGGCGGGCGGCCTCGGTGCGGCGCTCCTGCTGTGGTTCCTGCCGTGGGACCAGCCGGTGACGACGCTGGCGCTGACGGTGGCGGCCGGCTGCATGTTCCTGCCCGGGGTGACCGCGCCCGCCGTGGCCCTGATGACGCTGCGGCCGCCGGAGCACCTGCGCCCGCACGTGGTCCCGGTGTTCGGCGCCGTCGTCTTCGTCGCGAGCCCGGTCGCCTACGGCGTGGCCGGGCTGCTCTTCGAGCAGCTCGCGGTGGGCACGGTGCTCACGGCGGTCGCCGTCCTCGCGAGCCTGTGCGCGCTGCTGCTGCTGGGCCTGGCACGGCGCCCCGGCACCCGCTGAGACGGCGGTGCGCCGAAAAGCCGGCCGCCGCCTCGGTGACCGCCGGGGCGGCGGCCGGCTTCCCCCCCCCGCCCGGCAGGACACCGGTGTCCGCCCCGCGCGGCGCGGGGCCCGGCCCGCCACCGGGCGCCCGGATGTGCCTTTGGGCACGGTGACATGTCACGGAAGTCGTAGCGCCGCCGGTCCCGCCGTCCGCGGTGCCCTAGGGTCCTGGGCGCCCCCGGGCCGGACCCGCCGACGACAGGAGGGACGCCGACGGTGTCCTCGGCTCCGACTCCCATGACGCCGGGCCCCCTCGGCCACGGCCGGCGCGCGACGGCCCCCGGCCCGCCCGGCAGCCGGCCCGCCGTCGTCGCGATGCCCGGCGGACCGCACCGTGCCCCGCTCCGGCGCCGGGAGCGGGTGAGGGGACGTCCGCGGCCGGACGGACCCGCGGCACGGCACACCGCTTCCCCTCCGGCCCGGCCGGCCGCGGGCCGCGGACCCGCGAGACCCGCACGGCGGTGGCCGGCCGGCTCACCGGCGGCGCGCCCCTGGTGCGGCACGCAGCGGTCCGGACCGGTCCCCGGCACAGGCCCCCGAAGCCCCGGCAGGCCCGCGGCGCCCGCGGCTCTCCCGTCCCGGGGCGGCCGTGGCACGCGCCGCGCGGGGCGGGCGCCGCCCGCCGGCTCGCCGACGGCACACACACCCCCCACTCCCCGGAGCCCCCTGGCGGTACGGCCACGGTGTCCGCCAAGGCCCGGCAACAGGAAGAAAGGCCGACATGAAGAAAATCATCCTTATCGGAGTCAATGCGACGAGCGCCAAGTACGTGCCCCAGGCGCTGCGTTCGGCGGGATTCGAGCCCGTCTTCCTGGCGGACCCCGACGCGTTCACCGGCCGGTCCGCGCACAGCCTGCGCGACTGCGCCTGCCTCCCGGTGAACATCCAGGACCGTTCCGCGGTGCTGCGCGCGCTGGCCGACCACCCGTCGGTCACCGAGGGGGCGTTCGCCGTCACCGGCCTGTACGACGAGAAGTTCCCGCTCATCGCGGAGATCGCCGCCACCTACGACCTGCACGGCCCGGAACCGGTCGCCGTACGGCTGGCCGCCAAGGACGAAGTCGCCGCTCTCATACCGGAGTTCAGCCCGCCCACCGTGCGCTTCACCGGCGCCGAGGCGGCCCGGCTGGCCGTCGACCCGGCCGCCCTCGGCCCGGTGCCCGACGGCTACGTCCTCAAGCCGGCCGAGCAGGCCGGCGGACGCGGCGCGACACGGCTGCCGCGGGGCGCCCGGCCCGCCGACGTGCGGGACGCGCTGGCCGCCAGCAGCCTGCCGCAGGACCCCACCCGCTCGTGGGTGCTGCAGGCGGACATCCGCGGCCCGCTGTTCAGCCTGGAGGGGTACGTCTCCGACGGCCGGATCGTGTTCATCGACTTCTCCCAGCGCGGGCGCATCGCCTGGACCGAGGTGAGCAACCTGCTCCCGGCCGACCGGCGGCTGCCGCGCGACGCCCAGGAGCGGTGCAAGGCGGCCGTCACGGCGCTCGTCGAGCGCTCCGGTTTCGGCCAGGGCTACTTCCACTGCGAGTTCCTGCTCCAGGACGGACAGCCGTACCTCATCGACGCCAACGCCGGACGCCTCGGCGGCGGCGCCGTCGTCGAGCAGCTCGCGCTCTCCCACGGCCTGGACCCGGTCGAGATCCTCGCCCATGTGCTGACCCTGGGCCTGCCGGCCGCCGGCACGAGCCCGGAACCCGCCTACCGTCCCCTGGGCAGCGGCAGGGCCACCCTGTCGTACTACTACGGCCTCGAGGGCGGCGGACGGATCACCTCGGTGTCCGTGCCGGAGGGCGGGCGCTGCTTCCACACCCGGGTCGTGCCGGACGGCGGACGCGTCGGCCCCGTGGGCACCGGCGACTCCGCCTGGATCGGCATGCTCACCGGGTTCGCCGACGACGTGACCCGGGACATCGAGGGCGTCGTGGTGCACACCCCCGACGGCCCGCGCCCGGCGGCCTGGGTCGCACCGTCATGACCGGTGTGCGCGGCGCCCCGCCCGGCGGCTGGGCGATCTACGCCGTCCGCTTCCTCACCTACAGCACCTGGGGAGTGCTGTACCCGTTCTTCACCGTGTGGCTGCTGGACCAGAAGCTGTTCTCGGCCGCGGACTGCGGGCTGATCACCGGCGCCGCGGTGCTGGCCAACCGGCTCGGCTCGCTGGCGTTCGTCCGCGTCCTGCCACCGGGCGGCGAGCGCCGTGCCATCGTCGGCTCACAGCTCGCGATGGCGGCGGCGGCGGCCGTGATGTGCGCGATGGCGCTGCTGACCGTCCGGTCCCTGGTGGGCTGGACGCTGGTGTCGGCGGCCTTCGGGCTGGCCGGCTCCCTCGCCACCCTCGCGCAACTCACCCTGATAGTGCGCCAGTTCGGCCCGGGGGAGATCCGCAGGGCCTTCTCCTACGAGAACGTCGCACTGAACGCCGCGGGCGGCCTCGCCCCGTTCGTCTCCTCGCTGGCCTACGCCGCCACGGGCCGGCTGTACGTGCTGGCCCCGATCGGCTTCGCCGTGCTCGCGGGTCTGCTGGCGGCCCGCCTGAGACCGGGGCGCGCACCCGCCGCCGAGGCACCGGCGACCGCGCCGGACACCCTCCCGGCCCGGCGACGCGGCATGTTCCTCCTGCTCGGGGTCAACTTCCTGACCCACGTGACCTACGCGCAGTTCTACGGAGTGTTCGCCGTCTACGCGGAGCCCAGCCTCGGGGCGCGCAACATCGGTCTGCTGTTCGCCTTCGCCAGCGTCACCATCGTGGTGCTGCAGTCCCTGGTGACCCGGTGGGCGCGCGGGGCCGGCGAACCGGCGCTCATCGCGGCCGCCAACCTGACGCTCGGGGCGGGCACGGCACTGCTCGTCGCCCCCGAGGGCGGCATGGCGCTGATGGCCCTGGCCGTGGTCGCCATCTCCGTCGGCGAGATGCTCTACGGCCCCGTCTACCAGACGCTGGCCGTGAACGTCTCCGGCGGGCGGACCAGCCTCGCGGTCGGCTCCCTGACCTTCGTGTGGGGCGTGTCCGAATCCCTCGCGGTGGCGGCGGGCCTGTGGCTCATCGGGGCGGGGCACGGAGCCCTGACGTTCGTGGCCGGGACCTGCGCGGCCGTGGCCGTCGTCCTGATCGTCGCCGTCCTGCACCGCCGCTTCAGCGCCATGGCGGGCACGGCCGAGGCCGCGCCCGCCGTCCGGCGCGCGGCCGGTACCACGTCATGACGGGCCGGGGAGGCACCCGCTCCGTCGCCCGTACGGAACGCCTTCGACCATCTTTCGGGGACCGTCGTGGTCTTCCGGACCGCAAGGGAGCTGACCCAGTCATGCTGGAAGCCGAGGACCGTGTGGTGGCTGTGTCCCACGAGCCGGGCCACGCCCGGATCACGTTCGTCACCGGCTCCGGGGACGTCCCGTTGCGCGGGAGGGAAGTCCTCGCCCTGCTGGCCGACGCGTCCGCGCCGGTCGACGTGACGACCCGCTGGACGGACCGCTCGGGCCGGCACGGCTGGGACTTCACCGTGCCGGCCGAGGAGGTCGGCACCGTCACGAGCCTGCTCACCACCCTGCCCGGCAGCCTCGCCGTCGACGCGGCGGTGGCGAAGGTGTCCGTCGTCGGCGCCGGGTTGATGAGCGACCCCCGGATCACGGGACGGATGCTGCAAGCGCTGCTGGGCAGGGGGATCGACCCGCTGTCCGTGACCACCTCGCAGAGCCGGATCTCCGCGACGGTGCCCGAGACGGACGGCGCCCGCGCGGTGGCGGCCCTGCACGACGAGTTCCTGGCCTGACCTGACCGGCGCGGGCCGTCGGACGGCCCGGTCGGTTCGAAAGGGCCGGAAACAGCGGCACCGGTCGGGAACCACCAACAGAAGCGAGAGCCCAGGCCGGCCGGCCTGGGCTCTCCTGGTGTGCGGCGGGTCAGCCTTCCGCCTGCCAGAACCACGGTTCGTCGAAGGCGGGCTTGAGGTCGTCGAACCACACCGCGTGCTCGTCGAGCTTCGCGAAGAACGGCCGCCCCACCCAGTCGGGGTCGCGCGCCTGCAGAAAACGGCAGCAGAACACGTCCTGACCGGCGATCCGGGCGGTGCCGTCGAGCACCACCTTGCCCGGCGAGGCGGACATCACCGGCCCGCGTGCCGTGCGCTCCAGCCCGGAGACGGCGGATATCGCGTCGCGGTAGACGGAGACCGCCCGGCGCAGCGGCAGTTCGAAGTACTGGCTGGCCCCGGTGTCCCGCTCCACGAACATGTAGTAGGGCACCACCCCGAGGTTGGTCATCGTCCGCCACATCCGCGCCCACACCGCCGGGTCGTCATTGACGTGACGCACCAGGGGCGCCTGCGCCCGGATCACCGCACCGGTGTCCCGGATGCGCCGGATGGCCTCCCGGCAGGCTTCGGTCTCCAGCTCGTTGTAGTGCGAGAAGTGTGCCATCACGGCGACGTGCCTGCCGAGCGAGGTGGCCCGTTCCAGCAGCCGCAGCAGCTCGTCCGCGTCGTCGTCGGTGGTGAACCGGTACGGCCAGTACGACAGCGCCTTGGTGCCGAAGCGGATGTTGCGGATGTGTTCGAAGCGGGGCTCCAGCAGCGGGGTGACGTAGGCCCGGAGCCGCTCCGTGGACATGATCATCGGGTCCCCGCCGGTGAACAGCACGTCCGAGACCTCGGGGTGCCCGGAGAGATAGCCGAGCGCCTGCTCCGGCCCGGACACGGCCTGCTTCAGCTCCGCCACGCCGATGAACTGCGCCCAGCGGAAGCAGTATCCGCAGTAGGCGTGGCAGGTCTGGCCCTGCCCGGGGAAGACGAGCACGGTCTCCCGGTACTTGTGCTGCAGCCCGTTGAGCGCCCCGTTCTCCCCCTGCGGCACATTCGCCTGCAGCTGGTCCCCGGGGTGCGGATTGAGGCTCAGCCGCGCCTGGTTGACCGCGGCGCGCAGCTCCTCCCGGCCGGCGTCGCGGTCGATCAGCGCCGCGATCTCGTCGAAGACCGGCTGCGGCAGCATGCCGCGGTCCGGGAAGGTGAGCCGGTAGAGGGGATCGTCCGGGGCCCGGTCCCAGTCGATCAGTTCGTCGAGCACGTAGTTGTTGACCTTGAACGGCAGGACCGAGCTGACCACCCGGATGTCCCGGCGGACAGCCGGGTCCAGCCGCTGCACCTGCGGCAGCGTGGCCAGCCGCGCCCCGGGAACCGCCCGCATCCGCATCGTGCGTGCCGTGCCTGACTCGACGGTCATACCCGCTCCTCCCTCCGGTCCGCGTGCGCCTGCCCGGTGGCCGTGGCGACGGCACGGGACAGCGCGCGCAGCGCTTCGTCGACCTGGTCGTCGTTCACCGTCAGCGCGGGCAGCAGCCGCAGTACGTTGCGCAGCGGCCCGCCGATCTGCAGCAGCAGCCCCTCGGTGACGGCCGCCTGCTGGACCCGGAGCACGGTGGCGGGGTCCGGCTGCCCCTGGGCGTCGGAGAACTCCCAGCCGAGCATGAGGCCGAGCCCGCGGACGTCTCCGGTGATGTCGTGGTCGGCCGCGATCCGCTTCAGGCCCTCGGCCAGGGAGCGGCCCTGCCGGGCCGCGTTCGCCACCAGCTCCTCCCGCTCGATGACGTCCAGGGTGGCGAGCGCGGCGGCGCACGCCACCGCGTTGCCGCCGTACGTCCCGCCCTGGGAGCCCGCGGGCGCCGCGGCCATCAGCTTCTCCGAGGTGGCCATCACGGACAGCGGGAGCCCGCTGGTCATGCCCTTGGCGGCGACGAGGATGTCCGGCTCGACCCCGGAGTGCTGGTGTCCCCAGAACCGTCCGGTGCGGCCGAACCCGGTCTGCACCTCGTCCATGACCAGCAGGAAGCCGTGGCGGTCGGCGCGCTCGCGCAGCCCCTGCAGGAAGGCGGTGCCGGCGGGGACGAACCCGCCCTCGCCCAGCACCGGTTCCACGATGAGGGCCGCGGTGTCCTCCGGGGCGGTCACCGTCGCCAGGAGGTAGTCGAGTTCCTGCAGGGCGAACCGGATGGCCGCGTCCTCGCTCCAGCCGTACCGGTAGGCGGTCGGGAACGGCGCGATGTGCACCCCGCTCATCAGGGGTGCGTAGCCCGTGCGGAACCGGGGGCTGGACGTGGTCAGCGAGGCGGCGCCCACCGTGCGGCCGTGGAAGCCGCCGTGGAAGACGATGACGTTGGGACGGCCCGTGGCCTGCCGGGCCAGGCGCAGCGCCGCCTCCATGGCCTCGCTGCCGGAGTTGGCGAAGAACAGGGACTGAAGGGGAGCCGGAAGCACCTGTCCCAGCCGCTCGCACAGGTCGAGCAGCGGACGGTGCCGGACCGTCACGTACTGACCGTGAATCAGTTTGCCGGCCTGCTCGGCGATCGCGTCGACCACGGCGGGGTGGCAGTGTCCCGTGCTGGTGACCCCGATGCCCGCGGTGAAGTCCAGATACCTCTGTCCATCCTCCCCGAACACGTCAAGCCCTCTGGCATGGCTGACGGTTACCGGGGTCGCCTGTTTGAGAACAGGTGATAAGCGTGCCATGGTCGTCCCTCCGCGTCGGTGCACCCCTGTGGCGCTCCGCCGCCAGCTGACGGTAGTCAGGCCGACCCTGAAAGACAACCGGACAGTCGGTTTTCTATGCGGTTGACAAAACCAGACGGTCGGTTTTGAAATGGGCTCGGCCAGCACGCCGCCACCAGGCACCAGCGGCATGCCACCAGGACACCAGTGGTTGATCACCTGCCGGTCAGCGCAGGGGAATTGCGAGGAATCGATGACTGCGGCGTTACTGGAACTGAACGATCAAGAACGTTCGGTCATGTGGGAACGGGCCGAACAGATCGTGCACCAAGGCCCCGATGCCGTCCGCCCCGACGACCTGCCCGAGCGGGTGCGGCAAGCGGTACGGCGCTTCGGCGAGGACTCGGGCACGACGGGTTTCCTGCTGCTGCGCGGCCTGGAGGTCGGCGAGCTCCCGCCCACCCACTCCGACGGCGAACCCGCGACCCTGCCGGGCCACGGCACGGCCGGCCTGGCCATGATCATCGCCGAGACGCTCGGCACCATGATCGGCTACGCCGACGAGAAGAACGGCGACCTCGTCCACAACGTGCAGCCGCTGCCCGGCGAGGAGACCCGGATCGAGGGCTCCGGCTCGGTGGCGTTCGACTTCCACATCGAGAACGTCCACCACGCCCTGCGCCCGGACTTCATCGGCCTGATCTGCCTGCGGCAGGACCACGACAAGGTCGCCGCGACCCGCGTCTCCTCCGTCCGGGAGGCCGTCGAGCGGCTCAAGCCGTCGACCCTGGACGTCCTGCGGGAATGCCAGTTCTACAGCAACTACCCGGGCTCCTTCACCCGGGACAGCACCGTGGAACCCGCGCCGGCCGGCCCCCACCCGGTCCTCTTCGGCGACGCCGGCAAACCGCTCATGCGCTTCAACTCACACAACACCGTCTCCCTGAGCAAGGCGGGCCGCGCCGCCCTGCGCGCGCTGGCCGAGGCACTGGAGGAGGTCTGCCACGAGGTGATCATGCAGCCGGGCGACTGCGCCCTGCTGGACAACCACGTCGCGGCGCACGGACGGTCGGCGTTCACCCCCCGCTACGACGGGCAGGACCGGTGGCTGCGCCGGTTCTACTCCATCCAGTCCGTTCCCCGTTCGGTACTGCAGATGATGGGCGGATCACGCGTCATCCCGCCGATCCCGGCCATCCAGGGCATCTGGTGAACCCGCCGGAGACCCCGATGACCGAACTCGACGCGTTGCTGTCGCTCGCCGATTTCGAGCAGCGGTGGACGGCGCAGGCGGACCCGCCCATCGCCCAGTACGTGGCGGGCGGGGCCGGTTCGGACAGCGTGGTGGCGGCCAACACCGCCGCGTTCGGCGACGTGTGGCTGCAGCCGCGGGGACTCCACGACGGTCCGCACACACTCGACACGTCGGTCACCGTACTGGGCCACACCCTCGCCATGCCGCTCCTGCTCGCCCCCACGAGCCCGCAGCGGCTGGTGCACCCGGACGCCGAACTGGCCACCGCGCGCGCGGCGGCCCGCCACGGCCTGCTGTCGGTCGTCAGCACCGACTCGCACCACCCCTACGCCGACATCGCGCGCGAGACGCCCGGACACACATGGTTCCAGCTCTTCCCCTACCGCTCCCGCGCGGACGTCGAGGCCACCTTGGCGTACGCGGAGGAGTGCGGGGCCTCGGCCATCGTGGTCACGGTCGACGCGTCGTTCGCGGCCCGCCGGCTGACCACCCTGCGGGCCGGGTACCGGCTGCCCCCGGGAGTCGACTACGGCACCCTGCGCGCACTGGGCATCCTGCGAGGCGACCCGCCGGCCAGCGGACGGCACGAGAAACTCCCCGTCACCTGGGCCGACCTGGAGTGGATCCGCAACCGGACCCGGCTGCCGCTGCTGGTCAAGGGCCTGGTGCGGCCGGCCGACGTCCGGCGCTGCGTCGAACTGGGCATGGACGCGACCATCGTCTCCAACCACGGTGGCCGCCAGCTGGACGGTGTCGTACCCGCCCTGTTCGCCCTCCGCTCGGTCGTCGAAGCCGTACCGCGCGACCACCCGGTGCTGCTCGACGGCGGAATCCGCTCCGGGACCGACATCGCCAAGGCGATCGCGCTCGGCGCACGGGCCGTGTGCATCGGCAGGCCCTATCTGTGGGGCCTCGGACTCGGCGGCCAGCAGGGGGTGGAGCGCGTCCTGGACATCCTGCGCGCCGAGTTCGACGACGCCCTGCTGCAACTGGGCATCAACACGGTGGACAAGCTGGACGACACGTTCGTGACGGCGGCGCGCCGTCTGACGGCCGTGGCCGCCGGCTGACCCGCCACGGGGACGACGAAGCGAAGGAAGCAGCGGCTCGATGGCGACTCCGAAGGCACACAGCGGCACACCCCCGCGTCCCGTGCGCGCCCCGGGCGGGCACGGGAACGGCGGGGTGCTCGCCGGTATCGCCCTGGCGGTCGCGGCCGCCGCCGCGATGGGCGGTGCCGCCCCCGCCCTGAAGGCCATGGGAACCGCCGGTCTGTCGGCGGTCGACATCATCCAGGCCCGCGCGGTCGTGGGCGCCGTGCTGCTGATGCTCATCGCGGCGGTCGTGCACCGCGGCCGCCTGCGGGTCAGGGTCCGCGACTGGTGGCTGGTCCTGGTGTACGGCACGGTCAGCCTCGCCGTGAACCAGGTCGCCTTCACCATGGCCCTGACCCGGCTGCCCGTGGGTGTCGCGCTGCTGGTGGAGTACCTGTCGCCGGTGCTGGTCGCCCTCTGGGTACGGCTCGTGCAGGGAAAGCAGCTCTCCGGGCTGGTCTGGCTGGGGATCGCGCTCGCCCTCGGCGGCCTCGCGCTGACCGGGCGGGTGTGGTCCTCCGGCGGCGATCTCGACCGGGCCGGCCTGGCGCTCGCCCTGCTGGCGGCCCTGACCATGGCGAGCCGCTTCCTGCTCGCCGAACGAGGACTGCGCGCCTACGAACCCCTGGTGATGTCGGCATGGGGCACCACCGTGGACGCCGCGGTCCTCACCCTGGTGGGCGTGATCGACCCCTTCCCCTTCTCCGCGCTGTGGCGGGACGCCGCGCTGAACGACCACTCCCTGCCGGTGTGGGGGCTGGTGGTCTGGGTGGGCGTGATCGGCATGGCCGGCGGGCTGGCGCTGGGCGTCGCGGCGCAGCGCCGGCTGCCGCCCACCTCGGCCAGCCTGATGCTCACCCTGGAGGTGGTGGCCGGAGCCGTCGCCGCCTACCTGGTGCTCGGCGAGGTGCTGACACCGCCGCAGCTGGCCGGGTCCGTGCTGATGCTCCTGGGCATCGTCCTGTCCCAGTCGGCCGCCCTGCGGCGCCGGCCGCCCGCAGAGGCCGCCGTCACAGATCCGGCACCGGGCGGGGACCGCGGGAGCGGGAGACACAGATCGGCATGAGACCGCCGGCCGCGCGCTCCTCCTCGGTCAGGAGGCTGTCGCGGTGTGCCGGGACACCGTCCAGCACGACGGTCTCGCAGGTGCCGTACATGCCCACCCGCCCGTTCCGGGTGAACGCCGCCGCGCTGCACTCCTACAGCCTCACGCCGAACAACCGCACCCGCTACCTGGCCGAACTGCGTTCCGGTTCCGAGCTGCTGGCCGTGGACACCGACGGCAGGACGCGGCGGGTCGTGGTCGGCCGGATCAAGATGGAGAGCCGCCCGATGCTGCTGATCGAGGCGGAGTCGCCCTCCGGCGGCAAGGTGAACGTGATCGCCCAGGACGACTGGCACGTGCGGGTACTCGGCCCCGGCGGCAGCGTCCACAACATCACCGAACTCAAGCCCGGCGACGTCATCCTCGGCTACGCGCTCACCGACCAGCGCCATGTCGGCTGCCCCATCCGGGAGTTCCAGCAGGAGCAGTGAGCCAGGACCGCCCGTCGGCCCCGTGTCACGGCCTCGGCGGACCGGGCCTCGCCTCAACCGAGTCGCGCGAGCGCGTCCTTCGTCGCCTCGTCGGCCGGGAAACGGGCCAGCAGGTGCACGCGCGGGTCGTCCGCGGCGATCAGCTTCGACTGGCGCAGGGTGAGCCGGCCCACCCTCGGGTGCGCGAAGTCCTTGTACACGGTCCGGTAGTCGGCGACGTCGTGCCGCTGCCAGAAACGGGCGAAGTCGGGTGTGTGGGCCAGCAGATCGGCCACCACCTCCGCGTAGCGGGGGTCCGCGGGCTCCTCGTCGGCGCGCATCCGGAACTGGGCGAGCACCTGCGTGGCCTGGGCCTCCCAGTCCGTCATCAGGGAACGCGCGGGCCGCCAGCCGAAAATGACCCACAGCATGTTGCGGCGCTCGGCCGGCAGCGCGCCGAAGTCCGTGAAGAGCGCCGCCTCCGCCCGGTTCCAGGCCACCACGTCCCAGTGGTGGTCCAGCAGCATCGCCGGATTGGGCTGCAGGGCGTCCAGCAGGGCTTGGAGCTGCTCGTTGCGGCCAGGGCAGCCGCGCACCTCGCCGAGATCCGGGGGCAGTTCGTTGCTGAGCCGGTACAGGTGCCGGATCTCCGGCGCGGAGAGCCTCAAGGCCCGCGCGAGCGAGGCGAGCACCTGACGCGAGACCTTGATGTCCCGGCCCTGCTCCAGCCACGTGTACCAGCTCAGGCTCACCCCGGACAGCGAGGCCACCTCCTCGCGGCGCAACCCGGGGGTACGGCGGCGCGAGAAGTCGGAGATTCCCACGTCCTCGGGAGACAACCGCTCGCGCCGCGACCTCACGAACGCCCCGAGCGTACGGCGGCCGGTGTCACCCAGATCCCTCATGGCTGCCATCGGCCCAGGCTAGCAGCGCGTACCGGCCGTTCCCCCGGGGCGCCCCCGGTCCGCGCGGCGGGCGTCCGGGCCGGGAGCCCCGCGGCGCACGCCCGGGCCGCCGGCACCTGCGGCCCGGCACGTTCAAGTGTTCCGCGCCAGGCGGTTGAACGGCCGCGCCGGTGCCGCGCACGCGAGGCTGTGAGTATTTGTCTCCTGGCTGCCCGCCCGCCGACGGCGCACGATCGGGACCGTAAAACCTTTGCGCCTCTCGTGGAAAGGCCCTGCCGTGTCCCAAGACGTACAGCCCGAGACGACCGGGTCCGCCCTCCCGCCGAGCGCGCCGGCCGACTCGCCCCCGGCGCCGCAGACCGCGGCGCGGGTGCCGCCCGCGCTCGCCGTGGCCTGTTTCCTCAGCAACTTCGACCGCTTCGCGATCACCCCCCTGCTGATGGCCATCGCCACCGGATTCCACGTCCGGCTCGGCCAGGTCGTGCTGGTCGCGAGCGGCTACTTCTTCGCGTACGGGTGCGCCCAGCCGGTGTGGGGCATGCTGTCCGACCGCTACGGGCGCATGCGGGTCATCCGCTTCACCCTGTGCGCCGCGGCGGTGTGCGGACTGGTGTCCGCGGCCGCACCCGACCTGACCACGCTCGTGATCCTGCGGATCGCCACCGGGGCGTTCTTCGGGGCGGTCGTCCCCGCCTCCCTGACGTACGTGGGCGACACCGTCCCCGCGGCCGTACGCCAGCGGGCCCTGTCGGATCTGCAGCTGGCCCTCGCCATCGGCACCGCGGCCGCCACCCTGGTCGCCGGCGCAGCAGCAGCCCTGTTCAGCTGGCGGGTGATGCTGGCGCTGTCCGCCGTGCTGGCCGCGGTCACGGTCGCCGGCATGCGCGGACTGTCCGAGTCCCGTGCCGACACCACCCTGCGCCGGCCGTCCGAACAACTCGCCTCGGTGCTGCGGCGGCGCTGGTCCTGGCTGGTCATGGCCTTCGGCCTGGTCGAGGGCGCGGTACTGCTGGGCTGCTTCACCTTCCTGGCCCCGGCCCTCGAGGACGGGGGGATCGGTGCCCTGGGCGCGGGCGGTGTGACCGCCCTGTACGGCGCGGGCACCCTGGGCTTCTCGCGGCTGCTGAAGCGGGTGGCGATGCGCCCGGCGTGGTCGCTGCTGGCCGCCGGCGGCGTGATGATGGCGGGCGGCTTCCTGGTCGCCGCCGCCGGCCCGAACGTGTGGGGGATCGGCGCCGCCGCGATCCTGCTGGGCGGCGGCTGGTCGTTCTTCCACTCCTCGTTGCAGAACTGGGCCACCACGCTGGTGCCCGAGGCCCGCGGCACGGCCGTCGCGCTGTTCGTGGCCTCCCTGTTCGTCGGCAGCGCGATCGGCTCGGGCCTCGGCGGCACGCTCGCCCAGCACGGCCACTACCAGCAGCTGTTCCTCCTCGCGGCGGCCACCGCCGTACCCCTGACCGTGTGCGCCGCCTGGCTGCGCACCCGCTACACGCCTACCGGCTCCTGACCCGGGCCGGCCGCGGCCCCGCGGACTCCAGGGCACCGTCCTTTCCCCGGGGACGGTGCCCTGGTCACCCCGGGCGACGAGCGGACCCGTGTACGACCCAGCGGCAGCCCGGGCCCACCGCGCTGATCTGCGGACCGGCGGCGAACCAGAGCGGGAAGAGACCGACGACGCGGCCGGGCTGCGGCGGCGTATCGGCCGCGTGCCCGATCAGTACGCGGGTTCCGCCCCGGACGCCCGCGGCAGCCCGGGGGTCTCCAGCGGCTCGCACCACAGGCCGTACACACCCGGCGCGAACGGCCCCGTGCTACCCGCTCTGCGCGGCTTTCGCGGAACGGAAGGCGAACGTCCCCAGCAACGCCAGCGCGGCCATGACGGCGGCGGCGGCGAACGCGGCGGTGATACCGCTGTTCAAGGCCTCCTTCGGCGCGTCGGCGTGGCCCCGGACGGACGACCCGAGGAGCGTGGTCAGGATCGCCAGGCCCAGCGTGACCCCGGTCTGCTGAATGGTCTGGAGCGCCCCCCCGGCGGCACCGGCCACCCCGGACGGCACGTTCGCCATGATGATCACGCTGAGCGGCATCAGCCCCAGCCCGGTGCCGCAGCCGATCAGCACACTCGCGGCGAACACCAAAGGGAAGTAACCGGTACCGGGCGTCAGCCGCGTCAGCAGGACCAGCCCGGCCACCAGCAGCACGCAGCCGGTCATGGTCACCGCCTTCGGCCCGAACCGCCGCAGCAGCCGCGGCACCAGCCGGATCATCGCGAACATCAGGACGGCCGTCGGAAGGAACGCCAAACCGGTCGACAGCGGACCCATGCCGCGCACGTCCTGCAGATACAGGGACAGGAAGAAGAACATCGACATGCTCGCCATGTAGCCGACGAACACATTGGTGTACGCGACCGCGCGGTTGCGGTCGGCGAACAGCACCGGCGGCAGCAGCGGCTGCGCCGCCCGCCGCTCCAGGAGGAGGAAGACCACGATCAGCGCGGCGCCCGCGAGGAGCGCGAGGCCGCTGGCCACATCACCCCACCCGTGCGTCGCGGACCGGATGAAGCCGAACACCAGGGCGGCGACACCGCCCGTCGCGGTCAGCGCGCCCGGCAGGTCCAGCCGGGCCTCCCGCCTGGGCGTGACCGGCAGGTACCGCCCGGCCAGCACGATGGCCGGCACACCCAGCGGAACATTGATGAACAGCACCGCCCGCCAGCCGAGCCACTGGGCCAGCACACCACCGAGGATCAGACCGACCGCGAACCCGACACTGGCCATCCCCGAGTACAGCGCCAGCGCGCGCACCCGGGCCTTCGGCTCGGTGAAGACGGTGTGCAGCAACGCCAGCGCGTTCGGTCCGGCCATGGCGGCACCCGCCCCCTGCACCACCCGGGCGGCCAGCAGCCAGGCGGCCGACTGCGCCAGACCCCCCGCCAGCGACGCCGCGGTGAACAGGACGACGCCCGCGACGAACATCCGCCGCCGGCCGAACAGATCACCCGCCCGGCCGCTGACCAGCAGCAGCCCGCCGAACGTCAGGGTGTACGCGTCCAGGACCCACGGCAGACCGGTGGCCGTGAAGTCCAGGTCGGCCCGGATCCGGGGCAGCACGACGTTCATGACCGTGACATCGAGGATGATCAGCAACTGGCAGCTGAGCAGGATGGCCAGCACGGCGTGAGGACGCAGGGGACGGCTGCCTTTGCCGGCCCGGCTGCCCGGGAGCGCTGTGACGTCAGACATGGGGACTCCGTGAAGGGGGGAAGGAACCGGCGGCCGGACACACCCGGCACATCAACCGACCGAGATGCGGCGCAGCTTTCGCGGAGCGTCGACGCAGTAGGCGGCACGCCCGTGCACGACCCGCTGGTTGTCCATGACCAGGACCTGGCCGACCCGCCACCGGTGGGCGTACATCACCTCCGGAACCGTCAACCACCGGTCCACCAGGGCGAAGAGCTCCAGGCTCTGCTCCTTGGTGCGGCCCACCACGGCCGCCCCGTAGTTGCGCTCCGGATCCTCGGGATAGTCCAGCCCGATCTGCAGCGTGTCCCCGCCGGTCACCGGGTCCACCTGCACCGGCGCCACGACCGGGTTGCCGCCGGGCCGCTCCACGTAGAAGCCCGAGACCCTGGACCAGTACTCGATCCGGATGCCGCGCAGGGTCTCCACCAGCTCGGCGGGAGCCGTCGCGAAGAACGCGCTGCTGCCGGCGATCAGCGTCTCACCGCCCTCGTCCGGGGCCTCCAGGCACTCCAGCCCGATGTAGCGGACCGGGTGTGCGTTCAGGATCGCGTCGACGTGCATCGGTATGGCACCGGTCCGGAACTGCGAGTTGTCGGTCCCCGGCCGCTGCTCCTGGACGAGCTGGGTGCCGAACCGGTACGACACCGCCGTGCCGAGCGGCGCCATGATGTCCTCCAGGGACAGCCCGTCCGGGCCGTCGGGTTCCAGGACGACGAAGCCGTGACGCCGCAGCTTCTCCAGATACGGTGAGGGCGCGCTGCGGCCGCAGCGCGCCTCACCGTATCTGGAGAAGCTGCGGCGTCACGGCTTCGTCGTCCTGGAACCCGACGGCCCGGACGGGCTGTCCCTGGAGGACATCATGGCGCCGCTCGGCACGGCGGTGTCGTACCGGTTCGGCACCCAGCTCGTCCAGGAGCAGCGGCCGGGGACCGACAACTCGCAGTTCCGGACGGTGCCATACCGATGCACGTCGACGCGATCCTGAACGCACACCCGGTCCGCTACATCGGGCTGGAGTGCCTGGAGGCCCCGGACGAGGGCGGTGAGACGCTGATCGCCGGCAGCAGCGCGTTCTTCGCGACGGCTCCCGCCGAGCTGGTGGAGACCCTGCGCGGCATCCGGATCGAGAGTACTGGTCCAGGGTCTCGGGCTTCTACGTGGAGCGGCCCGGCGGCAACCCGGTCGTGGCGCCGGTGCAGGTGGACCCGGTGACCGGCGGGGACACGCTGCAGATCGGGCTGGACTATCCCGAGGATCCGGAGCGCAACTACGGGGCGGCCGTGGTGGGCCGCACCAAGGAGCAGAGCCTGGAGCTCTTCGCCCTGGTGGACCGGTGGTTGACGGTTCCGGAGGTGATGTACGCCCACCGGTGGCGGGTCGGCCAGGTCCTGGTCATGGACAACCAGCGGGTCGTGCACGGGCGTGCCGCCTACTGCGTCGACGCTCCGCGAAAGCTGCGCGCATCTCGGTCGGTTGATGTGCCGGGTGTGTCCGGCCGCCGGTTCCTTCCCCCTTCACGGAGTCCCCATGTCTGACGTCACAGCGCTCCCGGGCAGCCGGGCCGGCAAAGGCAGCCGTCCCCTGCGTCCTCACGCCGTGCTGGCCATCCTGCTCAGCTGCCAGTTGCTGATCATCCTCGATGTCACGGTCATGAACGTCGTGCTGCCCGGATCCGGGCCGACCTGGACTTCACGGCCACCGGTCTGCCGTGGGTCCTGACGCGTACACCCTGACGTTCGGCGGGCTGCTGCTGGTCAGCGGCCGGGCGGGTGATCTGTTCGGACGGCGGCGGAGTTCGTCGCGGGCGTCGTCCTGTTCACCGCGGCGTCGACTGCGTGGGGTCTGGGGCGCTAGCGGCCGCCTGGCTGCTGGCCGCCCGGGTGGTGCAGGGGGCGGGTGCCGCCATGGCCGGACCGAACGCGCTGGCGTTGCTGCACACCGTCTTCACCGAGCCGAAGGCCCGGGTGCGCGCGCTGGCGCTGTACTCGGGGATGGCCAGTGTCGGGTTCGCGGTCGGTCTGATCCTCGGTGGTGTGCTGGCCCAGTGGCTCGGCTGGCGGGCGGTGCTGTTCATCAATGTTCCGCTGGGTGTGCCGGCCATCGTGCTGGCCGGGCGGTACCTGCCGGTCACGCCCAGGCGGGAGGCCCGGCTGGACCTGCCGGGCGCGCTGACCGCGACGGGCGGTGTCGCCGCCCTGGTGTTCGGCTTCATCCGGTCCGCGACGCACGGGTGGGGTGATGTGGCCAGCGGCCTCGCGCTCCTCGCGGGCGCCGCGCTGATCGTGGTCTTCCTCCTCCCTGGAGCGGCGGGCGGCGCAGCCGCTGCTGCCGCCGGTGCTGTTCGCCGACCGCAACCGCGCGGTCGCGTACACCAATGTGTTCGTCGGCTACATGGCGAGCATGTCGATGTTCTTCTTCCTGTCCCTGTATCTGCAGGACGTGCGCGGCATGGGTCCGCTGTCGACCGGTTTGGCGTTTCCTTCCGACGGCCGTCCTGATGTTCGCGATGATCCGGCTGGTGCCGCGGCTGCTGCGGCGGTTCGGGCCGAAGGCGGTGACATGACCGGCTGCGTGCTGCTGGTGGCCGGGCTGGTCCTGCTGACGCGGCTGACGCCCGGTACCGGTTACTTCCCTTTGGTGTTCGCCGCGAGTGTGCTGATCGGCTTGCGGCACCGGGCTGGGGCTGATGCCGCTCAGCGTGATCATCATGGCGAACGTGCCGTCCGGGGTGGCCGGTGCCGCCGGGGGGGCGCTCCAGACCATTCAGCAGACCGGGGTCACGCTGGGCCTGGCGATCCTGACCACGCTCCTCGGGTCGTCCGTCCGGGGCCACGCCGACGCGCCGAAGGAGGCCTTGAACAGCGGTATCACCGCCGCGTTCGCCGCCGCCGCCGTCATGGCCGCGCTGGCGTTGCTGGGGACGTTCGCCTTCCGTTCCGCGAAAGCCGCGCAGAGCGGGTAGCACGGGGCCGTTCGCGCCGGGTGTGTACGGCCTGTGGTGCGAGCCGCTGGAGACCCCCGGGCTGCCGCGGGCGTCCGGGGCGGAACCCGCGTACTGATCGGGCACGCGGCCGATACGCCGCCGCAGCCCGGCCGCGTCGTCGGTCTCTTCCCGCTCTGGTTCGCCGCCGGTCCGCAGATCAGCGCGGTGGGCCCGGGCTGCCGCTGGGTCGTACACGGGTCCGCTCGTCGCCCGGGGTGACCAGGGCACCGTCCCCGGGGAAAGGACGTTGCCCTGGAGTCCGCGGGGCCGCGGCCGGCCCGGGTCAGGAGCCGGTAGGCGTGTAGCGGGGCGCAGCCAGGCGGCGCACACGGTCAGGGGTACGGCGGTGGCCGCCGCGAGGAGGAACAGCTGCTGGTAGTGGCCGTGCTGGGCGAGCGTGCCGCCGAGGCCCGAGCCGATCGCGCTGCCGACGAACAGGGAGGCCACGAACAGCGCGACGGCCGTGCCCGCGGGCCTCGGGCACCAGCGTGGTGGCCCAGTTCTGCAACGAGGAGTGGAAGAACGACCAGCCGCCGCCCAGCAGGATCGCGGCGGCGCCGATCCCCCACACGTTCGGGCCGGCGGCGGCGACCAGGAAGCCGCCCGCCACTCATCACGCCGCCGGCGGCAGCCAGAGCGACCACGCCGGGCGCATCGCCACCCGCTTCAGCAGCCGCGAGAAGCCCAGGGTGCCCGCGCCGTACAGGGCGGTCCACACCGCCCGCGCCCAGGGCACCGATCCCCCCGTCCTCGAGGGGCCGGGGCCAGGAAGGTGAAGCAGCCCAGCAGTACCGCGCCCTCGACCAGGCCGAAGGCCATGACAGCCAGGACCAGCGCCGCCGCAGCACCGAGGCGAGTTGTTTCGGACGGCCGGGCGCAGGGTGTTGTCGGCACGGGACTCGGACAGTCCGCGCCATGCCGGCGACCGTGACCGCGGCCAGCACGGCGGACAGCGCCAGCATCACCCGCCAGCTGAACAGGGCTGCTGCTGCGCCGGCGACCAGGGTGGCGGCCGCCGGGTGCCGATGGCGAGGGCCAGCTGCAGATCCGACAGGGCCCCGCTGGCGTACGGCCGCGGGGACGGTGTCGCCCACGTACGTCAGGGATGGCGGGGACGACCGCCCCGAAGAACGCCCCGGGTGGCGATCCGCAGGATCACGAGCGTGGTCAGGTCGGTGTGCGCCCGCGGACACCAGTCCGCACACCGCCGCGGCGCACAGGGTGAATGCGGATGACCCGCATGCGCCCGTAGCGGTCGGACAGCATGCCCACACCGGCTGGGCGCACCCGTACGCGAAGAAGTAGCCGCTCGCGACCAGCACGACCTGGCCGAGCCGGACGTGGAATCCGGTGGCGATGGCCATCAGCAGGGGGGTGATCGCGAAGCGGTCGAAGTTGCTGAGGAAAACAGGCCACGGCGAGCGCGGGCGGCACCCGCGCCGCGGTCTGCGGCGCCGGGGGCGAGTCGGGCCGGCGCGCTCGGCGGGAGGGCGGACCCGGTCGTCTCGGGCTGTACGTCTTGGGACACGGCAGGGCCTTTCCACGAGAGGCGCAAAGGTTTTACGGTCCCGATCGTGCGCCGTCGGCGGGCGGGCAGCCAGGAGACAATACTCACAGCCTCGCGTGCGCGGCACCGGCGCGGCCCGTTCAACCGCCTGGCGCGGAACACTTGAACGTGCCGGGCCGCAGGTGCCGGCGGCCCGGGCGTGCGCCGCGGGGCTCCCGGCCCGGACGCCCGCCGCGCGGACCGGGGGCGCCCGGGGGAACGGCCGGGTACGCGCTGCTAGCCTGGGCCGATGGCAGCCATGAGGGATCTGGGTGACAACCGGCCGCCGTACGCTCGGGGCGTTCGTGAGGTCGCGGCGCGAGCGGTTGTCTCCCGAGGACGTGGGAATCTCCGACTTCTCGCGCCGCCGTACCACCGGGTTGCCGCCGCGAGGAGGTGGCCTCGCTGTCCGGGGTGAGCCTGAGCTGGTACACGTGGCTGGAGCAGGGCCGGGGACATCAAGGTCTCGCGTCATGTGCTCGCCTCCGCTCGCGCGGGCCTTGAGGCTCTCCGCCGCCGGAGATCCGGCACCTGTACCGGCATCAGCAACGAACTGCCCCGGATCTCGGCGAGGTGCGCGGCTGCCCTGGCCGCAAACGAGCAGCTCCAAGCCTGCTGGACGCCCGTGCAGCCCAATCCGGCGATGCTGCTGGACCACCACTGGGACGTGTGGCCTGGAACCGGGCGGAGGCGGCGCTCTTCACGGACTTCGGCGCGCTGCCGGCCGAGCGCCGCAACATGCTGTGGGTCATTTTCGGCTGGCGGCCCGCGCGTTCCATGATGACGGACTGGAGGCCCAGGCCCGCAGGTGCTCCGCCCAGTTCCGGATGCGCGCCGACGAGGAGCCCGCGGACCCCCGCTACGCGGAGGTGGTGGCCGATCTGCTGGCCCACCACACCCGACTTCGCCCGTTCTGGCAGCGGCACGACGTCGACGACTACCGGACCGTGTACAAGGACTTCGCGCACCCGAGGGTGGGGCCGGCTCACCCTGCGCCAGTCGAAGCTGATCGCCGCGGGACGACCCGCGCGTGCACCTGCTGGCCCGTTCCCGGCCGACGAAGGCGACGAAGGACGCGCTCGCGCGATCTCGGTTGAGGCGGAGGCCCGGTCCGCCGAGGCCTGACACGGGGCCGACGGGCGGTCCTGGCTCACTGCTCCTGCTGGAACGCCCGGATGGGGCAGCCGACATGGCGCTGGTCGGTGAGGCGCGTAGCCGAGGATGACGTCGCCGGGCTTGAGTTCGGTGATGTTGTGGGACGCTGCCGCCGGGGCCGAGTACCCGCACGTGCCAGTCGTCCTGGGCGATCACTTTCACCTTGCCGCCGGAGGGCGACTCCGCCTCGATCAGCAGCATCGGGCGGCTCTCCATCTTGATCCGGCCGACCACGACCCGCCGCGTCCTGCCGTCGGTGTGTCCACGGCCAGCAGCTCGGAACCGGAACGCAGTTCGGCCAGGTAGCGGGTGCGGTTGTTCGGCGTGAGGCTGTAGGAGTGCAGCGCGGCGGCGTTCACCCGGAACGGGCGGGTGGGCATGTACGGCACTGCGAGACCGTCGTGGGACGGTGTCCCGGCACACCGCGACAGCCTCCTGACGAGGAGCGCGCGGCCGGCGGTCTCATGCCGATCTGTGTCTCCCGCTCCGCGGTCCCCGCCCGGTGCCGGATCTGTGACGGCGGCCTCTGCGGGCGGCCGGCGCCGCAGGGCGGCGCCGACTGGGACAGGACGATGCCCAGGAGCATCAGCACGGACCCGGCCAGCTGCGGCGGTGTCAGCATCGCCGAGCACCAGGTAGGCGGCGACGGCTCCGGCCACCACCTCCAGGGTGAGCATCAGGCTGGCCGAGGTGGGCGGCAGCCGGCGCTGCGCCGCGACGCCCAGCGCCAGCCGCCGGCCATGCCGATCACGCCCACCAGACCACCAGCCCCACACCGGCAGGGAGTGGTCGTTCAGCGCGGCGTCCCGCCACAGCGCGGAGAAGGGGAAGGGGTCGATCACGCCCACCAGGGTGAGGACCGCGGCGCCACGGTGGTGCCCCATGCCGACATCACCAGGGGTTCGTAGGCGCGCAGTCCTCGTTCGGCGAGAGGAAGCGGCTCGCCATGGTCAGGGCCGCCAGCAGGGAGAGCCAGGCCGGCCCGGTCGAGATCG
>NZ_BNEA01000006.1 GCF_016860525.1 Streptomyces rubradiris
GTCGAGGTCGAAGATCACCACACTGCGCACCGGTACGCTCGCCATCAGGTCGCCGCCGCGGTCATGACCGGCCCGGCGGGCAGCAGCGGTGTCGCCGAGGCCGCGTACAGCGCCTCGATCGTGCCGACGATCCGCCGCACGCCCGCGATCGCGGATCCGCACGCCGACGGATCGGCGAGGTGGTCCCTGATGTCGTCGAGCTGACGGGAGTACTCGGCGCCGATCGGCTCGGTCGGGACCGTGATCTCGCTCGTCCGGCCCCGCCGGACGACGCTGAGCCGCGGCCGCGGCTCGCGATTGGGGCTGAAGCCGAAGGTGGACCGGAGCATCGCGGTGTCGTCACTCCCCTCGATCCGGATCTCGGTGACGTCATGGCTCGCCGCGTGCGTGGCCCAGCTGGCGCGAAGGCCCACCGACAGACCGCTGCCGGTGACCAGGAAGCCGCGCACGGTGTCCTCGACGTCCGCGTCGAGTTCCGGCACCGGCTGATCATGCCGCCAGGCCGCCGTCCAGCGCGGGTCGTTGACGTGGTCGTACGAGGTGGACGCGGCGGCCTGAACGAACGCCAACGGCCCGGCGACGGTCTCCAGGACATCGAGCAGATGCCATCCGAGGTCGAACAGCACCCCGCCGCCTGCCTCCGCCCGGCTGGTGAACCAGCCCTGGGACCGGGGCACTCCGCAGGCCCGTTCCCACACCAGGTCGATGTGGCGCAGGTGGCCGAGCTCGCCGGCCAGACCGGCCAGTGCCCGCACGTCCGCGCGGTATCGGCACGCACTTCCGGCCAGCAACGGGACGCCGCCTGCCCGCTCGGCCGCGGCCAGCCTGTCCGCCTCCGCGCTCGAGAGGCAGACCGGCTTCTCCACGAAGGTGGCGAGACCTCGGGTGAGAAGACGTCGCGCGAGCGCCGCGTGCAGGTGGTTGGGCGAGGCGACCAACGCGAGGTCGGCGTCCTCGGCCCGCAGCGCGTCGACGTCGCCGAAGGCCGGACGGCCGGTCGCCGCGGTGAACGCCTCCCGCCTGGCCGGATCCGGATCGACCGCGGCCACTACCTCGTAGTCACCGTTTGCCATCAGACGAGGAAGCCAGATCTCTCGGCCGGACCACCCGAACCCGACCAGTACGGTGCGGATCCTCATCCGGCGGCCACCTGGTCGGCCACGATGGCGGCGGTGTCGGTGAGAGCCTGCTCCGACGCGAGCAGGGTGCGGTGGTGCAGCCAGACGCAGTCCTGGCTGATCGCGTCGGCGTTGGGGCACCGCTTGGCGACCGCGTCGACGGACTCCTCGGGTGCGCCGGTCTCCCAGAACGCCGCGGTGCGGTAGATGGCGCGGAAGCCCGCGAACGCCGGGATCCCCGCGTCGACCAGGCGATCGACGAGGAGGTTGCGACGCTCCTCCGACCAGCCGGGAAGCCGGAACATCGCCATGTAGTGCGGATTCCGGTCGGCCCGCGCATCACCGCCCTGCGGCCGGACGCCGGGGATCTGGGCCAAGAGCTGCGACAGCAACCGCCACCGCTGCTCGCGCAGCTCGATCTGGCCGTCGAGGCGGCCCAGCTGAGCGCGCAGGACGGCGGCCGAGAACTCGTTCATCCGCATGTTGGTGCCGGCCACCTGGTGGTGATAGTTGCGGTCGGTGCGCGGCCGGCCGCAGGAGTGATGCAGGAATGCCTTCTCGTAGTCGTCCGGGTCCAAGAACAGCACCGCGCCGCCCTCGCCCGCGGTCATCAGCTTGCCGTTCTGGAAGCTGAACGCCGCGATCGAGCCCAGCTCGCCCACGCGCTTGCCCCGCCACCGGGCACCGTGCGCGTGGGCCGCGTCCTGAAGGATCCGGACGCCGGCATCGGAGGCGAGCTTGTCCAGTGCGTCCATGTCGGCCATGAGACCCGCCATGTGCACCGGCATGATCACCCGGGTCCGCGGTGTGATCGCCTCGGCGGTGGCGGTCGCGTCGATGTTGTAGGTCTCCGGATCGACGTCCACCGGCACGGCGACGGCCCCGATCCGCTGAGCGGCCTGGGACGAGGAGATGAAGGTGAACGCCGGCACGATCACTTCGGTGCCCGGTCCCGCACCCAGCACCTGCAGGGCGAGCTCCAGCGCGTGCGTGCCGTTGGTGACGGCGAGGGCGTGGTGGGCACCGTGGTATCCGGCGAACTCCCGCTCGAAGCTGTCCACCTCGCTGCCACCCATGCGCCACCACTGGCCCTGGGACAGCGCACGATCAAGAGCTCGGCGTTCGGTGTCATCGAATTGCGGCCAATCCGGAAAGGTCGGCCTCGGTCGCGGACTCATTTCTGCCTGACTCCTTCTGGTTGATTGGCCTCACGGTACGGAGTCCGATGCCTACGCCACGGCTCTTCGACCTGGCAGCCGATTCGGAATTCGCCGTCGCCCTGTTCCATGAATTCGGCGCGACGGGAGGCCTTTCAGGGGGATTCGCTCGGGGAAGGGTGGTCAGGTGCGGGTGATCGCGGCCAGCCAGCCCGGTGCCCCGTCGATGTCTCTGTTGTTCTCCAATGTCGCGGGTTCGATCGAATCGACCCGCCAGCCGTCGGCGAAGGTGGCCCGGATTTCGTCCTGGCTCACCCGCCTGGCGCGGATCCCGCCCTGGCTCTCCCGTCGCGGTCCGCTGCCGGGGTGATGGCGGTCGCTGATGCAGAGCAGGAACAACCGCGCGTCCGGCGGCATCACGGTGGCCAGGCTGCCGGCGTAGCGGACGCGTTCGGTCTCGCTGAACGCGTGGAACAGGGCGCAGTCGAGCACGGTGTCGAACTGCTCGCCCAAGTCGCCGAGTTGAGTGCGTCCCCGACCAGGAAGCGCGCCGGCAGGCCGCGCTCTTCCGCTTTGCGCCGCGCGATCCCGATCGCCGTCGACGCCGAGTCGATGCCGACCGTCGGCAGGCCGAGGGCCGCCGCCATGAGCGCGACCTCGCCGGTGCCGCACCCGACGTCGAGCACCCGGCCGCGGAAGGCGCCCGCCTCGGCGAGGTCGCGCAGGGCCGTCTGGGGGCGGCCGAGGTCCCAGAGCGGTGTTCCGGCGTAGTGCGCGTCGAAGCCCTCCACCTTGCTGCCACCCATGTGTGTCCGGCTCCTTCTGGTCGATTGGCCTCACGGTACGGAGTTCGGCGCCTACGCCACTATCCCTCAACCTGGCAGCAGATTTGTGTTTCGCCGTCGCCCCATTCTGCGAATTCGGCGCACGTGGCAGCCTTTCGGGGGTGTGCGCTCGGGAAAAGGGCGGTCAGGTGCGGGTGATACTGGCCAGCCAGGCCAGCACTCCGTCGACATATTTGTTGTTCTCCAGCATCGCGGGTTCGATCGAATCGACCCGCCAGCCGTCGGCGAAGGTGGCCCGGATTTCGTCCTGGCTCACCCGCCGCGGTCCGATATCGGGTGGATGGCGGTCGCTGAAGCAGAGCAGGAACAACCGCGCGTCCGGCGGCATCACGGTGGCCAGGCTGTCGGCGTAGCGGACTCGTTCGGCGTCGCTGAACACGTGGAACAGGCCGCAGTCGAGCACGGTGTCGAACTGCTCGCCCATGGCGCCGAGTTCGAGTGCGTCCCCGACCAGGAAGCGCGCCTGCAGGCCGCGCTCTTCCGCTTTGCGCCGCGCGATCTCGATCGCCGTCGACGCCGGGTCGATGCCGACCGTCGGCAGGCCGAGGGCCGCCGCCATGAGCGCGACCTCGCCGGTGCCGCACCCGACGTCGAGCACCCGGCCGCGGAAGGCGCCCGCCTCGGCGAGGTCGCGCAGGGCCGGTTGCGGACGGCCGGTTTCCCAGGGCGGCGTACCCGCATACCGCGCGTTGAAATGCTCGGGGGACAGGGCATCGGTGAGCCGGCGCGCCAGTTGCTCGAGTGTCTCGACCAATTCCTTGGCCTGGCCGGGGTCTTGGATCCCGGCGGCCGCGGCGAGCTGCTCGTCGATCCGCGCGGCGGCTCGGCCGGCGCTCCTGTGCCGGGCAGCCGCCCGGACGACCGTTTGTCCGTCCGGGGCGGCCGCGGTGGTGACCGCACCCCGGTCGCGCAGGGTGGCGACGCTCGTCTCCACGTGGCTCGCCGGGAAGCCGGTGCGGTTGGCGATCTCGGTGACCGAGGTGTCCGGGTGTTCGAACACGTCGGTCATGACGTGACGCACGCCGGGAGACAGCTGTCGCACACCGGTGGGGTCCGGGAGGGCGTCCTCGCCGATCCGCAGCAGCTTGCGCGCGAGGTCGTGCAGTTCGAAGCCGTCCATGGCCGGAGAGTCTTCCCGACGCCGGACAGCGCACGCCATCACGCAGGTTGACGGTACTGGGGATCGCTGGTCGGTCGGCTGGGGTGGTCGCTGAACTCGGGCCGGGGGCAGGTCTGTTGTGCCGGGAGCCGGTATCGGGCAGGGCCTGCGGCACCGGCCGCGCAGGTGGGCCGTGGGCGAGTGGCTCCCCGGCCGCCGGGCGGTAAGGCTCCGTCAGCCCGGCAGTCCGTCTCCAGGGCCCGGCCCGCGCGGATGCGGGCCACCAGGGCCCCGGGGCCTGGGGAGGGGCAGAGCGGCGGGCGCGTGGTGAGGCGACCGCATCGCACGTCCGGGAAGAACGCTCCGGACCGGTACGAGGAGATGCTTGCCGCGTCAGGCCTGGGGGGCGGGCCGGGTCAGTGCGGCGCGGGCGTCGGCCCGCAGCCGGACCCGATCGGGTTTGTCCCAGCCGGTCGTCGGCAGTTTCCGGCGAATGTCGATCAGGCGGGGGACGTAGGTGTCGGACAGTGCCTCGGCGACGTGACGGCGCAGTTCCCGGGGATCCGGGTCGGCGCCGGGCTCGGGCACGACGGCGGCGTAGATGTGCTCCACCCGGTCGGCGTCCTCGACCCCGCATACGGCGGCCTGGGACACGCCCGGGGCCTGCCTGAGCACCTTCTCCACCTGCTCGGGGTGGATGCGGATTCCCTTGACCTTCATCATGTTCGCGAGCCGGCCGGTCAGGTGCAGGTAGCCGTCGGTGTCGAGGTGCCCGAGGTCGCCGGTGCGCACCCAGCCGTCGCGGACGAGTGCCGCGGTGAGTGCCGGCTCGTGCCAGTAGCCGGCCGTGGGCCAGCGTGGAACCGCGCAGACCTCGCCGACCTCGCCGACGGGCAGTACCGCGCCGGTGTCGGGGTGCCGGATGCTGAGCGCCTCTGGGTTGACCGGCCGGCCCGCGCTGGAGCAGGCGCGCAGGTCGTCGTGGTCGCCGGGGGGGAGCATGGTGAGCACTCCGGTCTCGGTCGTGCCGTAGACCTGGATCAGTACGGGGCCGAAGATTTCCCGGGCCTTGCGCAGCTTGAGCGGTGCCCCGGGGCTGCCGGTGTAGATCAGCTCGGTCAGGCTGGACAGGTCGGTGGCCGCCCGGTCCGGGTGCTCGGCCAGTGCGTACACCTGCGGGGTGCCGAGGATGAGCCGGCCGATGCGGTGCTGCGCGATCGCGTGGAGCACGGCCGCGGCGTCGAAGCCGGGATGCAGGACGACCATGCCGCCGGTGATGAGCGTGTCGTCCGCGGCGAACCCGCTGGAATGGGTGAGCGGTGCGGTGATCAGGACGTTCGTCCGGCTGCTGCGGTCGATGGCCGATGCGGCCATGTCGTTCTTGACGCCGAAGGGCCAGCAGACACCCTTCGGCAGGCCGCTCGCCCCACTGGTCTGGGTGATCACCGCGAGGTCGCTGTCGGTGATGTCCGGGCACGGGCCTACTCCGTCACCGCAGCCGGCGGTCAAATCCACCGTGTCCGGCTGTCCTGCGCCCAGTACGGCCAGGACCGGCCGACCGGTCGCGTTCACCAGCAGCTCCCGTGCCCGTGCCTCGTTGGCCGGGTCGACCGCCAGCATCCGGGCGCCGACATCCGAGACGATGGCGCGCTGCAAGTCCATGCGCAACTCGTCGTCAGGCACCACCGCATTCATCCCACGCACATGTGCGGCGGTCGCCCCCACCAGGTTGGCCGCCCACCGCAGGATCAGTGTGGCCGCGGTGTTGGGCTCGGTCAGGATGCAGACGACGTCACCGCGGCCGACGCCGTGGCGGCCCATCGCGGCCGCGGCCCGGCGAACGGCGTCGGCCAGCTCCCCGGCGGAGAAGGGGACGTCCCCGCTGACCATGGCAGGGCGATCCGGATCGGCATCGAAATGAGTCAGCAGCTGCTGAACATAATGCACATGCGTGGTACTCATGACCCGGTTTCGCCTTCCTGTCCAAGACAATGCGATGTCCAGTGGTCGAGTGAGACGAACCGCAGGCTAAACCGGCGGGCACCGAGGGCCCCATACCTCACATTGACGGCACGTGGTCGCCGCGAAAGAGCCGGCCCCGGCCTGCCCGGGAAGGCTGAACGGCTCAGGCCGCGGGGCGCAGCCAGCGGTCGACCCGGGTACGCAGGCCGGCCGGGAAGATGTCTTTGCGCAGGAGGCCGTGCACGCCCTTGGGCGGCAGGGGGACATCGACGTGGTGGACCTCGCTCTGGTCCGCGTACTGGGTGATCCGGAAGCTCGCGGCCATGCTGCACAGTGCGTGGGCCTCGGCGCGGGTGACGCCGGACGCCGCGCTGAACCAGCTGATCAGTCCGCGCAGGCAGTCGACCAGTGCGGCCTCCAGGCTGTCAGCCAGTCCGATGCCGATCCAGTGCGTGTCGGTCTCGGCCAGCGGCCGGGTCAGGCCCACGTTCTTGTGGAGGTCGTACCGCATCCGCAAGCGCTCGGCCGTGGACTTCAGGCCGGTCTGGTCGACCAGTCCGTCGCCCTGCAGGGCGTGAATGTCACCGATCCAGATCCGGGCCCCCGGCTTGGCCACGGGAAGGAACAGCGAGGAGCCCACGGTGAGTTCGGGGAGGGCCAGGTTGCCGCCGTGGTCGCCACCGATCAGCGCGCTTGTCTGCTCGTCGCCCGGCGGTTCGACCGCGATGATGCCGGCGAACGGGTCGAGCGGCAGCGAGATGCCGTGAACGTAGTCGGCCCGGGTGCGGGTCCGGTCGAACCGGAAGTCGTGGAAGTACGGCTCGTCGAAGTCGTACGGCAGCGCGCCGGCCCGGGTGGGGAAGGCGTTGCCGCCCCAGTCGCTCAGCCGCAGTTCCGTCAGCCGGCACTCGACGACGTCGCCCGGTTCGGCACCGGTCACCTCGACCGGGCCGACGATCTGGAACGGGCAGCCCGGGTACTCCTGGCGCAGCCGCGCACGGTCGGCCGGGGACGAGCCGTACCGCAGCTGGTTCTGCCAGTTGGTCCAGGTGTCGGGGTAGAGAACCTCGTCGCCGGACTCGATCCTGGCTGCCGACGCAGCGCCGGGATCGAGGACGCCCGGCCGGACCGTGGCCAATGTGGACTGAACCGTATGCATCGTCACGGCCGCAACGCTAGGCAGCCGCAGATGAGCCAGGCAAGGAAGTCCGGGCGTCACCGGGCAAGACTGTCAACGTGACTGGTGAAGGTGCACCGCGGACTTCCGGCCAGGAGGCCATCGAAGCGGTGCGGACCCCCTGAGGGGGGATCAGCACCGCTCCTGCCTTGGCGTGTTCCGCCGGCCGCTACATCCGGTGCCGGAAGGTGATCCGGCCACGGGTCAGGTCATACGGGCTCAACTCGACCGTCACCGTGTCCTGCGGCAGGATCTTGATGTAGTGCTTGCGGAGCTTCCCGCTGATGTGTGCGAGTACCTTGTGACCGTTCTCGAGTTCAACCCAGAACTTGGCGTCTTTCAGGGACTCGACGATGGTACCGACAACCTCGATACCTCGATTTACTTTTGCCACGTCAGCTCCAAGGTGTTGCTCTCACGGCGGGCTCCGACGCTTTCCAACAGGCTGATCGTCGCGGTGTCGGTCTCGTCGACGTCGATCGTCGCGAGACCGAACTCGCGAGTGTGCAGAGCGTCCAGCGCGTGGACCAGCAGCGCCCTGCCGATGCCACGGCGGCGCTGGTCGGCGCGGACCTCGATGGAGCGAATCCGCGCGATCCGCGGCCTCCCGTTGTCCCGCATCGACGGCGAAATCCGGATCACACCGACTTCGACCCCCTCGACTTCGGCGCGGGACTCCTCCGCGCCGCCGGTCAACGTCACCCCCGCCGGGGGCGACACGGCGGGCTGCGCTTCGCCGGGCACCAGCAGGTACTGCCGCTCACTTCGGTGAGGGGTGAAGCCGGCCCGCCGCCAGTGCGAGATCGTGTCCGCGTCGTCGGCGTCGGACCAGCGTGTAGAGCGGCGCCGGCAGTTCCGCCAGCATGGCGGCGGCCAGCCGGTCGAAGGCTGTGTCGTGCCATGCGTCGATGCTGATGTACAGTCGCACCGTCGGGCCTGCGCCCCGTGTCGCCACTGCCGACAACCAAGTCGCCGTCGCTGGCGTGCCACTGGTCTTCGGCGACCCGCGTGATCACGGGGTCTGGGGTGGGATGCTTAAGGTTGATGGCTGTCGCCTTCCAGGAGTGCCTCTGGTGCGCTCCCGCGACATCTACATCCAGTCGCCTGCCGTGACCAATAGGGGGAGCACCCGGGTAATCGAACGAACATTCACGGGTCTCACCTCCTACAGGGTCTGTCACGGCTGGAGTGACATTACAGACGGACGTCGTCACGCCCAACTGCGAGGGCGGAGAACCCTGCAGACAAGCCGCACCCTGCCGCGAAAGGCCACGAGGCTGGGGATGCCCAGCCCGGCAAGGCCGCTCCTAGCCTCCGCATGTAGGCAGAAGGCTTTTTGGTGCCCGATGCGGTTTCGCTCCACGAGAGGATGCGTGATTCCGTGCGCGCCGAGCTGATCAGAGCGCTCCCCCTGGTGTTGCGGGAGCACGCGGACACTTCGGTGGAAGGTCGCCTTCGAGACGCGGAGCGGGCGGTCACGTACCCCGATCTGGAGGCGCGGACCCGGCGGCTGGCCGGGCATCTGGCGGACTCGGTGTGCGGCGCGGCGATTCGGTGATGATCTGCCTGCGCAACAGCGTGGAGATGCTGGAGAGTTACCTCGCGATCCTTCGCGCGGACGCGATCGGGTGCCCGGTCAACCCCGCGTCCACCGACTTCGAACTGGACTATCTCCTGGCCGACAGCGAGGCGGCCGTCGTCATCACCGACCCCGTGCACGTGGCCGGCTTCCTGCGCTCGCCGTCCCTGCCCCGCGGCGCCAGGCTGCTGGTGACCGGCGACGCACCCGCGCACGCGTCGGTCCACGCCTACCAGGAACTCGTCAGGACCGAGCCCGCGGAACCCGCACGGGACGATCTCGGCCTGGACGACGTGGCATGGACGTTCTACACCTCGGGGACCACCGGGGAACCGAAGGGAGTGCTGTCCAGCCAGCGCAACTGCTTGTACTCGGTGGCGGCGAGCTATGTGCCGATCCCCGGGCTGTCGGCCGACGATCGCGTGCTGTGGCCGCTGCCGTTGTTCCACAGCCTCTCCCACATCGCGTGCGTGCTGGCGGTGACCGCGGTCGGCGCGACCGCCCGGATCATGGACAGCCCTTCGGGCGACGAGTTCCTGGAGGCCGCCCGGGAAACCCGGGCCACCTTCGTGGGGTGTGCCGACCACCTACCACTACCTTCTGGAGGCGCGGCGCCAGCGCCGATCACCCTGCCGGACCTGCGGATCGGGCTGGTCGGGGGAGCGGTCGCCGGCCCAGGGCTGTGCCGGTCGTTCCGCGAGGAGTTCGGGTGCCGCTGGTCGATGCGTACGGCAGCACCGAGACGTGCGGGGCGAGCACCATGAACCCGCCGGGAGGCGTCCGCGTCGACGGGTCGTGCGGCTTCCGGTGCCGCGTGGATGTCCGCATCGTCGACCCGGAGACCCGGCCGCGACGTGCCGGCCGGCGCCGAGGGCGAGGTGTGGGTGCGCGGCCCGAACGTGACGCCGGGCTACCACAACAAACCGGAGGCGCCGCTGCCGCGTTCCAGGACGGCTGGTATCGCACGGGTGACCTCGCCCGCCGGACGCCGCCCGTGGTACTTCACCATCAGCGGCCGGATCAACGATCTGATAGTCCGGGGCGGGGAGAACGTCCATCCGGAGAGATCGAGGCGGTTATCCGCGCCGTTCCGGGATCGCCGACGTCGGGCGTGGCCGGCCGGCCGCACGATGGTGCTGGGCGAGGTGCCCGTCGCCTACGTGGTCGCCGCCCGTCAGGCGTCGAGGCACGACGCCGTGATCGAACGGTGCCGCCGGGAGCTGTCCACGTTCAAGCTTCCCGAAGAGGTCTATGAGGTGGCCGGCGTTCCGCGGACTGCGTCGGGGAAGATCCAGCGGCGCCTGCTGGCCGATCAGCCCGCCGTACTGCGATGCACGGCAAGCGGGGTGCACGACGGAGTGCTGCGCCTGGAGTGGGTGCCCGCGCCGGCCCGCGGCACCCGCCGGCCCCCGCGCCGACGACCTGGGCGTTCGTCGGCTCGGCCGCGGCGGGCCTCGCCGCGGCCGCGGGCTCGTCCTCCTGCTACGCCGATCTGGCCACGGCCGGCGCCGCCGAGATGACGGTGCTGCTGGCGCCCGACATGCCGGGCACCTGGGCGGAGCGCCGCGCCGGGATCGAACAGCTGGTCGAGGAGCTGACGGCGGGGGCCGCGCGAGCCGGATCGGGGCAGCTGGTCCTCGTGACCCGGCGGGCAGTGGCGGTCTCGGCGCGGGACGATCCGGCCGATCCGGCTCAGGCCATGCTGGCGGCCGCGGCGGGCCAGGTGCTGGGGAGCCGGGCCATCCTGGTCGACCGGACGGCGCATCGCCGGTCGACGCCGTGCCGTACGCGACCTGCGTGACGAGCCGCGCTGGCTCTGCGGTCCGGCGAGCTCCTGGGTGCCCGGCTGACCCGTCAGGCGGTCCCGGACCGGTCGATACGCGATTCATGGTCCCGGCTCCGACGGCGTCGTGGTGATGACGGGTGCGCACACCGTGCGCGGCGCCGCGGTGGCACGCCACCTGGCCTCCGTCCTCCCGAACGAGCGGCTGCTGCTGATCGCCGGCGAGGACGCCGCCGAGTGGGAGCCGGCGATCGCGGCGGGCCCCGCCGCGGTGATCCTCCGCCGACGGCGACCCCCGAGCTGGCCGCGAAGCTGAGCACCGCAGCGGACTTTGCCCGGACCTCGTTCATCACGATCGCGGACTCGTACGAGGTCACCGGGGCGGCAGACCCCGGCCGGGCGGTCTCGGCGGCCATGATGGGCGCCGTGGTCCACGACCGCCGACGGCGCGGTCTGGCCGGCTCGGTCCTGACCTGGTGCGAACCGGCCGGGGACACGCCGGGTTCGCCCTGGTGCGTGACGGGCTGTTCGCGCTCGACACGCTTCCTTGCCACATCGGACCCGACGCCGTTGTTCGCCCTGCGTGCGCGCCGGCCGGAGCCGGGGGCCGGCTGCCCGCCCTGCTGCGTGCCCTCTTCCCAAAGCCGCTCGTCCAGGACGGACTCGAGGACACCTCCTCCGCTCTGCGGGCAGAACTGGCCCGCCTGGACCGGCACGCGCAGCACCACGCTGCTCCAGGCCCTGGTCCGGGACGAGTCCGCGGCGTCGCTCAACCAGCCCGACACCGTCGCCGTCCCGGTGGACCGGGCGTTCCGGGACCTCGGGTACAACTCGGTCGCACTCATCGAACTGCGTACCCGGCTGATGGCCAGGACCGGTCTGAAGCTGCCGACAGCAGCGGTGTTCGACCATCCGACGCCGCGTGCGCTGGCCGCGTACCTGCACGCCGAACTGGTCGGTGACACCGCTGCCGACACCGCCGCCGGCAAACCGTCCGACCCCGACGAGCCGGTGGTGATCGTCGGGATGGCCTGCCGCCTGCCGGGCGGGATCACCGGGCCGGACGAGCTGTGGCGTCTGGTCAGCGAGGGCCGGGATGCGTCAGGGCCGTTTCCGGCCGACCGCGGCTGGGACCTGGAGCGGCTGTTCGACGCCGACCCGGGCCGGGCCGGGACCTCGTATGTCGACCGGGGCGGGTTCCTCGACGGCGCGGCCGAGTTCGACGCCGACTTCTTCGGGATCTCCCCGCGCGAGGCACTCGCGATGGACCCGCAGCAGCGGCGCTGCTGGAGACCGCGTGGGAGGCGCTGGAGCACGCGGGAATCGACGCGTCGTCGTTGCGGGGCACCGACGCCGGGGTCTTCGCCGGCCTGATGGAGCAGGGCTACGGCACCGGCGGTCCGGTGCCCGAGGAGCTCGAGGCCTTCCAGACGACCGGAACCGCGGGCAGCGTCGCGTCGGGCCGGATCTCCTATCTGCTCGGCCTGCGGGGACCGGCGATCACCGTGGACACGGCGTGCTCGTCCTCACTGGTCGCGCTGCATCTGGCCGCCCACGCGCTGCGCCGCGGCGAGTGCTCCCTGGCCTTGGCCGGTGGTGCCACGGTGATGGCCACCCCCCAGTCATTCGTCGAGTTCTCCCGGCAGCGCGCACTGGCCGCTGACGGCCGGTGCAAATCCTATGCCTCGGCCGCCGACGGCACCGCGTGGGCAGAGGGGGCCGGGATGCTGGTCCTGGAACGCCTCGGCGATGCCCGCCGCAACGGGCACCGGATCCTGGCGGTGCTGCGCGGCTCCTCGGTGAACTCCGACGGCGCGTCGAACGGCCTCACCGCACCGAGTGGTGAGGCGCAGCAACGGGTCATCCGGCAGGCACTGACGTCGGCCGGCCTGGGCCCGGCGGACATCGACGCGGTGGAGGGGCACGGGACCGGGACCGTTCTGGGCGACCCGATCGAGGCCGAGGCGTTGCTGGCCACCTACGGCCGGGACCGCGACGCCGGCCAGCCCCTGTGGCTGGGATCGCTCAAATCGAACGTCGGCCACACCCAGGCCGCGGCCGGTGTCGCCGGCGTGATCAAGATGATCCAGGCGCTTCGGCACGGTGTGCTGCCGGCGACACTCAACGTGGACGAGCCCACCTCACGCGTCGACTGGTCGTCGGGCGCGGTCGCGCTGCTGACGGAGAACAGGACCTGGCCGGACCTCGGCCGTCCGCGTCGCGCGGGAATCTCCGGCTTCGGCCTGAGCGGAACGAACGCCCACGTGATCGTGGAGGAAGCACCCCGGCAGCCGGCCGTCCGGCGGCCGGCGCCACCGGCGCCATCGGCGCCCCGGATCGTGCCTCTGGTCCTGTCGGCCCGCGGAACGCGGGCGCTCAACCGGCTGGCGGACCGGCTCGTCCCGCTCATCCAGACCGCCGACGACTCGTCCTGGGCCGACATCGCCGTGGCGCTGGCCACTCGACGAGCAACCATGGACGAGCGCGCGGTCGTACTGGCCGGCTCCCGGGACGAGGCGCTGGCCGGCCTGCGCGCACTGGCCCGCGACGAGGCCAGTCCCCTCGTGGTGCGCGACAGCGCCACCTCTGACGCGTCGTCCGGCGTCGTGCTGATCTTTCCCGGGCAGGGCGCGCAGTGGGCCGGGATGGGCCGTGAGCTGCTCGATACCTCCCCCGCGTTCGCCGGGGTCGTCCAGGAGTGCGCTCGGCTGCTGACCGAATGGGCGGACTGGTCGCTGATCGACGTGCTGCGCGGCGAGGCCGACCAGGAACTGCTGGAACGCGTCGACGTCATCCAGGTGGCGAGCTTCGCGATGATGGCCGGGCTGGCCGCGCTGTGGGCGTCGGCGGGAGTCCGGCCCGACGCGGTCGTGGGCCACTCGCAGGGTGAGATCGCCGCGGCATACGTCGCCGGGGCGCTCTCCCTGCGCGACGCCATGCGGGTCGTCGTGGTCCGCAGCCAGGCGATCGCCGGGACCCTGTCCGGCCGAGGAGGCATGGCGTCGGTGCGCCTCGACGCCTCCGCCGCGGCGGCCTGGCTGGCGGAAAGGGACGGCCGGGTCCAGGTCGCCGCGGTGAACGGTCCGTCCTCGGTGGTGCTCTCCGGTGACCCGGAGGCGCTGGCGGACGCGTTGAGCGAACTGGCCGAGTCCGGTGTCGACGTACGGCGGGTGGCAGTCGACTACGCATCGCACAGCGACCAGGTCGAGGCCGTCCGGGACCACCTGGCGGTGGCTCTGGCCGATCTGTCGCCCGCCGAGCCCACGGTGCCCTTCCACTCGACCGTGACCGAGGGCCGGGCCACCGGAGCGCTGGATGGCGGCTACTGGTACCGCAACCTGCGGCAACAGGTCCGTTTCGGTCCCACGATCGACCGCCTGCTGGAGCAGGGATTCGGCGCGTTCGTCGAGGTCAGCCCCCACCCGGTGCTGGTCCAGCCGGTCGCTGAGGCCGTACACCACGCGCCCGCGGAAGCGGTCGTCGTCGGTTCGTTGCGCCGGGACGACGGCGGGCTCGGCCGTCTGGTGCGATCGATGGCCGAGCTGTTCGTCCACGGCGTCCCGGTGGACTGGCGCGGCCTGCTCGCCGACGACGTCGCCCGGGCCGCGTGGGTCGACCTGCCGACGTACCCGTTCGAGCGCCAGCACTTCTGGCGCCGTCCGGTGCCGAGCGCCGGCGCGTCGGGCATGGGCCTGGACGACGCCGGCCACCCGCTGCTCGGTGCGCTCGTCCGGCTCCCCGAATCCGGTGGCCTGGTCGCGACCGGCCGATGGTCCGCGTCGACGCTCGCGTGGGCGGCCGGCACCGAGGCCACCGACGGGTCCGACGGCGCCCCGGTCCGGGTACCGGAGGCGGTACTGGTGGAGCTGGCACTGTGGGCAGGCGGAGAGGCCGACGCCCCGGTCGTCGAGGAGCTGACCATCGATCCGGCCGTCGTGCTGCCCCGCCACGGCGGCCGCGACATACGGATCGTCGTGGGGCGGCCGGACGCTTCTCGCCGGCGGCCGATCACGGTCTACTCGGGGCCGCCCGGAGCGGCCGTGACGCAGGAATGGACACGTCACGCCACCGGCACGGTGACACCGTCGGCCGGCCCACCCGGCGAGTTCTCCCTCGGCCCCGCGGCCGAGGTCGCGCTCGATGACGCCGAGCAGCCCGACGCGCACCGCTACGGCATTCATCCGGCTCTGCTCGACGCGGCGGTCCGCGCCGTTGTCTCCCCGGATGAGCGGCCGAAGACCTGGCGAGGCGTCCAGCTGCTGGCGTCCGGAGCCACCGGGATTGACGTCCGCTCGGCGTCCGCGCCGACCCGTCCGGCCTGGCACATCGAGTTGACGGATCCGGCCGGGCAGCGGGTGCTGGAGGTGGCTGAACTGGTCACCGAGCAGCGGGAGCAGGCGCAGCCCGCTGCTTCCTGCGCGGGCCTCTTCCGCATCGACTGGGTCGACCACCCGCTACCGCCAAACTCCTCGGCGGCCGGCTCTGCCGCCCGCTACATCACCGACGCCACCGACCTCGTCGGCGCGCCGGCGACTGTGCTGATCCACGAGGTCGACATCTCCGCCGGGGACCCTCGGGGCGCGGTCGTCGCGGAACTCGAACTGCTACAGGCGTTCCTCGCCCGGCCGGCCGGGGACGACGACCGACTGGTGATCGTCACGCCGGACGGGGAAGACGTCGTCACCAGCGCCGTGCGGGGCCTGGTGCGGTCGGCCCAGTCGGAGCACCCGGGCCGGTTCGTCCTGGTGGCGGTGGACGACGCGGCCGGTGCGACGAATGCTGTGATCGCGGCGGCCCTGAGCGGCGAACCGCAGCTCCGGCTCCGGGACGGCCGGGCACAGGTGCCACGGCTCGACCGGCTGCACCCGGCCGCTTCGTCATCGCAGGCCCGACCGCTCGATCCCGACGGCACCGTGCTGATCACCGGTGGTACGGGAACGCTCGCGGCGGTGACCGCGCGGCACCTCGTCACCGAGCACGGTGTCCGCCATCTGATCCTGGCCGGCCGCCGCGGCCCCGAGGCCGACGGCGCCGCGGCGCTGCACGACGAACTGGTCGGGCTCGGCGCGACCGTTCGGCTCGTGGCCGCCGATGTGGCGGACCGCGAGCAGGTGGTGGCGCTGCTGGCCATGGTCGAAGAGAACCACCCGCTGACCGCGGTCGTGCACACCGCCGGGGTACTGGACGACGCGGTCATCACCGAGCTCGACCCGCACCGCGTCGACGCCGTGTTCGGGCGAAGGTGGATGCGGCCCGCCACCTGGACGACCTCACCCGTGACCTCGGTCTCGCCGCCTTCGTTCTCTACTCCTCGGCCGCGGGCGTGCTCGGCAACCCGGGGCAGGGAAACTACACCGCGGCCAACGCGGCACTGGACGCCGTGGCGCGGGAACGGCGGCACGCCGGCCTGGCGGCGGTCTCGATCGCCTGGGGTTACTGGGACCGGGCCAGTGGCCTGACCCGCCACCTCGGCCACGCCGACCACCGGCGGAACCGGGACATCGGCATGGTCGCCCTGTCGGACGGCGACGGGATGGCGTTGCTCGACCAGTGCCTGCGCGCCGGTGACGGCCCGGACGCGGCGCTCGTCGCCGCCGGGTTCGACCTGGCCGCGCTCCGGGCGGCCGATCAGTCGCGGGTGCCGCCCGTCCTGCGGAGCCTGGTCCGGGGCAAACGGCCGATCGGCCGGGCGACCACGAACGCACGGCCGGCTCCGGCGGCGCCGGCCTCCCCCTCCGGCCGGATCAGCGCGCTGCCCCCGGCCGAGCAGTTCGACGCCCTGGTCGACCTGATCCGCCGGCAGTGCTCCCTCGTCCTTGGCCACGCGAGCACCGACGCGATCCGGCTCGACCGGACGTTCAAGGACTCGGGCTTCGACTCGCTCACCGCGCTCGAACTGCGCAACCGGCTCGCCACCGCGACCGGGCTGTCCCTGCCCCCCTCGATGATCTTCGACTTTCCGCGACCGAGGTCGCTGGCGGCCCACCTGCAGGCCAAGCTCCTCGACGACGCGCAGGCCCAGCCGGCCACCGCGCAGCCGAGGGCGACGGCCGCGGAGCCGAGGGCGACGGCCGGGGAACCGATCGCCATCGTCGCGATGGCCTGCCGGTTCCCCGGTGGCGTACACAGCCCCGAAGACCTGTGGCGGATCCTGTCCGCGGAGACCGACACGGTCACCGAGTTCCCCACCGACCGCGGCTGGGACACCGACCGGCTGTTCGATCCCGACCCGGACCACCCCGGCACCACCTACGTCCGCCACGGCGCCTTCCTCGACGACCCGGGCGCCTTCGACGCCGGCTTCTTCGGTATCTCCCCGCAAGAGGCGTTGGCGATGGACCCGCAGCAGCGACTGGTCATGGAGACCTCGTGGGAGCTGCTCGAACGCGCAGGCATCGACCCGCACAGCCTGCACGCCCAGGATGTGGGCGTCTTCGTCGGGGTGAACAGCCATGACTGGACCGTACGCACGCACCACGCGTCCGGCGTCGAGGGTTTCCGCCTGACCGGCAGCTCGGGCAGCGTCCTGTCCGGAAGGGTGGCCTACCACCTGGGCCTGGAGGGCCCGGCGATCACCGTGGACACCGCCTGCTCGTCCTCACTGGTAGCCCTGCACCTGGCCGTGCAGGCCATCCGCAACGGCGAGTGCTCGATGGCGCTGGCGGGCGGCGTGATGGTGATGGGCACGGTGGAGACCTTCATCGAGTTCTCCCGGCAGCGGGGGCTCGCCCCCGACGGCCGCTGCAAGGCGTTCGCCGACACGGCCGACGGCACCGGCTGGTCGGAGGGGGTCGGACTCCTTCTGGTCGAGCCGCTGTCCCGGGCCCGTGAGCAGGGCCACCGGGTGCTGGCCCTGGTCCGCGGAACGGCGGTGAACTCCGACGGCGCCTCCAACGGCCTCACCGCGCCGAACGGCCCGTCGCAGCAGCGCGTGATCCGCAAGGCGCTCGCCGCGGCCGGACTGCGGGGCGATGAGGTCGACTCCGTCGAGGGCCACGGCACCGGGACCACGCTCGGCGACCCGATCGAGGCGCAGGCGCTGCTGGAGACCTACGGCCGGGACCGGCCGGCCGACCGACCGCTCTGGCTCGGGTCGGTGAAGTCGAACATCGGCCACACCCAGGCCGCGGCCGGCGTCGCGGGCGTGATCAAGATGGTCATGGCGATGCGGCACGGCGTCCTGCCGAGGACGCTGCACGTCGACCGGCCGTCGACCCACGTGGACTGGTCGGCGGGCGCGGTCCGGCTGCTCACCGAACGCCGCGACTGGCCTCGTGCCGGACAGCCGCGCCGGGCTGGTGTGTCGTCGTTCGGTATCGGCGGGACCAATGCTCACGTCATCCTGGAAGAGGCCGGTGAGGAGAGCGCCGAGCATGACGCCGACGAGATGATGACCGGGGATCCCGCCCTGGACCGGCCCTCGGACGAGGGCTGCGTGCCGGTTCCGGTCTCCGGTCGCACCCCCGCCGCGCTGCGGGCCCAGGCCGGCCGGCTGGCGGACTTCGTGGCATCGCGGCCGGAGCTGGAGCCTGCCGACATCGCCCTCGCGCTGGCCACCGGCCGGGCGCAGCTCGACCGGCGGGCGGTCCTGGTGGTGCGGCATCGTGACGAGTTGGTCGGCGATCTGCGCGGTCTGGCCAAGGGTGCCGCTCCGGCCATCGGCGGCGCCCCGGTCGACGGCAAGCTGGCCTTCCTGTTCACCGGACAGGGCAGCCAGTGGCCCGGCATGGGCCGGGAACTCGCGGCCAGGTTCCCGGTCTTCGCCGAGGCGTTCACCGACGCCTGCCGCGCCGTCGAGACCCACTGGGCCGGTCATGCCACGGCGCCGCTGTCCGACGTCGTCTTCGCCGCCCCGGGCGCGCAGGACGGCCGGCTGATCGATCAGACGATCTACACCCAGGCCGGCCTGTTCGCTCTGGAAACCGCCCTGTATCGGCTCTACGAGTCATGGGGACTGCGCCCGGACCTGGTCGTCGGCCACTCCATCGGAGAGATCACCGCCGCGCACGTCAGCGGGGTGCTCGACCTGGCCGACGCGGGAAAGCTGGTCGCCACGCGGGCCCGGCTGATGCAGGCGCTACCGGCCGGCGGAGCCATGGTCGCTGTCCAGGCGAGCGAGGCCGAAGTGGCACCGGAACTGGTGGAGGCACCCGACGTCGTCCACGTCGCGGCGGTCAACAGCGCCCGGTCGCTGGTGCTGTCCGGTGCCGAGGCAGCCGTGCTGTGGGTGGCGGGCGAGCTCGCCCGCTTCGGCCACAAGACCCGCCGGCTGCCGGTGAGTCATGCCTTCCACTCACCGTTGATGCGACCGATGCTCGCCGAGTTCCGGGAGGTCGCCGAGTCGCTGACCTACCGGCCGGGCCGGGTGCCCGTCGTGTCCACGGTCACCGGCCGGCCGGACACCGGACAGCGATTGGCCACCGCCGACTACTGGGTCGAGCAGGTGCAGGCCACGGTCCGGTTCGGGGATGCGGTCAGATCGCTGCGCGATCAGGGCGTGACGACCTTCCTGGAGCTCGGGCCGGGGGGTGCGCTCACCACGATGGCGTCGGAGAGCCTGGAGTTGTCGGCGGCGTCCTGCATCGCGACGCTGCGCGCGGACGGCGCAGAAGTCGCCGACGTGATGGCGGCCCTGGGCGAACTGCACGTCCGCGGCGTGGCCCTGGACTGGCCCGCGGTCGTCGGCCGGCCGGCCGGATCCGCCTCGGCCCTGGCCACCGAACTGCCCACCTACGCGTTCCAGAGCCGGCGGTACTGGCTCGACCAGGCGGCGCTCGGGGACGCGGTCCCCGCGGCCGAGGCCGGGCCGGCCGACGGCCGGGAGGACGTTCAGGAGAGCGTCGCCGCCCGGTTGGCGAACCGGTCCCGGAACGAACGCCGGCGGGCCGCGCTCGAGGTGGTCCGGGAGTCGGTGGCGGTCGTGCTGGGCTATCAGCCGGCCGATCTCGACGCGATGGACGACGACCAGTCGTTCAGGAGCCTGGGCTTCGATTCGCTGGGCGGAGTACGGCTGCGTAACCGGCTGCGTGACCTCACGGGCGTCGACCTGCCCGTGACGGCGGTCTTCGACCACCCGACGCCGAAGGTCCTCGCGGCGCACGTGGCCGACGAGGGTGGCGGGCGAGGTGGCCGAGGTGACCGATCGGGCTCCGGTGTCCCCGGCCGACCCCGACGAGCCCATCGCGATCATCGGCATGGGCGTGCGGCTGCCCGGCGGCGTGGAGAGCCCGGACGACCTGTGGCGCCTGGTCATCGAGCGACGCGACGCGATCTCCGGCTTCCCCACCGACCGGGGCTGGGACACCGACGGGCTCTACCACCCGGATCCCGCGCACCCCGGGACCACCTACACCCGATCGGGCGGCTTCCTCTACGACGCCGCCCAGTTCGACCCTGGGCTGTTCGGGATCTCCCCGCGCGAGGCACTGGCCATGGACCCGCAGCAACGGCTGCTCCTGGAGGCGTCCTGGGAGGCCATGGAGCGGGCCGGCATCGACCCGCTGTCCGCCGGGGCGAAGAGATCGGTGTGTTCACCGGGATCGTGCACCACGACTACGCGACCAGGCTGAACCGGATTCCCGAGGAGGTCCGTGGATACGTCATGACCGGCACGTCGCCGAGCGTCGCCTCGGGCCGGATCGCGTACGTCTTCGGCTTCGAGGGGCCGGCGGTGACCCTGGACACCGCGTGCTCGTCCTCGCTGGTCGCCATCCACCAGGCCGCGCAGGCCCTCCGGCACGGCGAGTGCACGATGGCGCTGGCGGGCGGGGCCACGGTGATGGCCAGCCCGGAGGCGTTCGTCGAGTTCTCCAGCCAGCGCGGGCTCTCCGCCGACGGCCGGTGCAAGACGTTCTCGTCCACCGCGGACGGCACCGGCTGGTCCGAGGGCGCCGGCGTCGTGCTTCTGGAGCGGCTCTCGGTGGCCCGGCAGCGCGGTCACCGTGTGCTGGCCACGATTCGCGGGTCGGCGGTCAACTCCGACGGTGTGTCCAACGGGCTGACCGCGCCGAACGGGGCGGCCCAGCAAAGGGTGATCCGGCGGGCACTCGCCTCGGCCGGCATAGGTCCCGCCGACGTCGACGCGGTGGAGGCCCACGGGACCGGCACGGTGCTCGGCGACCCGATCGAGGCGGGGCACTGCTTGCCACGTACGGGGAGGCCCGGGATGCAGGGCAGCCGCTGTGGCTCGGGTCCTTGAAATCCAACATCGGGCACACCCAGGCGGCCGCCGGTGTGGCCGGCGTGATCAAGATGGTCGAGGCGCTGCGGCACCGTGTGCTGCCGCCGACCATCCATGTCGAGGAACCGACCGGACAGGTGGACTGGTCGGCAGGCACCCTCGCCCTGCTGACCGAGCCGCGGGAGTGGCCGCGGACCGGCCGGCCCCGGCGGGCCGGCGTCTCCGCGTTCGGTGCCAGCGGAACCAACGCGCACCTGATCCTCGAGCAGGCCCCGGCCCGAGGAGGCCGCGACCGCCCCCTCCGAGGACCCGGAGCCGTTGAAGGCGCTCGCGACGAACATCGTGCCGCTGGTGGTGTCCGCCAAGAGCGCCCGGTCACTCGGCGCGCAGGCCACCCGGCTGCGAATGTTTCTGGACAGCCCCCGCTCAGAGCGGCGAACCGACGCTGCCGGCGGTGGCGGACGCGCTGGTGCGTGGCCGGGCGACGCTGCCGGAGCGAGCGGTCGTGCTGGCCGGCTCGCGGGACGAGGCGCTGGACCGGCCTCGCCGCGCTCGCCCGCGGCGAGGTGACGCCCAACCTGACCACGGGCAGCGTGACCGGCTCCGGAGCACCCGGCCGACTGGTTCTCGTCTTCCCGGGCCAGGGAGCGCAATGGGCGGGCATGGGGCGCACGCTGCTGGAGGGTTCCGCGGTCTTCCGGGCACGGATCGACGAGTGCGCGCGGGCACTGCGACCCTGGGTGGACTGGTCGCTGACCGATGTCCTGCGCGGCGAGGCGGACGAACAGACCCTCGGCCGCGTGGACGTCGTCCAGCCGGCGAGTTTCGCGATGATGGTCGGCCTGGCCGCGCTCTGGGAGTCGCTGGGCGTGCGGCCCGACGCGGTGGTGGGCCATTCCCAGGGGGAGATCGCGGCGGCGTGCGTCGCCGGTGTCCTGTCGCTGGCCGACGCCGCCCGCATCGTCGCGGTGCGCAGCCAGGCGATCGCGACCACACTGTCCGGCCGGGGCGGCATGGCGTCGGTGATGCTCGGCGCGGACGAGGCCAACGACCGGCTGGCGGCCTGGGCCGGCCGGCTCGAGGTGGCCGTGGTGAACATGCCCGTCCTCGGTGGTCGTCGCCGGTGACGAGGAGTCGTTGGCGGAGGCACTGGAGTCCTTGACACCGGGACGGCGTACGGACCCGCCCGGTGCCGGTGGACTACGCCTCGCACACCCACCACGTCGAACGCATCAGGGACGTCCTGGAGACGGCGCTGAGCGGGATCGACACCCGGCCTCCGCGCATACCGTCTACTCGACGGTGACCGGTGGCTGGGTCGATGACGGCCATTGCCTCGACGCGGACTACTTGGTACCAGAACCTGCGGCGGGCCAGTCGGCTTCGGCCCGGCCGTGGCGAGTCTGCTGACCGAGGGCTTCGGAGTGTTCCTGGACAGTCAGCGGGCATCCGGTCCTGGTGCAGCCGATTGACCGACGTCATCGACGACCCGGACGGCCCGCTGCGCGGCGCCGGGCGACCGATCGTCTCCGGCAACCTGCGCCCGGGGCGCCGACGGTCCCGGCATCCTTCCTCGCCGCGGGCCGCGCGGCTCTTCGCCGGCGGTGTGCCGCTCGACTGGAGCGCGACACTGCCGGCGCAACCGTCCGGCACACGGTCGAGTTGCCCCACCTACGCCTTCGACCGCCAGCACTTCTGGCTGGGCCGAAGCCGCCCGCGGACAACGACCAACCGGCCGGCCGGGCGACGGATGCCGGCTTCTGGAACGCCATCGACGACGCCGATCCGGCGGCTTCTGGCCACCATGCTCAAACTGTCCGCACAACAGAGCCAGGCCCTGGACGCGGTACTGCCGGCCCTCGCCGACTGGCGGCAAGGCACGCGAGAACTGGTCGGTCTCGGAGCGACTCCGGTACGCGATCGGCGGGCCTCGCCCCCGCGCGAGGCCCTGGGCCGTGCCCGCCGGCCGCTGGCTCGTCATCACGCCGGAGACCGCGGACGTCTTGCGCGACGGTCTGCTCGACCAGCTGCGGGCCAACGGCCTCGACGTCGTGCCCTGCGCGGTGGAAACCGGCCTGTCCAGGGACGAACTCGCCCGCAGGCTGGGCGGTTTCCTCACCGACGACGGGATCGCCGGCATCCTGTCCCTGCTCGCGCTCCCGGACCGGATGGAGAGCCACCGGCCGGATGCCGCGGCGCTCACCACCTCCACCCTGACCCTGATCCAGGCGCTCGCCGCGGCCGGTGCCACCGCGCCCCTGTGGTGCCTGACCCAGGGCGCGGTCAGCGTCGGTGTCCGCGACGCCGTCGCCGGGCCGGCCCACGTGGCCCAGGCGGCGGTGTGGGGACTCGGCCGGGCGGCCGCGCTCGAACGCCTGAACCAGTGGGGCGGTTTGATCGATCTGCCCGCCGAACCGGACGGCCGTGCCGTCCGGCACCTGCTCGGCGTGCTGACCGGCGTGTCCGGTGAGGACCAGGTGGCGATCCGACGGACCGGCGTCCATGTCCGGCGCCTGCGGCGTGCCCCCCATCCGGCCGGGACCGGGGGCGAACGGCAGTGGCGGCCGCACGGGACGGTCCTGGTCACCGGCGGTGCGGAGGGCCTCGGACGCTACGCCTCGCTGTGGCTGGCGCGGGCAGGCGCCGAGCGATTGGTGGTCACGACCAGCGGGCGCGAGCCCGGCGAGCGGGTCGAGTCACTGCGCGACGAGGTGGCGAAGCTGGACAAGGGCACCGTCGTCGAGTCGTGCGCGGACGCCGACCGGGACGCGCTCGCCGGCCTGGTCCACGCTCCGGGCCGCCCGTTGACCGCGGTCGTCCACGCCGCCGACCTGTCCCTGACCAGCTTGATCGACGAGACCGGTGACGCGGAGGTCACGGAGGTCTTCCGGGCCAAGGTGAACACCGCGGTCTGGCTCAGCGAGCTGACGGCGGACCTTCCGCTCGACGCGTTCATCGTCTTCTCCTCGATCGCCGGCATCTGGGGCGGTGGCGGTCAAGCCGCCTACGGCGCGGCGAACGCGGTCCTCGACGCGCTGGTGCGGCGTCTGCGGGCGGACGGCGTCCCGGCGCAGGCGATCGCCTGGGGTGCGCTGACCGCGGGCGGCGCGGGAATGGACGAGGAGACGCTGGCCCAGCTCCGGCGGCGCGGCGTCATCCCGATGACACCCGACACGGCGACAGCCGCGCTGGACCAGGCGGTCCAGGCCGCCACGGAATCGGTGGTCATCGCCGACATGGACTGGAGCGCCTTCATCGTGCCGTTCACGTCGGCCCGCACCAGCCCGCTCTTCGACGACCTGCCGGAGGCCGCGGCGGCGATCGAGGCGGCACAGCCCTCCGACGACTTTGCCGAGAGCGCGTCGTCGCTGATGACGTCGCTGCGCGCGGTCGGGGCCGAACAGGACCGGATCCTGCTCCGGCTGGTGCGCAGCCAGGCGTCCATGGTCCTCGGTCACGGTGGTGCCGACGGGATCGGCGCGGCCCAGGCGTTCCAGGAGGCCGGTTTCGACTCGCTGGCGGCCGTCAACTTCCGCAACAGCCTGATCACCGCCACCGGGCTGAGGCTGCCGGCCACACTGATCTTCGACTGTCCGACCCCGCAGGCGGTGGTCGCATACCTGCGCTCGGAACTGCTCGAGGCCGAGGACGACGCGGATGTCCGCGAGGAGGACGTACGGCGGATCCTGGCCTCGGTGCCCTACCAGCGCCTCAAGGAGGCCGGTGTCCTGGAGACGCTGCTCGGCCTGGCCGACGCCGAGGCGGGCGGGGCCAGGGCATCGGACGAGGGCCCCGGGCCGGAGGCGGCCGCCGACGAGCTCATCGACATCATGGACGTCGACAGTCTGATCAAGCGGGCGCTCGGCTCCGGCAGCTGATCGCCGGAGCCGAGCTGGACGGTGGCGCCGGGGCCGGCCGGAAACCGGCCGGCGCCACTGCCTGATGAGGACCAGGCACGCCTGCCGCGTGCCGGGGCCGGCGGCCACGCCCCGGCCTGGGGGCACATCGGCGAAGCCGGGCCGGAGCGAGAACTGGCCCTCGCCGTTGCAGAGCACGGGATATTCGCCGGACACCACCTCGAACGGATCGGCCGTGACGGTCTTCTCCGTCACAAGGCCATGGTTCACCCCACGCTGAAAGGGCGCCCGTCCGCGGGCTGTGGGGGCCGCTGAACGAGAAAAAGGCCCAGCAGGTGGGCAGCACACTTCGGCTGCTCCACCGCTGGGCCCGTGCTTCGGTCCGTCAGCCCTTGCGGACCTCGATGGGCAGCTGGTTGACGCCGATCATCGCCCAGGGGTTGCGCAGGTTGACCGGTAGGTCGTCGCGTACGCGGATGTCGCTGTACCGCTCCATCAGAAGGCGCAGGGCGATCCCCACCTCGAGCCGCGCCAGCGGCGCGCCGAGGCAGAAGTGCATGCCCTTGCCGAACGTCAGGTGCGGGTTGGGGGCCCGGTGGATGTCGAACCGGTCCGGGTCGGCGAAGACGCGGTCATCGCGGTTCGCGGTGGTCAGCCACGCCAGGACGAAGGCGCCGGCCGGGATCTTCTGCCCGCCGATCTCGACGTCCTTCGTCGCCTGCCGCCCGAGACGGGGGAACGGAGGCCGGTAGCGCATCGACTCCTCGACCGCGGCCGGAATCAGCGCGGGATCGGCCCGCAGCTGCGTCCACACCTCGGGGTTCTCGTGCAACGCGAGAACCGTGTTGCCCAGGGTGGAGGTCGCGGTGACGTGGCCGGCGAGCAGCAGCAGGCCGAGGAAGCCGACGGTCTCCTCGTCGTCCAGCCGCACACCGTCGACCTCGACCTCCAGAAGCTTGCTGGTGAGGTCGTCGCCCGGGTTCTTGCGGCGGCGGCGGACGAACTCCAGCAGGTGGGTGTTCAACTCGCGCAGCAGCGGCGCGACATTGTTCACCGCGCTCTCCCCGAGGGAATCCAGCGACTGTTCCGGATCGACGTTGTGCACCTCGAAGAAGGTGTCGGACAGCCGCCGGACGAACGCGCGGTCGCTGACCGGGATGCCGAGCATCTCGGCGATGACGATGAACGGCAGCGGGTAGCCCAGCTGCTCGATCAGGTCCCACTGGTCGCCGCCGGCGTCCGCGTCGTCGAGCAGCTGCAAGGTCACCTCGGTGATCCGGGGTTCAAGTCCGGCGATCATCTTCGGGGTGAACGCGCGGCTGACCAGGCCGCGCAGCCGCCGGTGCACCGGATCGTCCGCCCCGAAGTTGCCCTTCTTGAACAGATCGAAGTCTTCCTGCTTGGGAGCCAGCGGGGCGACGTCGGACGAGAAGGCCGCCGAGTCGGTCAGCACCTGCAGGACGTCGTGGTAATCGAGTACGTGCCACGCCTTGATCTTGTCGTCGAAGTGCACGGCTCCGCGCTCGCGCAGCCCGTCGAGATAGGCGAGAAAGTTGGACAGTATCCGTTCGGATTGTTTCACGCTCATGAAACTCACTTCTCTCGTACGGCCCGATTCCGCGCTACTCGCCAGCCACCGTAGAACCGGACCGAACCGGCCGGACATCCCTCACCTTGCTAAGCGTCTCAACAGCCGCCTTGCACGGACTCGTTGGACGCTCATGCCGAACCCGCTGGTGCGGCGTGTTCGCACCGCCAACCGTCAGGCCGGGGGATGGGGATCGCTTCCGGCGCGGCCTATTAATGGGGGCATGGGACTGAAGATCGGTTACAAGGCATCGGCCGAGCAGTTCGCCCCG
>NZ_BNEA01000008.1 GCF_016860525.1 Streptomyces rubradiris
TGTTCATGAGTTCGGTCATGATCCGGATGAAGAACTCCGGGAGCTTGGGCTCGGCGTCCTCGGGAGCCAGGTCGACCACCTCGATCGGCCGCCCGGTCACCGCTGCGATCACCTCGATGTGCTCCTGCTGCGTCAGGGCCTGCGGCCCGGTCAGCCAGTACCCCTTCCCCTCGTGCCCGGCACCGGTCAGCGCGCAGACCGCCGCGTCGGCGATGTCGCGTTCGTGGATCGACGCGGTGGGGGCTTGCAGGAAGGGAATCCGCAGTACTTCCCCGGACCGGATCGCCGGCGCCAGGTGAAGCTGTTTCGTGGCGAAGGTGGTGGGACGCAGGAACGTCCAGGCGATCCCGGATTCCCGGAGCGCTTCCTCCACCGCGGAGTGCATCACCGCGCTGCGGCTGTGCCGGGTGGCGGGATCGACCACGGCGGCCGAGGACAGCAGCACGATGTGCTCCACCCCGGCAGCCCGCGCCGCACCGGCGAAATCGGCGACACGGTCCGCATGGGCGTACAGGAAGACCTTCTTGACGCCGTCGAGCGCCGCCGGCCAGGTCTCCGGCTCGTCCAGGTCGAGGCGGACCATCTCGACGCCATCCGGCGACTCGCCGGTGCGCGGCGTCCGGCTGGTCCCGCGGACCGGGACTCCGGCAGACAACAGCCCGGCCACCACATGGCTGCCGACATCGCCGTACGCACCAGTGACAAGAACGGACAAGACTCCTCCAGAGGATCGGCGGGTCGACGTTCGAACGAACGGCCATACAGTACTGAGAACCTGACGGAGAGCCACGGTACGCGGCTTTCGCCCGGCCGCGCAGACCCTCTGGGACGTCAACGGCGCATCACCGCCGCGTAGATGACGCACGGAGGAAGGCCGCCGGGCTCGATAAGCGCGGGCCCGCGGGCGGATCCGCGGCACCGAGCGCTCCTCACCGTCCTCACCGCAGACGCGGTGTCTGCTGCGCGGTGACGGCCGCGAGCCGCCGACGAAGGAGCGCCACGACCTGCTCGTTTTGGTCGGCCAGGTAGAAATGACCGCCGGGCAGTGTCACGACGTCGGTCGGCCCGGTCGTGTGCCCGGCCCAGGCGTGCGCCTCCTCCGGGCTCACCAGTGCGTCGCGGTCGCCGGTGAGTACGGTGACCGGGCAGTCCAGGACGGCGGACGGATCATGCCGGTAGGTCTCCACCGCACGGTAGTCGTTGCGGATGAGGGGGAGGGCCATCGCCCGGATCTCCGGGTCGTCGAGTGCCGTCGAACCGGGACCGCCGAGCCGGCGCAGGTGGGCGAGGACGTCACCGTCCGAGGACAGGTGGAACCGGTCGTCCCGGTACCGGGACGGCGCCCGGCGCCCGGAGACGAACAGGCGGGACGGTGCGGGCAGCCCGTCGGCGGCCAGCCGCAGGGCGACCTCGTACGCCAGCAGCGCCCCCATGCTGTGTCCGAACAGGGCGAGGGGCCGGTCGTCCACGAGCCGCACCGCGTCGGTGATCCGGTCGGCCAGTTCCGGGAGGTTGTCGATGCTCGGCTCGTGATGGCGGTCCTGCCGGCCCGGGTACTGCACGGCCAGTACGTCGACCTCGGGGGCCAGCGCTCGCGCGAGCGGGAAGAAGAAACTGGCCGATCCGCCCGCGTGCGGCAGGCAGACCAGGAGGGACATCGCGTCCCCGGCCGGGCTGAAGCGGCGCAGCCAGGCCCTCAGGTGCGCCGATGACTCCGGCATCGCGGGTGCCTCCCTAGCTTTGGTGTGTGGGATCGGGGCCGCACAGCTCCAGCAGCGCCCGGGCGGCCAGGCGGTAGCCGAACGCGCCGAGACCCACGACGACCCCGCTGGCCAGCGGGGCCAGGACCGATTCGTGGCGGAAGCGCTCACGGGCCCAGACGTTGCTCAGGTGCACCTCGATCCACGGCGCGGGATAGGCGGCGAGCGCGTCGCGCAGGCTCCACCCGGCCATCATGAGCGCGCCGGGGTTGACGATCGCGCCGATGGTCGACCTGCGGTGCGCGTGCACCGCCTGGACCAGGCCTCCTTCGTGGTCGTCCTGGATCGCGACGACCTGCCAGCCGGCCTCGGCCACCTCGTCGGCGACGGATTTCGCGATGTCGTCGACGGTGTCGTAGCCGTAGATCTCCGGTTCGCGGTCTCCGAGTATTCCGAGGTTGGGCCCGTTGAGCAGGAGCACGGTGGTCACAGGGGGCAGTCTCCTTCGGCCTTCGGCGTATCGGCGTATCGGTGTTCGGTGTTCGGGGTGCGCGGTCGGGCGGAGGAGCCGGTCAGCAGACCGGTCCGCCGGCGACATGGATGATCTGGCCGGACACGAACGAGGCATGGTCGCTGGCCAGGAAGGCCACGACGTCGGCGATGTCCTCCGGCCGGCCGACCCGGCGCAGCGGGATCGTCGCCGCGGCCTGCGCCTGGTGTTCCTCGGCCGTCCGGCCGGCCTGCGCCGCCAGGGCCGCGGTCATCTCGGTGGCCACGTAGCCGGGCGCCACGGCGTTGACTGTGACGTTCAGCGGACCGAGTTCCAGGGCCAGCGTCTTGGTCAGGCCCTCGATTCCGGCTTTCGCCGCCGAATAGTTGGCCTGGCCGGGGTTGCCGACCGCAGCGATGCTCGACAGGTTCACCACGCGGCCCCAGCCGAGCTTGGCCATGTGCTCGGCGACCGCGTGCGTCATCAGGAATGTGCCGCGCAGGTTCACGTTGATGACCAGGTCCCAGTCGGCCGGTGAGAGGGAGAAGACCATGTTGTCCCGGGTGATGCCGGCGTTGTTGACCAGGATGCAGGGCGGCCCGAACCGGTCGACGACTTCGTCGACCGCCGTGCTGACCGCGTCGGCGTCGCTCACGTCGACCCCGATGGCCCCGGCGCGGCCGCCCGCCCGGACCAGGCCGGCGGCCGTGCTCTGCGCGGCCGTCACGTCCACGTCGAGGACGGCGACGTCGATGCCGTCCCCGACCAGCCTGCCGGCCACCGCGGCACCGATGCCCCGGGCCGATCCGGTGACGATGGCGACGCGGTTCACGCCGGCTCGGGCGTCAGCGTGACCGGCAGGGAGCTCATGCCGTGCAGGATGCTGGAGTAGATCCACCGCTCCGGCCCGGTCTGTTCCGCGCACGACACGAGCGTGCGCAACGAGTCGAGGATTTCCTCCACTTCGATGCGTGCCAGCGTGTGCCCCAGGCAGAGGTGCGAGCCGAAGGCGAAGGTCAGGTGCTTGTTCGGCCTGCGGTCGAGGAGGAAGCGGTCCGGGTCGGCGAAGACCTCGGGGTCCCGGTTGGCCGAGGAGATCCAGACGCTGACGATGTCGCCCTTCTTGACCGGCTGGCCGTTCACCGTGGTGTCCCCGGACGCCGTGCGTCCGCCGTGCAGGGACGGCACGGTCCAGCGCAGCACCTCGTTGGCGGCGGTGTCGAGGCCGACGGTGCCCTCCTTGAGCGCCCGCCACTGGTCCGGCCACTCGATCAGTGCCTGCAGACCGCCGGAGATGGCATGCCGTCCGGTCTCGTCGCCGCCGATCATCAGCCCGTAGCAGTTGGACATCAGGTCGGCGTCGCTCAACGGCCCGCCCCCGATGCGGCAGTTGGCCAGCAGGCTGACCACGTCGTCGGCGTCACTGCCGCGCCGGGTGTGCGCCAGGTCGGCGAAGTAGAGCAGGATCTCGCTCTTGGCCTGCCAGCTCTCCTGCGGCGGGGCGTCCGCGTAGTCGGAACTCCACGCGTGCGAGGTGAGCCCGAGCAGATAGCGGCGATCCGCCTCGGGCACGTCCATCAGGCCACAGATCGCACCCAGCGGGACGTTCGCGGACACGTCGTGGACGAAATCGCACTCGCCTTTGTCGATCGCCGCCCGGATCAGGTCGTCGATGGTCCGCCGGATCGCCGTGCGGATGGTCTTGAGCCGGCGAGGGGAGAACGCCGCGTTGAGCACGTTGCGCAGCTGGGTGTGCTTGTCGCCGTCGGTCACCGCGAGCATCGAGCCGGACGCCGAGTCGCCGCCGGCCAGCAGGGTCGCCAGCGCGTTGCCGCCTTCGGTGGTGAAGTGTTCCTTGTCCCGGTAGACCGCCATCGCGTCGGCGTAGCGGGTGAAGACCCAGAAGCCGGGACGGTCCCCCCGCGCCGGATGCCAGTAGTGGGACCGCTCCTGCCGGAGCCGGCGCCACACCTCGGAGAGTTCGTTCTCGGCGTGCAGCACCGGGTCGGCGAGGTCGAGCGAATCCAGGAGCTCAGGGCTGACTACGGGGCGGGTCATCGGCGGCCTTCCACGTGAGGCGTCTGGGCGGGCGGGGACGGCAGCGAGGTGGCCACCGCGGCGAGGGCACCGATCGTGGGGTTTCCCACGATCTCCTTGGGGGAGAGGGCCAGACCCGCTTCGCGGGCGCGCCGGATCAGCGAGATGGCCAGCATGCTGTCGCCGCCGAGCGCGAAGAAGTCGCTGTCGGCGCCGACGTCCGTGGCGCCCAGCAGCTCCCCGACGATGGCGGCCAGCGCGCGTTCCGCCGGCGTGCGCAGGGCCGGCCGCGCCGCCGCGGGCGGGGGACTGTCCCGCTCGGCGACCGCGGGCAGCGCGGCCAGGTCCAGCTTGCCGTTCGGCGTCATGGGCAGGGCACTGACGAGGACGTACCCCGTCGGCGTCATGTGCTCCGGCAGCCGGCGTGCCGCGTGCTCCCGGAGCCGCTCGGGGGTGGGTGCCTCCCCGTCGGCGGGCACGACCCAGGCGATCAGCCGGGCCCGGCCGCCACGGTCCTCGCGTACGCCGGCCACCGCACGGGCGACCGCGGGCAGTTCCTCCAGCACCGCCGCCACCTCGCGCGGCTCGATCCGAAAGCCCCGCAGTTTGATCTGGTCGTCGGCCCGGCCGTGGAAGTCCAGGTTGCCGTCGGCGCGCCAGGAGGCGATGTCGCCGGTGCGGTACATCCGGCTGCCGGGCGGGCCGAACGGGTCCGCCACGAAGCGTACGGCTGTCAGGGCGGGCTGGTTGAGGTAACCCCGGGCGACGCCGGGGCCCGCGATGTAGAGCTCGCCGCGGAATCCGGGTGGCACCGGCTGCAGCCCGGGGCCGAGCACGTAGGCGCGGGCACCGGCGACGGGCCGTCCGATCGGAGGCCGGCCGTCTGCCGTGAGCGGCCCGCTCTGAGTGGCGCAGACGGTGACCTCGGTGGGCCCGTAGGCGTTGACCATCCGGCGGCCCTGCGACCAGCGCGCGGCCAGCTCGGCCGGGCACTCCTCGCCCGCGCTGATCAGGCCGCGGAGCCCGGGCAGTGCGCCGGCGGCGCCGTCCATGCTGGACAGTGCCACCGGCGGCAGGATGGCGTGGGTGATCCGGCGCTCGGTCAGAACCGCCGTCAGCGGTTCTCCGGCGAGGGGGCCCTGCGGCGGCACGACCACCGTCGCCCCCGAGGTGAACGCGCCCAACAGCTCGGCGACGAACGCGTCGAAGCTCGGTGAGGCGAACTGCAGGACCCGGGCGGTGCTGTCCAGTCCCAGGCCCTCGCGTTTGGCCGCGGCCAGGTTCGCCAGCCCGGCGTGGGTGACCACGACGCCCTTCGGCCGGCCGGTCGTGCCGGAGGTGTAGATGACGTACGCCGGATCGGCCACGTCGGGCGCGACCCGGGGAAACCCGCCCGCCGGCTCGCCGGCCTCCGGCCCGTCCAGGTGGACGCGCGGCCAGGGACGGGTCGAGGGCATGTCGGCCGACGCCGTCGTGCAGACCGCCACCGGGTCGCAGTCCTCCAGCATCGCCGTGATCCGCTCTGGCGGGTATCCCGGGTCGATGGGGACGAACGCCGCGCCGGTCCGGACGGTCGCCAGGAGCGCGGTGATCAGGTCCAGGGACCGCGGCAGCAGGAGGGCCACCATCCGGCCCGGCGCCGCACCCGCCTGCGCGATGGCCGCCGCGAGCCGGCCGGCACGGCGGTCGAGTTCGGCGTACGAGGTGGTGACGCCGGCCTCTTCCACGGCCGGCCGTCCGGCGTGTGCGTCCGCAGCGTCCTGCCACAGCCGGCCCAGGGTCGCGGCGGGCTGCTCCTGCCGGGAGGAGTTCCATTCCTGCAGCACCTGGCGGCGGGTGGCCGGGTCGAGGAGGTCCAGCGAGGCGACCGGCTGGCCGGGCGCCTCGCGAAATGCCCCGAGCAGGCGCAGGACCATCTCGAGGAGGCGTCCGGCGCAGTCCGCGCCGATCCGCCGCGGGTCGGTGACCAGGGTCAGGACGAGATCGCCCGCGTCGTGGCCCACCCTGAGCTCGGCCGTGAGCGGCCGGGCCGGGCCGGGCGGCGGGTCCCCGACACGGGTGAAGGTGAGCGCGGTGTCGAACAACGTGTCTGCCGCGGCGTCGAGTTCGGCCCGCCCCCGCGGTCCCAGCCGGGCGTGCCCGGCCGAGGCGGCCACGGCCTCCTCGACCCGGTGGAGGACGGCGCCGATCTCCTCGCCCGGCGCGACGGCCACCAGCAGCGGCCGGGGCCCGGCCCCGAAGACGACCGGCGAGCCGGCGCCCAGCAGGTGCAGCAGGACCGCCCAGACTCCGAGCAGCGTGTTCTTTGCGGACGGGAAATCCGGGATCCGCCGCTGGAGTGCGGGTGCCCCCAACGTGTCGTCGCCCGGCCGGGCGAGCCTGTCCCGGAGCAGGGAATCACCGTCGACCCCCCCTAGCGACGCGTGCCAGAACCGCGCGCCCAGCGCCTGCTCGCGCAGCAGGTTCCGGTCCGGCTTCGCCGATCCCAGCAGCGGCAGTTCGGACCTGACCTCGATGTCCACCGGAGCATGGCGGTCACCGAGCGCGTCCGCCACGTACGCCCCCAGGTCGGCCGGCCGCGGCGTGCAGCCGGGCGCCGGCGTCACCACCGCGTGGACCAGCGCCAGGAAATCCTCGTCCTCGATCCCGAACACCGCGGCCTGGGCCACGTCGGCGTGTTCGAGGAGCACGCGCTCGATCGCCTCCGGGTGGATGCGGACACCGTGACCCTTCAGGACCCCGTCGAGGCGGCCCTCGAGGGTCAGGTATCCCGACTCGTCGAGCCGTCCGATGTCGCCGGTGCGCACCCACCCGTCGCGGACCGTCCGCGCGGTCTGCTCCGGGTCGTTCCAGTAGTGGCTCATCGCCCAGCGCCCGGACGAGCAGATCTCGCCGGAGACGCCCGGCGGGAGGAGCCGGTCGTGGTCTCGCGGATCACGGATGGTGATCCGGACGTTCGCCGGGGGCCGGCCGACCGTGCGCCGCAGGTCGGGGTCCAGATGATCCTGTGGGGTGAGCAGGCTGATCATGCCGGTCTCGCTCGTGCCGTAGACCTGGAACAGCACCGGGCCGAGCGATTTGGCGGCGGCCGCCAGCCGCTCCGGCGCGGCCGGGCTCCCGGTGTAGAACACCTCGCGCAGGCTGGAGCGGTCGTAGTCGTCGAACGCGTGATGCTCGGTGAGGGCGTAGACCTGCGCAGAGGCGAGGACGAGCCGGGTGACGCGGTGCCGTTCGACGGCTCGGAGCACCGCCTCGGCGTCGAACCCGTGGTGCAGCACGACACTGCCCCCGGCGATGATCGCGTCATCGGCCGAGAAACCGCTGGAGTGGGTCAGCGTCCCGGTGATCAGACAGACCGCCGGCTGGGCCCCGGCGGCCGCCGAGGCCATGTCGTCCTTCACGTCGAACGGCCAGCAGACGCCCTTGGGCCGTCCCGACGATCCGCTGGTGAACGTCACCACGGCGATCTCCGCCCGCTCGGCCGTCGCGTCGTCGAACGGCGACTCCAAGGGGCGGCTCATGTCCAGAACATCCGGTCCGTACGGACCCGGGGCGGCGAGGGCGAACGCCGATCCGGCCGCGGCACGCAGCTCGCGCGCACGGTCGAGGTTGTCCTGGTCCACCGCCAGCACGCTCGGCCGCAGCCCGGCGAGAATCTCCGCCTGGACGCGAGGACCCAACTCGTCCTGAGGGTCCGCGGCGTTCACCCCGCGAATGTGGACCGCCGTCGCGCCCAGGAGGTTCACCGCGTACCGGTACACCAGGGTGGACGGTGTGTTGGGACTGGTCAGCACGGCGACCGAGGTGCCCGGGCCGACACCGGCCGCGCGCATCCACCCGGCGGTCGTGCGGATCGCACGGGCGAGACGCTCGGCCGGGAAGGGGTCGTTTCCGAGCACGAAGGGAACGCCGGCAGGATGGGCGTCGAGCCGGCCGAGGATCCGGCGGATGTAGTGATCATGCCCCCGCAACGGTGATCTCCAATGCAGCTTGACGATCGGGCCGACGGACCGGCCGCGAGGCTGGACGTCGGCGCGAACCAGGGTGCCGTGACGGCGTGCGGGACCACGCTAGGTACAGGGGCGGCCGCCGCAGATCCCTCGCATTGACAGTGGTTGCCGCTGCCCGGTCCCCGCCCGCACTGTCCGGGTGGGTGATGGCCAAGCGCCCGGGCGCATCCGTAGGGTCGCCGGACATGGCCTCCCTGACTCCGCGCGCCGACGTTCTGGTGGTCGGCTGCGGCCCTAGCGGTGCCGTGCTGGCGAGCCTGCTGGCCCGCCGGAACCGCCGGGTGATCGTGCTCGAGCGGCATCGCGAGGTCTTCGGGCTGCCCCGGGCCACCAGCTTCGACGGGGAGACCGCCCGGCTGCTGGCGGCGGCGGGGATCGGCGCCGGCCTGCCCGGCATCTCGGTGCCCGCGACCGGCTACCAGTGGCACGGCGCGGACGGGCAGGTCCTCCTGGACATCGCCTTCAGCGACACCGGCCGGTACGGGTGGCCGGACGCCAACACGATGCACCAGCCCGCGCTGGAGCGGCTTCTGGGCGCCGCGGTGGCGGCCGAACCGACGGTTGAGGTGCGCCGTGGCCTGACCGTCGTAGGCGTCGACCAGACCGACGGCGACGTCACCGCGACCGCCGAGGACGAAACCGGCGCCACCCACACCTTCCGGGCCGGCTGGCTGGTCGGCTGCGACGGGGCGAACAGCGTCGTCCGCGAACTGGCCGCCGTGCCGATGACCGACCTGGGGTTCTCCTTCGAGTGGCTGCTGTGCGACGTCCTGCTGCACGAGACACGCGAGTTCGCCCCGACCAACCTGCAGCTGTGCGACCCGGCCCGGCCCACGACACTGGTGGGCAGCGGACCCGACCGGCGGCGCTGGGAGTTCATGTGCCTGCCGGGGGAGTCCGCCGCCGACATGGACAGCGCCGAGACGGCGTGGCGGCTTCTGGCACCGCACGGCGTCACGCCGCAGACGGCGAAACTGCTGCGCAGCGGGGTCTACCGGTCCCATGCCCGGTGGGCCCAGCAGTGGCGGCAGGGCCGGGTCCTCCTCGCCGGGGACGCGGCCCATCTGATGCCACCGTTCGCCGGCCAGGGCATGTGCTCGGGCATCCGCGACGCCAGCAACCTGGCATGGAAACTGGACCTGGTGCTCGGCGGCCGGGCCGACGAGCGGCTGCTCGACACCTACACGCTGGAGCGGCGCAGCCACACCAAGGCCGCCGTCCTCGCCTCCGTCAAGCTCGGCCGGGTCATCTGCGTGACCGACCCCGCCGCCGCGGCCGACCGCGACGCGGCGATCCTGGCCAACGGCGGCGGCCGCCGGACGCCACCGCCCGAGGCGACAGCGCTGGCCACCGGGCTGCTCCGACCCGGAGCCGGTGACGTGATCGGCACCGGCCGGTTCGACGACCTGATCCCGGCGGGCTTCCTGCTGATCACCACTGAGGAACCCGGCACCGTCAGCGAGACCCGGCGCACCCTGCTGTCCAGGCTCGGCGCCACCGTCGTCCACATCGGAGCCGACGAACAGACGGACAGCGGATACCTCGGCTACCTGCGGGACCGGGGCGCGGCCTCCGTTCTGGTCCGGCCGGACTACCACGTCTACGGCACCGCCCCCGCCGGCGCGATGACCGCGCTGCTGGAGGAACTGCTGGACCGGCTGGCGCCGCACCGCCCGTCAGACTGAGGGATCCCGGCCGCCCCGCCGCGACCCTAGCGTTGACCGACGTGAGTACCACTGAGGAAGATCTCATCCGGGCATTGCGCGAGTCGGTCAAGGAAACGGCCAGGCTGAAGCAGCGGAACAGCCAGCTGCTCGCCGCGGCCTCGGAGCCGATAGCGGTGGTCTCCATGGGATGCCGCTTCGCCGGGGGCATCGCCGGGCCGAAGGACTTCTGGCGTGTGGTGTCTGAAGGCGCCGACGTCTACACACCGTTCCCCACCGACCGCGGCTGGGACCTGGCCAACCTCTACGACCCGGACCCGGACACACCCGGTACGACCTACGTCGACCAGGGCGCGTTCCTGCACGACGCCGCCGAGTTCGACGCCCGCTTCTTCGGCATCTCACCCCAAGAGGCGACAGCGATGGACCCGCAGCAGCGGCAGCTTCTCGAGGTCTGCTGGGAGACGATCGAACACGCCGGAATCGACCCGGACAGCCTGCGCGGCACCGCCACCGGCGTCTACGCGGGCATCGTGCACCAGGACTACGCACCCGACATCGCGGGCGCGGAGGGCTTCCTCAGCCTCGAGCGCGCGCTGGGCAGCGCCGGCGGCATCGCCTCCGGCCGGGTCGCCTACTGCCTCGGGCTGGAGGGGCCCGCGGTCACGGTCGACACGATGTGCTCGTCGTCGCTGGTCGCGATCCACCTGGCGAGCCAGGCACTGCGCCGGGGCGAGTGCACGATGGCACTCGCCGGCGGCTCGACCGTGATGGCGACACCGGGCGGCTTCGTCGGATTCGCCCGCCAGCGGGGCCTCGCCCGCGACGGCCGGTGCAAGTCCTTCGCCGCCGCGGCGGACGGCAGCAGCTGGGCCGAGGGCGTCGGCGTGGTACTGCTCGAGCGCCTCTCGGACGCCCAGCGCAACGGGCATCAGGTACTCGCCGTGATCCGCGGCTCCGCGGTCAACCAGGACGGCGCCTCCAACGGCCTCACCGCCCCCAACGGGCCCGCCCAGCAGCGGGTCATCCGCGCCGCGCTTGCCGCCGCCGGGCTGACCGCCGACGAGGTCGACGCCGTCGAGGCGCACGGCACGGGAACCACGCTCGGCGACCCGATCGAAGCGCAGGCGCTGCTGTCGACGTACGGCCGGGGACGCGACCCCGAGCGGCCCCTGCTCCTCGGCTCGGTCAAGTCGGTCCTCGGCCACACCCAGGGCGCCTCGGGCGTCGCGGCGGTGATCAAGACCGTGCTGTCGCTGCGTCACCGGTACCTGCCCGCCACACTGCACGTCGACGCCCCGACCCCGCAGGTCGACTGGTCACCCGGCACGGTCGAACTGCTGACCGAGGGACGCGCGTGGCCCGACACCGGGCGCCCGGCCCGCTCCGGCATCTCCTCCTTCGGCGCCAGCGGAACCAACGTCCACATGATCCTCGAGGAGGTTCCGGCCGAGCCCGTCCCGGCCGGCCGGGACGCCGACGGCGGGGCACTGCCGTTCGTCGTCACCGCCAAGACCGCCACCGCGCTGGCCGGCCTCGGCCGACGGCTCGGGGACACCGTGGACGAGAGCACCGCCCTCGGCGACCTCGCCCACGCGCTGACGACCGGACGCGCGGTGCACAGCCACCGGGCGGTGGTGGTGGCCCGGACCCGGGACGAGCTGCGCGCGGGGCTCGCCCAGGTGGCCGAGGGCCGCACCGGGCCCGCAGTGATCAGCGGGTCGGCCGGCACGAGCGGCCCCGGCAAGGTCGTCTTCGTCTTCCCCGGCCAGGGCACCCAGTGGACCGGCATGGGCCGTCAGCTGCTGGACACCTCGCCGGTCTTCGCCGCCCGGATCGCCGAGTGCCAGCAGGCGTTCGAGCCCTGGGTCGACTGGTCCCTGGTCGACGTCCTGCGCGGCGAGGCTCCCGAGACGCTCGAACGTGTCGACGTCGTACAGCCGGTGTGCTTCGCGATGATGCTCGGCATGGCGGCGGTCTGGGAATCGCTCGGCGTGGTCCCGGACGCGGTCGTCGGCCACTCGCAGGGCGAGATCGCCGCCGCCTGCGTCTCGGGCGCGCTCTCCCTGGCCGACGCCGCCCGAGTGGTGACACTGCGCAGCCAGGCGATCGCCGAGCTGCTGCCCGCCGGGGGCGGAATGGCATCGCTCCAACTGTCCCAGGACGCGGCACGCACCCTGATCGAGCCGTGGGGAGGGCGCCTGCAGACGGCGGCGCTCAACGGCCCCTCGTCCGTGGTGATCGCCGGCGAGGACACCGCGCTGGACGAGCTCGCGGCGCAACTGGCGGACAGCGACATCCGCTTCCGCCGGATTCCGGTCGACTACGCCTCACACAGCCACTACGTGGAGAGTGTGCGATCCGCCCTGCTGGCCGACCTCGCCGCCGTCACCTCCACGGCACCGCGCACACCGTTCTACTCGACGGTCGAGCCCGGCTGGCGCGACGAACAGCCCTTCGACGCCGACTACTGGTACCGCAACCTGCGCCAGCCCGTCCTGTTCGAACCGGCCATCCGCGAGCTGATCACCCACGACCACCGGGTCTTCATCGAGCTCGGCGCCCACCCGGTGCTGCTCCCGTCGATCAGCGAGACCGCGGCCGAGCTGGACGCGGACGTGCTCGCGGTCGGATCGATCCGGCGGGACGAGGACGGACCGGCCCGGCTGGCCGCCTCGGCGGCCGAGGTCTTCGTCCGCGGCACGCCGGTGAACTGGCCGGCCCTGCTGCCCGAGGGCGCCGGAGCGGTACGGGTCGAACTGCCCACCTACCCCTTCGACCACCAGCGCTACTGGATCACCATGCCGACCACGGCGGCGGGCGCCGAGTCGCTGGGCCAGGTGACCAGCGGCCACCCGCTGCTCGGCGCAGTGGTGGAACTCCCGCAGACCAACGGCGTGGTCTGCACCTCCCGGCTGTCCCTGGCGACCCACCCCTGGCTGGCCGGCCACCGCATCCAGGACAACGTACTGGTGCCCGGCACCGCCTACGTCGACCTGGCGATCCAGGTCGGCGACCAGCTCGGCTACGGGGTGCTCGACGAACTGGTGATCGAGGCGCCGCTGGTGCTCGCCGCGGACGCGTCCGTCAGCCTGCAAGTCGCCGTCGGCGCACCGGACGCCACCGGCCGCCGGCGGGTGGAGGTGCACAGCTCCCGCGCCGACGGCGAATGGACCCGGCACGCCGCCGGCCACCTGCAGGCCGACGCGCACGACCAGACGCCGGGCGGCGGCTTCGACTTCGGCCAGTGGCCGCCCCCGGGCGCCGTTCCCGAGCCGGTCGACGACTTCTACGACAGCCTCGCCGAACGCGGGTACCAGTACGGGTCGGCCTTCGCCGGGCTGACCGCCGTGTGGCGGCGCGGTGAGGAGATCTTCGCCGAGGCCGCGCTGCCCGCCGACCACCGGGACGACGTGGACCGGTTCGGCATCCACCCCGCGCTCTTCGACGCCGCCCTGCACGCGAACGCCTTCCACCGGCGCGCGGACGACCGTAACGTCCTGCCGTTCGCCTGGAACGGCGTCCGGCTGCACGCCGGCGGGGCCGTCGCGCTGCGCGTCCGCGTCGCGCCGTGCGGACCGGACGCGCTGTCCTTCGACGCCGCGGACGGCACCGGCGCGCCGGTGCTGTCCATGGAATCACTGGTCTCCCTCCCGATCACGGACGTGAACGGGCAGCCGGGCGGCCGGACGCCGCACTCGCTCTGGCAGGTCGACTGGACGCCGCTGCCCCCGCCGGCGCCGGCGCCGGCCACGGCGCGAAAGCACCAGGCCGTCGTCGAGACCTCGGGCGACGTGGTCCGGCTGGCGCTGGACGACGAACTCGGCGAGCCCCGCCCGGACTTCGCCGTCCTGGACGTCGTACCCGGCGCCGGCGCGCAGACCGAGCCGCTGCCGCTGCTGGGCCGGGTGCTCGAGGTGGTGCAGGCATGGCTGGAGGAACCGGCGCTCGCCCCGGTGCCCCTGGTGGTGGTGACCCGCGGCGCGGTTCCGGCGTCGGGCCCCGTCGCGGACCCGGCGGGTGCCGCGGTCTGGGGGCTGGTGCGGTCGGCACAGGCCGAGCACCCGGACCGGATCCTCCTGGTCGACATGGAGTTGGACGGGGACCGCGACGGGGCGGTCACCGCGGGCCTCGCCAGCGGCGAGGCCCAGGTCGCGGTCCGCGGGGACGCCGTCCTGGCCCCGCGCCTGGGCCGTGCCGCCCTCACCGGGCAACCGGCCGCGGCCGGCTTCACCGACGGCGGCACCGTACTGATCACCGGCGGGACCGGCGTGCTCGGCGCGCTGCTGGCCCGGCATCTGGTGGGCGAGCACGGCGTACGCCGGCTGGTCCTGGCGGGCCGGCGCGGCGCGGACGCCGACGGGATGGCCGAGTTGGTGGCCGAACTGGGTGACCTGGGTGCGTGCGTCGAGGTGGCCGCCTGCGACGTGACCGACCGGGAGGCGCTCACCGCGCTGCTCGCCGCCGTCCCGGCCGAGCACCGGCTGACCGGCGTCATCCACGCGGCCGGGGTGCTGGACGACGCCGTCATCACCGGCCTCGACCCGCACCGCCTGGCCCGGGTGTTCGCACCGAAGGCGGCGGCACTGCGGCTGCTGGACGAACTGACCCGCGACGACCCGCCCGAGGTCTTCGCCGTGTTCTCCTCGGCCGCGAGCGTTTTCGGCTCGGCAGGCCAGGGCAACTACGCGGCCGCGAACGCCTACGCCGAGGCGATCGTGTCCGCACGCGCCGCCGGCGGTCTGCCCGCGGTGGCACTGGCCTGGGGACTGTGGAGCCCGGCGACCGGAATGACCGGCCGGCTGGCCGACGTCGACCGGACCCGGATGAGCCGTGGCGGCGTACGTCCGCTACCGCCCGCCGAAGCGCTGGCCGGCTTCGACGCCGGCATCCGCGCCGGCCTCCCGCTGCTGGTGCCGATCGGTCTCGACCTCGGCGCGGTCCGGGCCGAGGCGGGAGCCAACGGCACCGTTCCGGCTCTCTTCCGCACGCTGGTCCGGCCGCCACGGCCCACCGCGCGGGCGGGCGCCGACGAGCCCAGGGGCGCACTGAGCCGCCGGCTCGCCGGGCTCACCAGCGAGGAGCAGACCGAACTGGTCCTCGCGCTCGTGCGTACAGAGGTCACGACCGTGCTCGGCATCACCGACCTCGATGCCTCCTTCGACGACAGCCGCTTCGGCGAGATCGGGTTCGACTCACTGACCGCGGTCGAACTGCGCAACCGGCTGACCGCGGCGGCCGCGGTCAAGCTCCCCGCCACGCTGATCTTCGACTACCCGACACCACGGCAGCTGGCCGGCCACCTGATCGAGAAGGTGCAGGGGTCCGCCACCGGCGCCGCCGCGCCCGCGCTCCACGCCCCCGGACACACGCTCCCGGCGTCCGACGACCCCGTGGTGATCGTCGGCATGGCGTGCCGCCTGCCGGGCGGGATCACCACACCGGCCGAGTTCTGGGACCTGGTGGCCGAAGGACGGGACGGCATGTCCCCGCTGCCGGCCGACCGCGGCTGGGAGACGGACCGCCTCCTTGGCACCGACCCCGACCAGGCCGGCACCACCTACGCCCGACAGGGCGGCTTCCTGCACGACGCCGGCTACTTCGACGCCGGGCTGTTCGGCATCTCGCCGCGTGAGGCGACCGCCATGGATCCCCAGCAACGGCTGCTCCTCGAAACCACCTGGGAGGCCCTGGAGACGGCCGGCGTCGACCCCTCGTCGCTGCGCGGCGAACCCGTCGGCGTCTACACCGGCATGTCCATCCACGACTACCTCGGCGACCTGACGCGCGTACCGGCTGAGTTCGAGGGCTTCACCACCACGGCGACGGCCGGCAGCGTCGCCTCCGGCCGCGTGTCGTACGTGTTCGGTCTCGAGGGCCCGGCCATGACGGTCGACACCGCGTGCTCGTCCTCCCTGGTGGCGATCCACCTGGCGGCCCAGGCACTGCGCCAGGGCGAGTGCGAGACGGCACTCGCCGGTGGCGTGGCCGTCATGGGCTCCCCCGTCGGCCTGACCGGGTTCTCGCGGGCACGCGGACTCGCCGCCGACGGCCGGTGCAAGGCGTTCGCCGCGGCGGCCGACGGCACCGTGCTCTCCGAGGGCGTCGGCGTCCTGGTGCTGGAACGGCTGTCCACCGCACGGCGCAAGGGACATCGCCCGCTCGCCGTCGTCCGCGGTTCCGCGATCAACCAGGACGGCGCGTCCAACGGCCTCACCGCCCCCAACAGCCTGGCCCAGCAGCGGGTCATCCGGGCCGCTCTCGCCGCCTCGGGCATCGGCCCGGACGAGGTCGACGCGGTGGAGGCACACGGCACCGGCACCACGCTCGGCGACCCCAGCGAGGCACAGGCCCTCATCGCGACCTACGGCCACGGCCGTCCGGCCCAGCGACCGCTGTGGCTCGGCTCGGTGAAGTCCAACCTCGGCCACACACAGGCGGCGGCCGGTGTCACGGCGGTGATCAAGATGGTGGAGGCGATCCGGCACGGGCATCTGCCGCCCACGCTCTTCGTCGACGAACCCACCCCCCACGTCGACTGGTCCGAGGGCGCCGTGAGGCTGCTGACCGAGGGCCGGCCCTGGCCCGACGCCGACCGGCCGCGGCGCGCCGGAATCTCGTCGTTCGGCATCAGCGGCACCAACGCCCACCTGATCCTGGAACAGATCCCCGAACCGGCCGCGCCGGAGGAGGACGGGGACAACGCGCCGGCCGTGCTGCCGTTCGTGCTGTCCGCACAGAGCGCGACGGCACTCGCCGGCCAGGCCGCACAGCTGCGCACCGCCGTCGAGCAGGGGGTGCCGCTTTCCGGTACGGCCCGCACCCTCCTCGCCGGCCGCGCGCTGCTCGCGCACCGGGCGGTCGTCGCCGCGGCCGACCGGGACGCTCTGCTCGCCGGCCTGGACACGGTCGCCGCGGGCGAGGCCGGTCCCGGCACGGCAGTGGGCGCCGCCTTTGCCGGCGCCGGGGCATCCGTGGTGTTCGTCTTCCCCGGCCAGGGGGCGCAGCGGCCCGGAATGGGCCGCGCCCTCTACGACCGGTTCCCGGTCTACGCCGCCGCCTTCGACGACGCGTGCGCCAGGCTCGACGAGCGGCTGGCCGGCGCCGCGGACCGGTCCGTCCGGGACGTGGTCTTCGCCCGGCCGGACAGCCCGGAGGCGGCCGCGCTGGACCAGACCGTCTACACCCAGGCGGCGCTGTTCGCCGTCGAGACCGCACTGTTCCGGCTCGTCGAGTCCTGGGGCGTACGGCCTGCCCTGCTGCTCGGGCACTCGGTGGGCGAGATCGCCGCGGCGCACGCCGCCGGCCTGCTGTCGCTCGACGACGCGGCGACCGTGGTGGCCGCCCGCGGCCGCCTCATGCAGGCCCTGCCCGCCGGGGGAGCGATGGCCGCGGTGGCCGCGACGGAGGAGGAGCTCCGGCCGTTCCTCACCGAGGGCGTCTCCCTCGCCGCGGTGAACGACCCCGCCTCGGCCGTGCTGTCCGGTGACGAGGACGCGGTGGACGCCGCCGTGCGGACACTGCGGGAACAGGGCCGCAAGGTGCACCGGCTGCCGGTGTCCCACGCCTTCCACTCGGCGCGGATGGACCCGATGCTCGCCGAGTTCCGGACCGCGATCGCGGACGTGGTCTGGCGTCCGGCCCGGATTGCGGTGGTCGCCCACGACGGAGCCGACCTCACCGACCCCGACCACTGGGTCGACCACGTCCGGCGCACCGTGCGCTTCGCCGACGGCGTGCGCACCGCACTGGACCGGGGCGGGCGGCTGTTCGTCGAACTGGGGCCGGGGGCCGGCCTGTCCGCGCCGATCCTGGAGACGGCGGCACGGTCCGGGTACGAACCGGTGTGCGTTCCCGCGCTGCGGGACGGACAGGCCGAACCCGACACCATGATCAGCTCGATGGCCGCGCTGTTCGTGCGGGGAGTGCCGATGGACTGGCATCCGCTCGTCCCCGCGGACGCCCCGGATGTGCTGCTGCCGACGTACGCGTTCGACCGACGGCACTACTGGCTGCCCCCGGCGCCCGGTGCGGCGAACGCGGCCGACCTGGGCCAGAGCCGGGTCGAGCACCCGCTGCTGTCGGCGATCGTGCCCGTCCCGGACACCGGCGGCCTGATCGGCACGGCCCGGCTGGCGCTCACGACCCACCCCTGGCTCGCCGCGCACAGGCTGCACGAGGTGGAGACCCTGCCGGCCGCCGCACTCGTCGACCTCGCCGTGCGGGTGGGCGACGAACTCGGTTACGGCGTACTGGGAAACCTGACGCTGGAGACCCCGCTGACGATCCCCGCGGAGACGACCGTCCGGCTGGAGATCGTGGTCGGAGCCGACGACGGCGGCAGCCGCCCGTTCACGGTCTACGGCGCCCGCGACAGTGAGGAGAACTGGGTCCGGCATGCCGGCGGCACGCTGGAAGCAGGCGCCGTCACCGACCCCGGGCCGGTGCAGCCGTGGCCGCCGTCCGGCGCCGAGCAGGTCACGAGCGGCCCGGAGACCCCCGAACGCTCGCGGCTGCTCGGGCTGTGGCGCCGCGGCGAGGACACCTTCGTGGAGGTCGCGCTCGCCGACGAGGAGGAGCCCGATACGTTCGGACTCGACCCGGCCCTGCTCGACGCAGTGACCCGGGCGGTCCTCGACCCCGCCTCGGCCGCGACACGATGGGAGTCGGTGGTACTGCACGCCACCGGGGCGCGCCGACTGCGGGCTCACCTCACCCGGCTGGACCACGACCGCTGGAGCCTTCGGGCGACCGACGAAACCGGCAGGGCGGTCCTGTCCGCCCGCTCGGTCCACTCGACGCCGGTCCGCCCCGAGGACGTGGGCGCCCGCCCCCCGCAGGCCATGTACCGCCTGATGTGGCACCCCGTGGCCACCCCGGCGGTTCCGCCCGGCCACCCGGCGGCCGTCAGCGTCACCAGCGCCGAGGACGTGGCCGCGCTCGCCGCCGGACCCGGCCGGCCGACGGCCGCCGTGTACGACGTACCGACCGGCACCTCCCACCCGGCGGCCGTCCTCGCCGACGTTCTCGGCCTGCTCCAGGCCTGGCAGCGCCACGCCCCCGCGGACACCCGGCTGGTCGTGCGGACCGAGGGCGCCGTCGACGGCGGGACCGGCGGCCTGACCGACGCGACCGGTGCCGCCGTGTGGGGCCTGACCCGTGCGGCCCAGGCCGAGATGCCCGGTGTCCTGCTGCTCGACGTGGAGCCGGGCCTCGATACGGCACCGGCCCTCGCCACGGCACTGGCCGTCGACGAACCACAGCTCGCCGCCAGGACCGACGGTTTTAGGGTTCCCCGCCTCGCGGCGGCCGGTGCACCGGCCGCCGAGCCCGCCTCGTGGAACCCGGACGGGACGGTGCTGATCACCGGTGGCACCGGGTCGCTCGGCGCTCTCGTCGCGCTCCACCTGGTGCGCACCCGCGGTGTCCGGCGGTTGCTCCTGGCCAGCAGGCGCGGAGCTGCCGCCGACGGCACCGAGGCACTGGTGGCCGAGCTGTCCGCACAGGGCGCCGAGACGTCCGTGATCAGCTGCGACGTCGCGGACCGGGACGCGGTGGCGGCGATGCTCGCCGCGATCCCGCCGGAGCACCCGCTGACCGCGGTCGTGCACACCGCCGGCGTCCTGGACGACGGGCTGGTCGCCGCGATGACCCCGGCACGCCTGGACGCCGTGTTCGGCCCGAAGGCGGACGCCGCCCGCCACCTGGAGGAGCTGACCCGCGACCACGACCTCGCCGCGTTCGTCACGTTCTCGTCCGCCGCCGGACTGCTCGGCTCGGCCGGCCAGGCCAACTACGCCGCCGCCAACGCCTACCTGGACGGCCTCATGGCGATCCGGCGCGCCAACGGCCGCAACGGCGTGTCACTGTCCTGGGGCCTGTGGGCCCAGGACAGCGGCATCACGCTCCACCTCACCGACGCGGACCGGGCCCGGATGCGCCGCGCCGGCGTGTCGCCACTGCGCCCCGAGGAAGGGCTCATGCTCTTCGACGCGGCCGTGGACAGCGGTGAGGCCCACCTCGTACCGATCAAGCTCGACCTCGCCGCCGCGCGGGCCGAAGCGGCCACCGGCGAACCGGTCCAGCCGCTGCTGCGCGATCTGGTACGCGTCCGCCGCCGGGCGGGCCAGGCGGCGGGCGCCGGTGACCTGGCGGGCTCGCTGGCCAACCGGTCGGTGGCGGAGCAGGAGCGCTCCCTGCTGTCCCTGGTCCGGGCCAGGGCGGCGCTGATCCTGGGATACGCCTCGGCCGAGGACATCGCACCGGACGCGCCGTTCCAGTCCGCCGGGATGGACTCGCTGGGCGCGATCGAGCTGCGCAACCGGCTCAGCGCCGCGGCCGGCTTCGCCATGCCCGCGTCGTTGATCTTCGACTACCCCACGCCGGTGGAACTGGCCCGGTTCCTGCGGGAGCGGCTCACCGACGCAGACACGCCCGCCGCGGCCGGCGCCGCCGTGGCGGCGAGCCCGGCCGATCCGATCGCGGTGGTCGGGATCGGCTGCCGGCTGCCGGGCGGCGTGCGGGGCCCGGACGGGCTCTGGGACCTGCTGACCGCACGCGGCGAGGGCCGGTCGGCGGTGCCGACCGACCGCGGCTGGGACCTGTCCACCATCCCGGTGGAGGCGGGCGGCTTCCTGACGGACGCGGCCGAGTTCGACGCCGGCTTCTTCGGCATCTCCCCACGCGAGGCGACGGCCATGGACCCCCAGCAGCGGCTGCTGCTCGAGGTCGTGTGGGAGGCATTCGAGGACGCGGGGCTCGACCCGGCCGCCCATCGAGGTTCCGACGTCGGCGTCTTCGTAGGCGTGATGGGCGAGGGCTACGGGATGAACGGCGGTGATCCGCAGACCGACGGCCTGCGGGTCACCGGCGGCGCCCTCTCGGTGGCGTCCGGCCGCGTGTCCTACACGTACGGCTTCACCGGGCCGGCGATCTCGGTCGACACGGCGTGCTCCTCCTCCCTCGTCGCGATGCATCTGGCCATGCAGGCCCTGCGCAACGGCGAGTGCTCGCTCGCCGTGGTCGGCGGTGTGACGGTCATGGCGACGCCCAACGCGTACCTCGAGTTCGCCAAGGCCGGCGGGCTCGCGGCCGACGGGCGGTGCAAGGCCTACTCCGCGTCGGCGGACGGGACCAGCTGGTCGGAGGGCGTCGGCGTGGTGCTGCTGCAGCGACTGCCGGACGCCGAGGCCCAGGGCAGCACGGTGGGCGCCGTGATCCGGGGCTCGGCGGTCAACCAGGACGGCGCCTCGAACGGCCTGACCGCCCCGAACGGGCTCGCGCAGCAGCGGGTCATCCAGCGGGCCCTCGCGGCCGCCGGGCTCGCGCCGTCCGACGTGGACGTCGTCGAGGGACACGGCACGGGCACCCGGCTGGGCGACCCGATCGAGGCGCAAGCACTCCAGGCCACCTACGGAAGGCGCGGGACGGCGCAGCCGCTGTGGCTGGGGTCGGTGAAGAGCAACATCGGCCACACCCAAGCGGCGGCCGGTGTGGCGGGCGTGATCAAGATGGTGCTGGCGTTGCGCCACCAGACGCTGCCGGCGACCTTGCACGCGGACATGCCGAGCACCGAGGTCGACTGGTCCGGTGACACCGTCCGGCTGCTGACCGTGGCCAGGCCGTGGCCGGCCCGCCCGGACCGGCCACGCCGCGCCGGAGTGTCCGCTTTCGGGGCCAGCGGCACCAACGCACACGTCATCCTCGAAGAGCCGCCCCGGCGGGGCACCGCGAGCGGACCGGCCGAGTCCGGCGGGGGAGGCATCCTGCCGTTCACCGTGTCGGCGGGCGACCCAGGCCGGCTCGCCGCGGCCGCGACCCGGCTGGCCGACACCGTGGAGAACCGGCGGCCACCGCTGCCCGACCTGGCCGCCGCGCTCGCGTTCGGCCGGACGAAGCACCGGGAACGGGCCACCGTACTCGCGGCCGACCACGCCGAACTGGCCCGGCGGCTGCGGAGCCTGGCCGCCGGCGAGACCGAGCCGGACGTCATCACCGGACGGGCCGGGCCGGGCACCGGCGCGGTGTTCGTCTTCCCCGGCCAGGGCGGCGGATGGGCCGGCATGGGCCGTGAACTGATGGCCGAGTCGGCGGAGTTCCGGGAATGGGTGCACCGGTGCCAGGAACTGCTCGACACCTACGACTGCGACTGGACACTGGAGGAAGCGCTCGGCGGCGCCGACGACCTCTCCCGGACCGACGTGGTCCAGCCCGCCGCGTTCGTGATGATGACCGGGCTGGCGCAGCTGTGGGCCAGGGCCGGTGTCACGCCCGACGTGGTGATCGGGTCGTCGCAAGGTGAGCTCGCCGCGGCATGCGTGGCCGGGCTCCTCTCGCTGGACGACGCGCTGCGGATCTGCGTGGTGCGCTCCCGGCTGGCCGCGGCACTGCCACCCACCGGCGGAATGCTCGTCCTGGGCGTCGGCCGCACGCGGGCGCAGGAGCTGCTGTCGGCGTACGGGGGCAGGCTCGAACTGGCCGCGGTCAACGGACCCGCGATGGTCGGCGTCTCCGGTGAGGCCGACGCCATCGAGCACCTCGCGGCCTTCGCCGCCGAGCAGGAGATCTGGTTCCGCAGACTGCGGGCGGACTACGCCTCCCACTCCTTCCTCGTGGACGAGCTGGAACGCCCGATGCTGGCCCAGCTCGACGGCGTCGGCGAGCGCCCCGCACACGGACTCGTCGGCTCGTGCCGGTTCTACTCCACGGTCGAGAGCCGGTGGATCGGCCCGGACGAGGTACTCGACGCGGGCTACTGGTTCCGCAACCTGCGCCGGCCGGTCGAGCTGGAAGGGGCCGTCCGCGAGGTGACCACCGAGATGCGGGCCGTCATCGAGGTGTCCCCGCATCCGGGCCTGGTCTCGTCGATCCTCGACGTCATCGCCGACACCGGCCGGCCGGTCGGGGTGATCGGCACGCTCCGCCGTGACCAGGGCGGCCCGCGCCAGGTGCTGACCGCGCTGGCCGAGGCGTTCGCGATCGGGCTGCCGGTCGACTGGTCGGCGGTTGTCCCCGGCGACGGGCCGGCCTGGCGTGAGCTCTGCCGCGACCTGCCCACCCATCCCTTCGACCATCGCCGGTACTGGCTGCGTGGCGGCACCGTCGCGGCCGCGGACGAAGCGGCCCACCCGCTGCTGACCACCGTGGCGGCACTGCCCGGTTCCGGCGGCGTGCTGGCCGCCGGCCGGCTGTCCGCGAACCACCCGTGGCTCACCGGAGCGGTTCCCGCTTCGACGTGGATCGAGCTGGTCATCCGGGCCGGTGACGAGGTGGACTGCGGCACGGTGGCAGAACTCGATCTGGTCGAACCCCTCCGGCTGGACCGGAGCGATGCGCGGCAGGTCCAGGTCGTGGTCGCCCGCGCGGACCTCACCGGCCGGCGCCCGGTGCAGGTGCGGACCGGCAGTGACCGGTCGGGCTGGACCCTGAACGCGACCGGTGTCCTCTCGCCCGGCCCCGCGGCAGCAGCCCCAGCGGAAACCGGAACCGGCCCGCTGTCCTGGCCGCCGGCCGGCGCCGACCCGGTGACACCCGCCGGCCTGCCCGACTGCGTACGCGGCGTCTGGCGGCGAGGCGAGGAGACCTTCCTGGAAGTGATCCTGCCAAACGAGCTCCGCGAGGAGGCCGACGGCTTCGGCATCCACCCGCTGCTCCTGGACGCCGCGACCCGTGCCACGGGCGAGGCGACCTCATGGCGCGAAGTCGAACTGCACGCGACCGGCGCCGTGTCCGTGCGGGTCGCGCTGCGCCCGGCTGAGGACGGCATCGCACTGACCGCGGTCGACGAGTCCGGCCTGCCGGTGCTCACCGCGGGCCGGATCGCGACGCGGCCGGTGCACGAGCCCCGGCCCAGCGGACCGGGTGACGTGCTGCGGACCGTCTGGTTCCCGCTCGACCACGAGCCCGCTGCCGGCCCGCCGCGGACCGTCGTGGTCGACAGCGACGACGACCTGCTCGATCCCACCGCTCTGGCCGCGGCGGTCGCGGTGCTCGATGTGCTGCCTGGCGAGCCGCCCGCGGCGGCCTGCCGCCGAGCGCTCGCCGTCACACAGGCGTGGCTGGACGAGCCCGAACTGGCCGGCCACCGGCTGGTGGTACGGACCCGGAACGCGGTTTCGGCCGAGCCCGTCGCGGTGCTTGATCCCGCCGCCGCGGCCGTCCGAGGCATGATCGCCGCCATCCAGGCCGAGTACCCGGACCGTTTCGTCCTTGTGGACGTCGAGCCGGGCGCGGATCCGGACGCCGGACTGGGCCCGGTGCTGGCCGCCGACGCCGCACAGGCCGCGGTGCGGGCCGGGCGCGTCCACGTTCCGCGGCTGGTGGCCGTCAACGAAGCCGGACCGGCCGTCCGGCCACTCGACCCCGACGGCACGGTCCTGATCGTGGGCGGCACCGACGGGACCGGATCCCGCGTGGCCCGGCACCTGGCCGCCGACCACGGCGTCCGCCACCTGGTCCTGGCGGACCCACAGGGCGCGGACACCCCCCGATCCGCGGCCCTGGCCGACGAGCTCGCCGCCCTCAGCGCCTCCGTGTCCGTCGTGGCCTGCGACGTGACCGACCGGGACGCGCTGCACCGCCTGCTGTCCGCGATACCGGCGGACCATCCGCTGACCGGCGTGGTCCACGCCGCCGAAACGGCCGACCGCACCCCGCTCGGGGAACTGGACCCGGAACGCCTCGACGCGGTCCTCGGCGCACGCAGCGACTCGCTGCGGCACCTGGCCGAACTCGCCGCGGGCCGGGAACTCGCCCTGTTCGCCGTGGTCACCACGGCGGCCGAACTGACCGGTCCGGCCGACCAGGCGGCCACCGCGGCGGCCGACGGGCTCGCCCGGGCCGCCGCCGCGAGCTGCGGAGCCCGCGTACCGGTGCTTGCGTCCGCGGACGGTCCGGGACTGTCGGCGCTGTCTGCGGCGATCGGCACCGCCGAACAGTTCCCGGTTCCCGGCCGGCCCGATCAGTGGGGCGCGCCCGTGCCCGGCCGGCCGGTCCCGCCGCTGCTGCGCGGGCTGGTCCGGCCGCGGCGGCGGCCCGCCTACCGGGCGGCGGCCGGCGCGGAGAGGGCCGACCGGTGGTCGCAGCTCCTGAGTGCGCAGGCCGGTGCGGACCGGGAGAAGACCGTACTGGACCTGGTGCAGGCGCAGCTGGTTGGGGTCCTTGGACTCGACCCGGAGGAACCGGTCGAGCCCGAGCGCGGCTTCTTCGAGTCCGGCCTGGACTCCGTGATGGCGATCGAACTGGCCCGGCGGCTCAACAGCCACGCCGGCACCGCGCTCACCCCGGCCGGGGTGTTCAACCACCCGACCCCCGCGGCGCTGACCCGACATCTCGTCGAGCTGATCGAGACGGCCGGGCGCCGCGTACCCGTCGCCGTCCCTCACCGGTCACACCGAAGTCAAGCCGGAGGATCCGGGCCCAGGACGGTCAGGTGAGCGCCCGGCCAAGATGCCGGGCGAAGAACCGGACCGCGCTGTCGGTCTCGAACCGGGGCATCTCATGGTGCTTGCCCGCATTGGCGTGCAACGTCTTCTCCTGCGAGGCGAAGGCATCGAACAGCGCGAGGCCGGCCTCGCGCGGGACGTCCTCGTCGTCCCACTGCAGGTCGAACTCGATCGGGACGGTGATCCGCTTCGCCGTCTCCGCCAGGGCATCGGGCCAGTGCAGGCCGAAGACCGCGGCCGTGATCCTGGGCTCGGCCGCCACCAGCGGCACCCCGATCGCGGTGCCCAGGTTGACGCCGAAGTAGCCCACCGGTCCATCGGCGCCGATCTCCGCAAGCTCCTGAAGGGAGTCCAGGGCCGCCCGCCACTCGGGCACGGCCAGCTCCGCCAGATACATGCTGTAGCGCCGGGCATCCGGGCCCTCCGGCCTGCCGGCCGCCTTCGCCTCGGACAGCGCGGCGAGCTCTTGCTCGTCGCGCGCCGTACGCGGCCGGTCGCCGTGACCGGGCGCGTCGATGACGGCGACATGGAACCCGCCGTCGGTCACGAAGCGCCGTGCCCGGCCCGTCATCGCCGGATGCTTCTTGTGGTTGCCCCCTCCGTGGCCCATCAGCACCAGGGGTGCCCGATCGGCGCCGGCGGCCGGCGACCAGAGAACACCGGGGACCTCACCCATGAGGAAATCGCGCTCGACGACGCCGTTCGACGACGACTCGGCGGTGAACCGCAGAGAGTGCATAGGGGTTGCCTTTCGAGAAGGGCCGTTGACCGAGGAGTTGCCGCGATGCCGTGGTCCGCGACCTCTTTGGCACACGCTCCCGCCAAAGGCGCCTGCGGCGACTGCCGCGCCGACGCCTCAGGGCGGCCCGGCGGGAGCGCCGGCGGTCCGCACTCCTCAGCCGTGGCTGGCCACGTCCAGATCCTGACCGGTCAACTGCTTCCACATGACTGCCAGTTCGATGCGCGACTTGGCACCGACCTTCTGGAAGACTTTGCGGAGGTGGAAGGCGACGGTGTGACGCGACAGGTACATCTGGCCGCCGACCTCGGCGTTCGTCAGTCCACTCGCCACCAGCTCAGCCACCGCGTATTCGGTGTCGGTCAGCACGGAGATCCGGCTGCTGGGCCAGAACCTCGCCGCGGTCTTGGGCGCGTCGCTGCGCCGCAACTTGCTGCGGACCCGGGACGAGTCGCGCGGGGAGCCCGCGTCCGCGTACGAGCGCATGGCCGTCTCGTAGTGCATGCACGCCTGCCGGAACCCTCCGGCGCTCTCGGACAGGAGATCGCCGATGTCCTCGTTCGCCGAGGAGCGGGTCCGCTCGTCGCAGTCGGAGGCGGCGACCTGCTGGAGCAGGCTGATGTCCCTCTCAAGCAGCGCCTCAAGGTGCAGGGCGGCGGTCGCGATGGCGTGAATGCCCGGGTTCTCCGCGGCGAGCACCGCCGCGCAACGCCGGCCACGCTCGGCGGTCTCCCGGTCGTCGGCCCGCAGCAGAATCCGCACGAGGAACGACGCCGCCGAGGGCTCGGACAGCAGAAGGCCCCGGGCCGACGACTCGGACGTGAGGAGCCCGCGGGCGAGCGGTACGGCGACCTCCCAGCCCTTTTCCGCCTCGATGATCTGGACGACGAGCCAGGCGGGGGAGTTCCAGGGAAAGGTGTCCCGGCCCCACAGCCCCTCCCGGCCGAAAATCACGTCCTCCTTGATCTGATTGGCATGATGAATCATCGTGGCGAGTTCGCCACGGCGCATCGCGGTGATCGCGCGGACCATGCTCCCGATCGAGGCCCACGACGCGAGAACCGGGTCGTCCGCCACGGCCATTCCCGTGTCACACAGGCTGATGGCCTCGTCGATGCGGCCGTCACAGAGGGCGATCTTGGCCCTGACCAGGTCCATCACCGCGTTGATGGCGGGGTCGTCGAGTACCGCGGCGGCTTGGCGCACCGCACGCCGGGCCTCGTCGATACGCCGGAGATTGGTCAGCAGCAGCGCGAGCTGCAGGCTCGCCAGCGCGGTGCAGCGCTCACTGCCCTGCCGGCATCTGGCCGCCGCCGCCGCCTCGGCCAGAGCGATGGCGGAGATGACGTCGCCCTCAAGCCAGACCGAACCGGCTGTGCGCAGGATTTCAAGGTTGATGCAATGGTGCGTGGAGAGGCATGACGCGGTGAGACCCGTTATATACAATCGAACCCCCCAGAATTCTTAGGCGCGCTTTGAAACGACGTGTGCCAATTGATTTCTGAACTGCTCCATTGCTCAAAGTCAAACCTTATTCGGGCATGATGACGCTATGCGGATGATCACCCCCCATGGGCAAATTTGACGATACCCCATGACTGTGGCCTGTCAAGGTCGACTCACCGTGCATTGGCAACGCCGACTTTCGATCAAGTCCGCCGGAGAGGGCTTGACGGATCCCGCCGGGCGGTGATCCATTCGTGGATCGCATTTGGTGATTTTTGTCACTGAAGCTGCCGATTGGATCACGTCGCGATAAAGAAAAGCTGACCCGGCGTGACGTGCGTTTTCGCTCCCCGGGGGGCTCGACCGCGCGTGGCACGTGGACCGTTGCGCGACCGCGGCCAGAGACTGTCAACCCGGGTAGTTGTCGTCGTTGCCGAGCGGTTGCCACGATGGCGCACACGGCCGGCGCGATCCGCGCCCGGCGTAATCGAGAGGCGCCCGATGCCCGGAGGTGCTGCTGAGCGGACTGGTCACCGGGGTTCTCGGCGAACGCGTCACCGGAGTTCTCGGCGAACGCGCACTTCTGTTGTCTGCTCGACGGCAGTGAGTGGGCCTCCCTGATTTCCGGAAAGCGAAGGAAGAATAGTGGGCTCCTGGTTCATGCGCCTTTTCCGTCGATGGGTCAAGCTCGCCGCACCGCTTCATTCGAATTCCTCGTACGCGGCATCGATATTCGCCTGCAGTGTCATTTCGACAGAGTTCTATCTGCTCACCATGTCGATTCCCGTCGATGTCGACGACCCGCATCGCCGGGTCCCTTTCTCTCCGGGTGTCGAGGTGGACATCGACGGTCTGTGGTTCCTCGACGACAACGACGACGCCGACTAGCGGCGCGGTCCCTCGAACAGTCAGAGCGAGGGATTCCTCGGCGGCGAGGGAACGGCATACGCTCTCTCAAAGGGCCGGGCACGACGCATGGCTCACATCATCGAACCAGCAGACCGTCACGAAATGAATGCGGGTGTGGTGAGTTGCGAATTCTGGGCGTTTCCGGATCGCTTCGCAAAGAGTCGTTCAACACCCAGCTCCTGACGGCCGTCAGGCTGTTGGCCCCGGCGGGGATGGAGATCGAGCTCTTCGACGGAATCGGCGATCTTCCCCTGTACAACCAGGACCTCGACACCCGGGAGGGCAGCCCGGCCCCGGTCACCCGGTGGCGCGACGCCGTCCGTGAGGCGGACGGTCTGATCATCGTCACACCGGAGTACAACAGCTCGATTCCGGGCGTGGTCAAGAACGCGGTCGACTGGGCGTCCCGCCCCCTCATGAACGCCGCGTTGCACGGCAAGTGCGTGGTGACCATGGTGGCCACCCCCGGGCGGGGCCTCGGCCGCAACGCGCTGACCGATCTGGGCCGCGTCCTGCACGACTGCCACGCGCAGGTGATCAGCGGGCCGTGGGTGGTGCTCACCGAGGCCGAGGACAAGCTCGTCGACGTCGAGGACGAGCAGGGCCGGCTCGTCCCCACCCTGTGCGACCCGAGCGCCGCGCGTCTTGCCACGGTCCAGTTGAACGCGCTGGCTGCCGCGGTCGACGCGGGTGCCGGCGAACACGCCGTGGCTCCGCTGCGCTCCTACTTCGCCGCCGGCCGAGCGCGGAACAGCTAGCCGGCCCCGGCCCCGGTCACGCTCGTGCGTGAGGGCCGCCGGCCGATCCGGCCCCCTGACCCGATGAACGCCCCCGGCCCCCGGGCACACGACGCCGCCGGTCAACTCGGGGGCCGGCTTTGCCCGGTCCCGTTGAGTTTCGGCTGCGTCGAGTCGGTCCGCGCCCGGCCCGTAGTCCTCGGCAATCCCCGGTCCCCGGCCGCGACCAAGATGCCGTCCAGCACCCGCCGCCCGCACCGGCCGGACGGTCCCTGGACTCCGACAGCGGCCTGCCGGTCGGTCACCCCCTCCACGAACTGCAACACCGACACCGACGCCGGCCGCCCCGGCGACCAGGCCGGCCTGCCCCCGGCCGGGAACAGATCCGCGAACTCCTCGTCGCCGGACAGTTGCCCCAGCCCGTCGCGGATCCGGGATCGCCAGACCCTCCTTCGGGAACGCGGCCCGCGCCACCCGCACCGTCTCCGCCGGGACCTCGCTCGGCCCGCTCGGCCGCATCGACACCCGCACCCACCCCCTACGACAACGTCGGCCTTCAAGACCACAACCAGGTCTTGAAGGCCGACGTCACGCGAGCTCCCGGATCGACCAACAGCGTCCCCGGCACCCGGCCGGGGGCGGTTTTTCCGACGGTGCGGCGGAGTCTGACGCCGCACGCCCGACGCACCAGGGCTACGGCACCGGCGGCCCGGTGCCGGAAGAGCTCAAGGCCTTCCGGACGACCGAACCGCGGACGGCGTCGGCTTCGGGACACGAAAGCCGGGCGGTTACGTGGAGGATCCGCGGCCATCGATTCGCGAACGTCCCGATGCCTCCGCGTGGCTGATCATCTCCACGCATCGGCCCACCGCCGCCAGTGCGTCCCGTTCCCCGGTACGCGCGAAGGCTTCCACGGCGGTGTCGGCGAACTTGATGACGTGTTCGTCCCCGTGGTCGATCGCCCGGGCCATGGCGTCCTCGGCCGTCGTGACGCCGTCGGTGTGGACGGCGATTTCCGAGGCGTCGACTGCTTGCGGGGGCGAGGCCGCCGCGGTCAAGGCGGCGCTCGCGTGCCATGCCGCGTCCGCGCTGGGCACCCACAGTTCGCGCGGCAGGGCGGGCAGCACGCGCAGGACGGCGGTCGGCGCCGTCGAGGCGTGGACCAGCATGACCGCCTGGCCGTGGCTGTAGCTCAGGTAATGGACCACCGAGGCGTCGGTCAGCTGGGACAACAGCGCGGGCACCTGCTCGGGATCGTCCACGGCTCGCAGGCCGCCGAGTGCCGATTGCCAACCGTCGGTGGTCGTGAGCTGGCCGACTCGGTAGGGCACGCCCTGTTGCTGGTCGGCGACGCTCGGCACGGCGGCCAAGGCGTCGGCCGCCGTCAGCGACCCGGTCCGACGGGAGGGTTCGCCGGGCACCGGCCGCCAGCACGCGGCCCAGTAGCCCAGGCCGTCGGCGAGTTCGACCAGGCGCGGGTTGTCGTCGATGGGGCCGCCGGCGGACCCCGGCCCCGAGCCGGAATCGGCTTCGGCCGCCAACAGGGAGTGGACCAGGTGCGCGACCCGGATCGCGCCGTGCGCCGTGCCGCCGATGATGCCGGGTATCAGCCGCGGCCACCACGTCGCCAGCACCTCCCGCCAGGGACGCTCGGCGAGCTCGCGCTGGAACAGCGTCGTCCAGTCCGCCACCCGCTTCAAGTCGCCAAGGGCCTCGCGCCAGTCGTCCTCGGTGACCGGGGCGAGCCCGCGCGGTGGTTCCTCCAGACGTTGCGTGTAGTTGTCTATCCAGCGATGCACGGTGTCGGCGTATCCGTGCCGGACCATGGCCTCGACGGCCATCGGGCCGTGGTTGCTGAGATGATGACCGCCCCACTCCGGTCCCGTCGCGTGGAACCGCTGGTAGGCCTCCATCAGGACCGACTCGTCGTCACTCATTCGGGCCCTTCTTGCTGGTCGCAGAAGCTTGTGTTGGACCTTTTCGGACACTAGGCCCGGCCTCCGCCGCGCCACTATCCCCGATGTTGGTAGTGGCCCTTGGGCGGCACGTCGCTGCCGCACCACAGGATTACCAAGGTGGGGGAAGGCCAGTCACCCGGCAAGCCGTTGACTGGTGCCCAGCCGGTTCGGTGGGCCGGCGCCGTCACGGGTGCGGTGATGGCTGCCGGCGGCGATTCGCCCGGCCGTCGACCCGCCGATCCTCTGGAGGAGCCTTGTCCGTTCTTGTCACTGGTGCGTACGGCGGTGTCGGCAGCCATGTGGTGGCCGGGCTGCTGTCTGCCGGAGTCCCGGTCCGCGGGACCAGCCGGACGCCGCGCACCGGCGAGTCTCCGGATGGTGCCGAGATGGTCCGCCTCGACCTGGACGAGCCGGAGACCTGGCCGGCGGCGCTCGACGGCGTCAAGAAGGTCTTCCTGTACGCCCATGCGGACCGTGTCGCCGATTTCGCCGGTGCGGCGCGGGCTGCCGGGGTGGAGCACATCGTGCTGCTGTCCTCGGCCGCCGTGGTCGATCCCGCCACCCGGCACAGCCGCAGCGCGGTGATGCACTCCGCGGTGGAGGAAGCGCTCCGGGAATCCGGGATCGCCTGGACGTTCCTGCGTCCCACCACCTTCGCCACGAAGCAGCTTCACCTGGCGCCGGCGATCCGGTCCGGGGAAGTACTGCGGATTCCCTTCCTGCAAGCCCCCACCGCGTCGATCCACGAACGCGACATCGCCGACGCGGCGGTCTGCGCGCTGACCGGTGCCGGGCACGAGGGGAAGGGGTACTGGCTGACCGGGCCGCAGGCCCTGACGCAGCAGGAGCACATCGAGGTGATCGCAGCGGTGACCGGGCGGCCGATCGAGGTGGTCGACCTGGATCCCGAGGACGCCGAGCCCAAGCTCCCGGAGTTCTTCATCCGGATCATGACCGAACTCATGAACAATCCGTGCGTCGTGACACCCGCCGTCGAGGAGATCACCGGAGTGCCGGCCCGCCCGTTCCGGCAGTGGGCCGAGGACCACATCAAGGACTTCAACTGACCGCCCCATGACCGGATTCCTCATCCCGGACGCGCCGCTGCCTTCGGCACGGCACCTCAGGCTGGCGATCGTCGGGCCTGACGACTGCTGGGCTGCCGCTCTGGTGGAGGCGTTCGCCACGGTAGGACGCACCGTCGAGCGGCTCTCCCTTGAGGAGTTGGCGCCGGCCAGAACGCGAGCACACCAGGCCGACGTGGCGTTCCTGACCATCCGCACCTCCCAGATGCCGTCGCTGGTCCCCCGGTTGGGCGACGCGCTGAAGGGCGTCGTCACGGTGATATGCACGACATCGCTTCAGCATGACGAGAGCGGCTACTTCATGCAGCCCGTACACGGCGGGAGCGCCACCGGACTGGCAAGTGAGCTTCTTCCCGGCTCCCGGGTCGTCGGAGCCTTTCAGCAGTTCGGTCCCAGCCATCTGGCACTTGCCGGCATGGGCGTTTTCGAGACCGACGTCCCCGTCATCGGAGACGACCGCGAGGCCTGTGACGTCGTGGAGGAACTGATCGACGAGTTCCGCGGACTTGAGCCGGTCTACGCCGGCGGACTGAAAACCGCCGCCGCAATCGAGGGTCTGGCGGCGTTGGTAGGAGAGGCCACCGCCGGCATCGGACGGCCGGTCGGATTCCGTCTCAGCTCAGGAGGCATCAAAATCCTCGACTGACCGTCGCGTCAATCCAGCCTTCCCGGGCATGCCGGGCCGGCTCTTTCGCGGCGACCACGTGCCGTCAATGTGAGGTATGGGGCCCTCGGTGCCCGCCGGTTTAGCCTGCGGTTCGTCTCACTCGACCACTGGACATCGCATTGTCTTGGACAGGAAGGCGAAGCCGGGTCATGAGTACCACGCATGTGCATTATGTTCAGCAGCTGCTGACTCATTTCGATGCCGATCCGGATCGCCTTGCCGTGGTCAGCGGGGAAGTCCCCTTCTCGGCCGGGGAGCTGGCCGACGCCGTTCGCCGGGCCGCGGCCGCGATGGGCCGCCACGGCGTCGGCCGCGGTGACGTCGTCTGCATCCTGACCGAGCCGAACACCGCGGCCACGCTGATCCTGCAGTGGGCGGCCAACCTGGTGGGGGCGACCGCCGCGCACATGCGCTGGGTGGACCCGGCCGGGCCCGAGGACGAGTTGCGCGCGGAGCTGCAGCGCGCCCTGGCCGCGGATACCGGTGTCCGGATGCTGGCGGTCGACCCGGCCAACGAGGCGCGGGCGCGGGAGCTGCTGGTGAACGCGACCGGTCGGCCGGTCCTGGCCGTACTGGGCGCAGGGCAGCCGGACACGGTGGATGTGAGCGCCGGTTGCGGTGACGGAGTGGGCCCGTGCGCGGACATCACCGACGGCGACGTCGCGGTGATCACCCAGACCAGGCTGCCGAGCGGACGGAACGGCCTCTGCTGGACCTTCGGGGTCAGGAACGACATGCTCTCGGCCGCACCGTCCCTGCCCTCCACGGCCGGCGCGAGCGCGACCGGCCCGACGACCCTCCTGATCACCGCACCGCTCATCCACACCGACGTGTTCACCGCGGAGGACACGCTCGTCACCGGCGGCATGGTCGTCCTGCATCCCGGCTTCGACGCGGCGGCCGTGCTGCGTGCGATCGCGCAGCACCGCGTCGGCCGGCTCATGCTCGGCGCTCCGCAACTGGACGCACTGGCCGAGCACCCGGACCGGGCGGCCACCGACCTGTCCAGCCTGACCGAGCTGATCTACACCGGCAGCCCCGGGGCACCGCTCAAGCTGCGCAAGGCCCGGGAAATCTTCGGCCCCGTACTGATCCAGGTCTACGGCACGACCGAGACCGGAGTGCTCACCATGCTCCCCCCCGGCGACCACGACGACCTGCGCGCCTGCTCCAGCGTGGGCCGGCCGGTCGACCCCGGGGCGCTCAGCATCCGGCACCCCGACACCGGCGCGGTGCTGCCCGTCGGCGAGGTCGGCGAGGTCTGCGCGGTTCCACGCTGGCCCACGGCCGGCTACTGGCACGAGCCGGCGCTCACCGCGGCACTCGTCCGCGACGGCTGGGTGCGCACCGGCGACCTCGGGCACCTCGACACCGACGGCTACCTGCACCTGACCGGCCGGCTCGCGAACATGATGAAGGTCAAGGGAATCCGCATCCACCCCGAGCAGGTGGAGAAGGTGCTCAGGCAGGCCCCGGGCGTGTCCCAGGCCGCCGTATGCGGGGTCGAGGACGCCGACCGGGTGGAGCACATCTACGCCGCCGTCGTGCCCGAGCCCGGCGCCGACCCGGATCCCCGGGAACTGCGCCGTCACGTCGCCGAGGCACTGTCCGACACCTACGTCCCCCGCCTGATCGACATTCGCCGGAAACTGCCGACGACCGGCTGGGGCAAACCCGATCGGGTCCGGCTGCGGGCCGACGCCCGCGCGGCACTGACCCGGCCCGCCCCCCAGGCCTAGGAGACCGGATGGATCTCGGTCAGGCTCAGACCAGGAAGAGTCTCGTGAACCGCACCTCAGCCCGGTATACCGACCACGTTTCCGCCGACCAGCGCCAGGCCTGGGCCGCCGCGGGCCACTACCCGGGCCAGGACCTGTACTCCCTGTTCCGTGGCCACGTCCAGCGCACGCCTCAGGCGCCGGCCGTGCTGGACGCCGAGGGTACGGTCAGCTACGGCGAACTGGACCAGGCAGCCCGGCGCCTGGCCGCGGGACTGGTGCAGCTCGGCATCGTCCCCGGCGACGTCGTGGCGGTCCAGCTGCCCAACGCCCGTCTCGCGTGTGCCGTCGACCTCGCCGTCGCCGCGGTGGGCGCCGTCGTGCTGCCGTTTCCGCTCGGCCGGGGCGACCGGGACGCGGTCAGCCTGCTACGCCGCTCCGAGGCGGTCGCGGTGATCACCGTCGCCGATCATCACGGCTATCCCTGCGCCGAGCGGATCCGGAAACACGCCGACGCCCTGCCGATGCTGCGTGCCGTCATCGTCGCCGGGGACGGTGCCGCCAAGACGCCGGACTGCGTGCCGATCGAGGCCCTGGCCGCCGCCACCGCCGACGAGTTCGTGCCGCGGGAATCCGACCCCGACGCACCGGCACGGATCCTGGTCACCTCCGGGTCCGAGGCGGAACCGAAGATGGTCCTGTACTCGCACAACGCGCTGGCCGGTGGCCGCGGTGCCATGATGGCCGGCCTGCACCGAGGTTCCCCGGCCACGATGCGCAACCTCTTCCTCGTCCCGCTGGCGTCGGCCTTCGGCTCCAGCGGGACGCCGGTCACCCTCGCGACCCTGGGCGGAACCCTCGTGCTGAGGCCGTCCTTCGACGCTGCCGGGACGCTGCGGACCATCGCCGAAACCCGGCCCACCCACCTGCTGGGCGTGCCCACGATGCTGCGCATGCTGCTGGACCGCCCGGAGATCCAGGACACCGACCTCAGCTCCCTGCAGGCCGCGGTACTCGGTGGGGCCGCGCTCGACCTGGACACGGCGCGGCGCGCCGAGGAGCTCCTGGGCTGCACAGTCGTCTCGCTGTACGGCTCGGCCGACGGCGTCTCCTGCAACAGCGGTCTCGCCCTTTACGACGGTACGGTCGGCCGCCCCGACCCCGCCGTCGCGGACATCCGCATCGTCGACCCGGACGGAATCGAGCTGCCCGGCGGAGCGACCGGCGAGGTCGTCGCACGCGGCCCGATGTCGCCGATGAGCTACCTCAATTCCCCCGAGCTGGACGCCTCGCTGCGCAACCCGGACGGATGGACCCGCACCGGAGATCTCGGGTTGATCGACGACCGGGGCCGACTCCGGATCGTCGGACGCCGCAAGGACGTGGTCATCCGCGGCGGCCTCAACATCAGCCCGGCGGAGGTCGAGTCGGTGCTGATCACGCATCCCGCGATCCGCGACGTGGCCTGCGTAGCGGTGGCCGACCCGCTGTACGGCGAGCGCGTCTGCGCCTGCGTCGCCACCTCGGCCGACCTGAGTCTGGCCGAGGTCACCGCCCACCTCGCCGCGGCCGGGATGGAGCCGCGGAAGTTCCCCGAACGCCTGTTGCTGCTGGCTGCCCTGCCGCTGAGCGCTGCGGGAAAGGTGGACCGGCAAGCGCTTCGGGCCCAGGCCGCGAACCAGGGCTCCGGCACGACCCGGTGAACCCGGTCCAGAACAGAGGATGTCACCAGATGACTGAGGGAATCCCGGAACCGATCTCCTATCTGCGGCACTGGGACCGCACCGAACCGTTCGATCCGCCGGCGGTGCTCGGTGAGCTGGTCCGGACGCGGCCACTGGCCCGGATGGTGTATCCGGACGGTCACGTCGGCTGGCTGGCCACCAGCCACGAGCTCGCGCGTGAGGTGCTCGGCAGCCAGGCGTTCAGCCACCGCTTCCACACCACACACGCCCCGGTGACGAAGAAGGGCGAGATCTTCCCCTCCGTGCCCATCGTGCCGGGCGGGTTCATCCACATGGATCCGCCGGAGCACACCCGCTACCGGAATCTGCTCAGCAGCGAGTTCAGTGCCCGCGCCACCGCGGCGTACGCCCCGCGGGTGGCCGAGCTGGCCGCCGCGCAGCTCGCCCAGGTACGGCAGCACGGCTCACCGGTCGACCTCCTGCCGACGTACGTCCGGCCGCTCTCGCTGCGGGTGTTGTGCGAGGTGCTGGGGGTCCCGTTCACCGGCAGCCCGGTCCTGTCCGCTCTGAGCGACAGCGCCACCGACGACGAGGTCAGCCTCGAGGCGGAGCGGGAGGCCGGGACCCGGGCGTACCACTACCTCCTGGACCTCGTGGGCAAGGCACGGGTCGAGCCGGGCGAGAACGTCACCGGGCGGTTGGCCGCCGACCCCGAGCTGACCGACCGCGAGATCACCAACATGCTGCTGATCGTCTTCGCGGCGGGCTTCGCCAGCTGCGAGGGCGCGCTCGCGTCGTCGTTGCTGGCGCTGCTGCACCACCGCGACCAGCTCGACAGGCTGCGTTCGGCCGCCCGGAGCGGCGGCGCCGACGGGATCGAGAAAATGGTCGAGGAGCTGCTGCGGTACACCTCGGTCAACCAGTTCCAGATCTTCCGGACCGCACTGTCCGATGTGGAACTCGGCGGGGAACTGGTCCGCGAGGGGGAGACGGTGACGGTCGCCTTGCCGGCGGCCAACCGTGATCCGGCCAGGTTCGGCTGTCCCGACGGGCTGGATGTGAGCCAGGACGCTTCCGCCCACCTGGCCTTCGGATACGGCGTACACGCCTGCGTCGGACAGCGGCTGGCCCGGCTCGTCCTGGCCGAGGGGCTGACCGCGCTGGTGCTCGGCTTCCCCGGACTCGCCCTGGACGTGCCGCTGCGGGAGGTTCCGGTACGGCTGAAGACCCCGGTGCTGGGCGTACTGCGCCTGCCCGTGCGCTACTGATCCCGGCGTGTTCACGGGCGGCCGGAGGGCATCCGGCCGCCCGTTGGCGCTAGCGCCGTGAACCGGGGGCCCGATCAGCGCATGCCAGCAGCGAATCGCGGACGTGGTCGTGGATCGAGTCCATCTGCGCGGTCGTGAAGCACTGCGTGCTGTACGGCATCTCGATGCTGAACCGGCCGTAGATCGTTGCCGGCGACGCGAGCAACGGGCCCGCACCGCGCTCCGGGTCCCACCGGCTGGACAGCGGGAACTTGGTCATGTCGACGATCTTCAGCCCCTTCGGCGACGGCGGCCCGTCGATTCTTCCGACGTTGGTGAGCACCAGGCTGGTCGGCCAGAGCTGGGGGTGGGGGAGCAACCGGTCCAGTGCCTGCATCTCCATCGCCGCGTCACCCCGCTCGATGCCGGCGCGCAGCTCGGTGCTGAACCGGTGGCCGAGCTTGACCAGGTCGGCGCCGGCGGGCACGTGGAGCAGATCGCGGTACCAGGAGACCATGGGCACCATCGCCTCGTGGCCGAGTCCCGGCGCGAACTGGTTGCGCAGGTCGACCGTGCAGAAGCTGGACAGCCGGTGGTCGGCCAGTTCCTCGGGCAGGCCGGCGCGCACGGCCGCCAACAGTGCCGCGGCGACCAACCCGTTCACCGATACTCCGGTGTGCTTGGCGAAGGCCAGCAGACCAGTGGTCTGCGATTCGGTCAGTCGGAGCCTGCGCGAGGTCATCAGACTCTCCGCCGGCACCGGCGGGAGGGACCCGGCCGCCCGGAACGGCAAAGACGCCACCGGTGCCCCCTCGGCCCGCTCGAGCCGCTCCTGGACGTAGGCGTCGAGCTCGGCATCGCTGCGCGGCGGCAGCCAGTCCTCGAGCGGCGCCGGCCACTGCTGCTGTTGCGGCTTTGGGGCCGAGTAGCCGCCGGACTGGATGTCGATGTAACGCTGCCAGATCCGGTTGCAGAACGCGGTCGCGCTGCGGCCGTCGGAGATCGCGTGGTCGACGCCGAACATCACGACGTCCTCGTCGGTGCCGGTCAGCAGGACGGCACGCGCGAGCGGGCCACCGAGGTGCAACGGCTTGTTGTACTCCTCAAGCCGCGCACCGGGCTCGTTGCGCCGGACGTGCAGACGCGGCAGCTCGCTCGGCTCCAGCAGGCTGAGGTAGTAGTCGTCGCCGTCCTTCTCCAGACGGCTGCGCAGACCTGGCGCCTCCGCGAGGACAGCGGTGAAGGCCGCGTCCAGAATCCCGGCGTCGACGCCGCCGCGCACCACGCAGATCTGCAGCGCCTGCGTCCTGATCTCGCTGACGTACATCCGTTCCGACCGGGCAATTCGTCGGCGCATGCCTTCTCCTCGTTGTCTGGGTCAGCCGACTTCGCCGGCCAGGATGGCGCTGCGATACGCGTGCCAGTCACCGTCGTCGGTGACGGTGCGGGTCTTCTCGATGCCGGCCCGGACGGTGAGATAGCGGCGGCCCTTCAGCACCACCTGGCCGTCGGGGACCGCTCGGCTGTAGAGCTCGCCGCCGCCGCCGGCGGCGAGCGCGGCGTTGATCGCCTTCTCCGCCGGCGCCCAGTCCGACCGGTCGCGGACGTGCGTGGTGAACTCGTAGACCGTGCTCCACTGGCCGAGCCTGGGGCGGCGCTGCAGCGTCACACCGTCCCGGCCGGGGATGAGCCGGTACCGGCAGCCGTACTGGCGTTGATCGCCGGGGGCGCCGTCGAGGCGCAGCGGCTCGACGAACGACGGCCCGGCGTACCCGATGTCGGCCAGCCAGGACCCGCCGTCCACGCGGGCCAGGATGAGCATGTGCTCGACCTCGACGCCGTACGACTGGCGGCCTTCCGCCGTCGTGCCGGCGATCAGGTCGGCATCGAACCCGAGGTCGCGCAGCAGCCGCAGGAACAGCCGGGTCATCTGGACGCAGCCGCCGCCGTTGCCCGCCGCGACCACCGAATCGAACGTCGCGTCCTCGTCGAAGTCGACCAGATCGACCAGCCTGCCGCTCGCAGCGGGCACAGCCAGCGAGCCCGCACTGTTGAACGGAACGGTCTCCATATGCCGCTTGTGCAGTGCGACGAGGGTCGCCAGATCCGCGGCCGGTCTGCCGGCGGCGGGGTCGTACCCCAGCCGCCGCAGGTACGTGTCGCTGTCGTACATCCGTCCGTCCCTCTCCGGGGCATCCTTCACGCTGACAGTCGGCTAGCCGATCTCGACGACGACCTTGCCGAGGACGCCGGCCTGCACGGCGTCCTGTGCCTCGCCGGTGCGCTGGAGCGGGAACCGGTGGATCGGCAGCCCGGCTTCCTCTCCCACAGCGAGTGCCCCGTCGGCCGCCGCCCTCGTGATGTCGGCCGACGCGAGGTCCTTGTCGGCCGCGGACAGCGTCATCGCCAGCACGAACTGAAAGCGCAGGTTCCGGCCGATCGCCTTCTTGGTCGGGAACGCCAGCACGCTGTCCCCCTCGGTGCCGTACGCGGCGACGGTGCCGTTCGGGGCGAGGACCTCCAGGTGGGTGGCGATGTTCTCCGTCGCCGCCACCTCGACGATGAGGTCCACCCCCTGCGGCGCGAGGGCGCGGATGTCGGACTGGGCCGTCTGCGACCGGTACTCGACGGTGTGCGCCGCGCCGGCGCGGCGGGCCATTTCCGCCTTCTTCGGGCCGCTGACCGTCGCGATCACGGTCGCCCCGGACCAGGCGCCGAGCTGGATCGCGGTATGCCCCACGGCTCCGGCGCCGCCGGCGACCAGCACGGTCCGCCCGCTCAGGGCGCCGGGGCCGAGACGGTCGGGGCCCTTCTGCCCGGCGAGCAGGCAGCGTTGGGCGGCGACCGCCGGCAGGCCGAAGCAGGCACCGGTCTCGAACGAGACCTGCGCCGGCAGGGGGACCGCCTGGCGGGAGGGGACGACGGCGTATTCCGCGGCGGTGCCGTGGGGCCGCTTGTACGCCGCCTCCCACACCCACACCCGCTGGCCGATCCGTTCCCGGTCGACGCCCGCTCCGACGGCGTCGATCACTCCGCTGCCGTCGTTGTGCGGAATCACCTCGGGGAACATCAGGGTGCCGTTGCGGTGACCGAACTGCCGGCCCTTCCAGTCCGAGTGGTTCACCCCGGAGACCGCGACACGGACCCGCACCTCACCGGGACCCGGCTCGGGCACAGGCCGGTCGACGAATCGGAGAACGTCACTCTTGCCGATTGACGAATATATGATCGCTTTCATCGCGGGAGGTTATCCAATGCAGGTCGCCTGACAAGGTGGATGGTGCGGCGCCGTCGAACCAGGGGATGACGCGTGGCGGCAAAGCCGAGCCGGCAGGTCGGAAACCTGCCGGCTGTCGAATCCGACCGCGGATCCTATCGGCCTGAATCGTCGTTTTCTTCGAAAGCGGACACCAGCGGCCGCAGCGGAGTGAAATCGTGCCAGGGATTCTGGAGGATCTGACGCCAGGTCGCGTCGTGCCCGCGGACCTTGAGCCGGAAGTAGACCGTGCGCCGAACGGAGTCGGACGTGTTGCTGCCGACGTTGTGGCCGACCATGTAGTGCTTCAGCAGCATGTCTCCGGCGCGGCCGCGTACCTGCTCCCGTTCGGGCAGCTTGATGTCCGGGTAGGAGGTGAACGCGTCGGGCCCGTGCTCACGGAAGTACTTCGCGTGAGCGCGGTGCGTTCCCGGCCAGACGTAGAGGTTCCCGGTGTCGTCGTCGTCCTGGTCGGTGAGGAAGAAGCCGGCGAGCACGGTGAAGGTCCGCGGGGGTTCGTCGGCCTTCCGGCGCATGCCGCCGTCGATGTGCGGCATTCCCCGGTCGTCGGTGTAGGGCGGATAAGTCATCGCTATCTGCGTCTGCCACGGGTATTCCATGGCGCCGTCACCGGTGAGTTCTTCGGCGAGCGAGAAGGCCTGGGTGTCACGCAGGAGCGCCGCGAGTGCCGGCTCCTCCTCCCACTTGGGGAACATGAAGTGCGGTCCGGCGTGGCCTTCCTGGGGCGGATGCATGCGCAGCTGGTCGTCCACCGCCGCGTTGGCCGCGGCCAGGATGTCCGGAGGCACGACGTCCCGGATCACGATGTAGCCGCGTTCGGCGAACTCCTGCAGCTGGTCACGGGTCAACATCCGCCGCACACTCAGCGTCCGCGAGTCGATGCTGTCAGGCATGGCCTCGGTGGGAGCGGCCGGCGCGGCGCGCCTGGCCGATTCCAGGATCGCCTGCTCGATCGCCGTCGTGGCGGACGCGCCACCGCGGGTCAGGGCGGCAATTGCCTGCTCGATCCGCTCGTCAACGCGAATGGTGATCGTGTCGTTTTCAGCCACGAACTTGCCACCCTTCCTGGTGCACCTCGTTGTGTGGAACGTGCAGCCGATGCTATGGCGGACAAGGAGACGCCCATATCCCTCGGTCTGACAGCACGTGCGCACCCCGTGCCCGTCCGGCCCCCGCGCGCAGCGCGCGGCAATGAGTCCCGGGAAGGGAGCGGCGAGGCACCCGCCGTCACCTCGGGTGAACAACCGGCCGCAGTACTAGCAGGGTGTGTGATGCCAGGTCCCCGCGGTGCGGTTCTACCGTCTGCGGTGAGCACCGTGCGGGCCGGGTCGTAGGAAAAGGGTGAGCTTCATGGGTGTGGCGCAGTCCGAACGGACACTGTCCGGTTGTCCCGCCCATCACGACGGGTCGCACGGATGCCGTAGAACGCCATGATATTCCGCGTACTCGGCCCGCTGGAGGTCGCAGTGGAGGGCGCCGCCGAAAAGCCCTCGGCACCCAAGGTCCGCTGGACACTCGCCCTGCTGCTGCTTCACGCGAACCAGGTCGTCGGCCACTCCTCGATCCTTTACGAGTTGTGGGGCGAAAACCCCCCGTGCAGTGCCGTCGCCACCGCGCAGACCTACGTCTACCAGATACGCAAGAAATATCAGCGCCGGTTCGACCGGATCGGCTGGGGCGCATTGGTGGAGACCCGTCCGTCCGGGTACGTGCTCCGGGCGGAAGAGTCGGAGATCGACGCGCAGGTGTTCGAGCGGTTGAGCGAGCGGGCGCGCGCGTCGCTGACGGCGGGGCACACCGAGCAGGCCGCGCGGCAGCTGCGCGAGGCGCTCGCACTGTGGCGCGGGCGAGCGCTGGCGGATGTCTCGGCGGGATCGGTGCTGGCGCCGCGCATCATGCACCTGGAGAAGAGCCGGATGCGGACGCTGCGGTTGCGCATCTTCGCCGATCAGCGGCTCGGCCGCCACCGTGAGCTGCTCCCGGAACTGCAGTTCCTCGCGGCCGCCAACCCCCTCGACGAGTGGTTCCACCAGCAGTTGATGATCGCGCTCGTCGAGACGGGCCGGCGTGCCGACGCCCTGGAGGCGTATCACCGGCTGCAGTCCACCCTCGGCGCGGAGCTGGGCGTGCGGCCCTCGCCGAGGCTGCACAAGCTCCGGCACGACGTGCTCACCGGAGTGCCATGGACGCGGGGGCCCCAGAGCGAGCTGGACCTGACGGTGCCGAGCTAGCGTCCCCGCGCCGCGGATTTGTCGGCGGAAGCGGGCGAGGCGGTGGCCGGCCAGGAAGCCGAACCACCGCCCGAGTCGATTCAACAGGAGCCGGTCGGGGCGAAGCCACCTACCGGCCGCGGAGGTTCGCGGGACGGCCGGCCACCACCGCCGGTGTCGAACCGATCCGGAACCACCCGGGCCGCACCGTCGGTGCGACGCTCGCATACGAGGGAGGGCAACGGTGACGATCCGGGTATGGGACTACCTGCCGGAGTACCACGAGGAACGCGAGGAGGTACTCGCGGCGGTGACGAAGGTGTTCGAGTCCGGCCAGCTGATACTGGGTCCCAGCGTGGCCGGGTTCGAGGCCGAGTTCGCGGCGTACCACGGCGCCGCCCACTGCGCCGGCGTCGACAACGGCACCAACGCGGTCAAGCTGGGGCTGCAGGCGCTCGGCGTGGGCAAGGGCGATGAGGTGATCACCGTCGCCAACACCGCCGCGCCGACCGTGGTGGCCATCGACGGGACGGGCGCGAAGCCGGTCTTCGTGGATGTACGCGAGGACGACTTCCTCATGGACACCGACCAGGTCGCGGCCGCGATCGGCCCGCGCACACGGGCACTGGTCCCCGTGCACCTCTATGGCCAGTGCGTCGACATGGCCCCGCTGCGCCGGCTCGCCGACCGCCACAGCCTGGCCATCCTCGAGGACTGCGCCCAAGCGCACGGCGCGCGCCACCACGGCCGGCTGGCAGGCACGATGGGCGACGTCGCCGCCTTCTCCTTCTATCCCACGAAGGTTCTCGGCGCGTACGGCGACGGTGGCGCCGTGATCACCGGCGACGAGGACACCGACCGCAACGTCCGGCGCCTGCGCTACTACGGCATGGAAGACCGCTACTTCGTGGAGCGGGTTCCCGGACACAACAGCCGCCTCGACGAGGTACAGGCCGAGATTCTGCGGGGCAAGCTGCGCCGGCTCGACGCGTACATCTCCAAGCGCCGCGACATCGCGCGGCTCTACACCAAGGCGCTGGGCGACCTCGCCGAACCGGGCGGCCTCGTCCTGCCGACGGTCTCCTTTGGCAATGAGCACGTGTACTACCTGTACGTCGTTCGGCACCCCAGGCGGGACGAGATCATCGAACGGCTGCGCGCGTACGGCATCGCGCTGAACATCAGCTACCCCTGGCCGGTGCACACGATGGCCGGATTCGCGCACCTCGGATGCGCCAGGGGCTCGCTGCCGGTCACCGAGAAACTGGCAGGCGAGGTGTTTTCGCTGCCGATGTACCCGTCGCTGCCGTTGGACCGGCAGCAGACGGTGATCCAGGCCCTGCGCGAGGTGCTGGCCGGATTCTGAGACAACCCATCTGGTACGGAGGGAACACCATGCCGCGAGAACGGGCGACCGTCACCTGCAGAGTGTGCGACGGGACAGTCCACGAGTTCCTCGACCTCGGCCGTCAGCCGCTGTCCGACGCGTTCCGGGAACCGGACTGCGACACCGAGGAGTTCTTCTTCCGGCTCGCCGTCGGGCAATGCGAGTCGTGCACGATGGTGCAGCTCACCGAGTCGGTACCGCGGGACAAGATGTTCCACGAGGACTACCCGTACCACTCGTCCGGGTCGGCGGTGATGCGGGAGCACTTCGCGGGTGTCGCACGACGGTTCCTCGCCACCGAGTTGGCCGCGCCGGACCCGTTCATCGTCGAGATGGGCTGCAACGACGGCGTCATGCTGAGCACGATCCACCAGGCAGGCGTACGCCACCTGGGCTTCGAACCTTCCGGGCGGGTGGCCGAGCTGGCCCGCACCAAGGGCGTCCGGGTCCTCACCGAGTTCTTCGAGGACTCGACAGCGGCGCGGATCCGCGAGGCGGAAGGGCCCGCCCAGGTCATCTTCGCGGCGAACACCATGTGCCACATCCCGTACCCGAACTCGGTCTTCCGCGGAGTCGACGCACTGCTGGCACCGGACGGCGTGTTCGTGTTCGAGGACCCCTACCTCGGCGACCTGGTGGAGAAGACGTCCTTCGACCAGATCTACGACGAGCACTTCTTCCTGTTCAGCGCCCACTCGGTGCGGGCCATGGCCGAGCACCACGGATTCGAGCTGGTCGACGTGGAACGCCTGCCGGTGCACGGCGGCGAGGTCCGGTACACGCTCGCCCGGACCGGCGGACGCACACCCAGCGCCGCCGTCGCCGACCTGCTCGCCGAGGAGGACGCCCGCGGGCTGTCCGACATGGAGACGCTGCGTGGCTTCGCCGCCGGCGTGATGCGCGTGCGCGACGACCTGGTGGCACTGCTGCGACGGCTGCGCACCGAAGGATCCAGCGTGGTCGCCTACGGCGCCACGGCGAAAAGCGCCACAGTCACCAACTTCTGCGACATCGGGCCCGAACTCGTCTCCTACGTGTGTGACAGCACGCCCGCCAAGCAGCACCGCATGACGCCCGGCAAGCACATCCCCGTACGCCCGCCGACCGCGTTCCGCGACCCGTACCCGGACTACGCGCTGCTGTTCGCGTGGAACCACGCCGACGAAATCATGGCGAACGAACAGGAGTTCCGGCGCTCCGGCGGCCGATGGATCAGCTATGTGCCGAACGTCCGGGTGCTCTGAGGGATCGAGAGGGCTATGCGAGAACAGGACACCGCGGCACCGTCCCACGTCGGTGCCGAGGTGATGGAGACGGAACAGGCCCCCCGGCCGGCCGAGCCACCCGGCGACCTGACCACCGCCATCACCGCGCCAGGTGAACAGCTGCTGACCCTCCTGGACCGGCACCTGCCCCGGATACGCGCCCAGGCGGCGCCGAACGACCGGGACAGCACCTTCCCCGCCGCGACGTTCCACGGCTTCGCGCGCGACGGCGTGCTGGGCGCGACCGTGCCCGCCGAACTGGGAGGGATGGGCGTCAGCCGGCTTCACGACGTGGCGGTCGCGCTTTTGCGGGTCGCCGAGGCGGACGCCTCGACCGCACTGGCCTTGCACGCCCAGTTCAGCCGGGGAATCACCCTGACATACGAGTGGCTGCACGGCCCGCCGCCGACCCGGAAACTGGCCGAGCGGCTGCTGCGCGCGATGGCCCGCGGCGAGGCGGTGATCGGCGGCGCGGTGAAGGACCACGGACGAGAGACCACCCGGCTGCGCCCCGACGGCTCCGGTGGCTGGCTGCTGTCCGGACGCAAGACTCTGGTGACGATGGCGCCGATCGCGACGCACTTCGTCGTCTCCGCCCAGGCGCCGGCCGCCGGGGGAACAACGCTGCTGTACGCCCCCATCGTGGCACGGGACACCCCGGGGCTCTCCATCGTCGACGGATGGACCGGCCTGGGCATGCGGGCGTCCGGCACGCTCGACGTGGCGTTCGACGACTGCCCGGTGCCCGCCGGAAACCTGCTGGCGCGTGGCAGCGTCGGCGCGCACAGCGACGCGGCCCTCGCCGGGCAGGCGGTCAGCTCCGTCGCCATGCTCGGCATCTACGTCGGCGTCGCCCAGGCCGCCCGCGACCTCGCGGTGGAGACCATGGCCCGGCGGTCGGCCACACCGCCCGCGGCCTCACGCACCCTGGTCGCCGAGACCGAGGCGCGGCTGTACGCGCTGCGGGCCACCGCATCGGCTGCGCTCGTCAACGTCGACGAACTGTCGCCACGTCACGACATGGATCCCGATGAGCGCGGCCGGCGGATGATGACCCCGTTCCAGTGCGCCAAAGTCATGGTCAACCAACTGGCGGCCGCGGTGGTCGACGACTGCCTCACCGTGGTGGGCGGGGCCACCTACGCGGCGGAGCACCCGCTGGCCCGGCTGTCCCGGGACGTGCGGGCCGGCCGGTTCATGCAGCCGTACACGTACGCCGACGGGGTCGACTACCTGAGCGCCCAGGCGCTCGGTTTGGAAAGAGACAACAACTACGTGAGCCTGCGGGCCACCCGGCCGGTGGACAGCCGGTGACGGGCCGGCGCGGGCCCGTCGCCCGTGGCGGCTTCGTCCGCGGGATCCGGCACGCTCGCGATCCTGCCCAGGGCGGCGAGCGGGCAACTGTCAGACCAAGGGATACGGCTCCCTCCGCACGCGTCCTAGCGTCAGCCGTGCATCGAAGACGGCGGACATGAAGAAGGGTGGTGGCAGATCTCGTGGCTGATACGACCGAAGCCACACCGAAGAGCGGTGACCGGCAGGCGGTGTCGAGCGTGAAAAGGATGTTGACTCGCGAACAACTGGAAGAGTTCACCGAGCGCGGCTATATCGTGATCCCGGATGTCGTGCCGCCCGACCTGATCGCCGCCATCAACGCGGCGATCGATGAGCAGATCCGCGCGCGGCCTCCGGCGGAGGGTCACGTCGGGGTGGTCTACAGGTTCCAGCAGCTGACGGATTCGCCGGTGTTCGCGTCCTTGTTGCGCGACACCGCGGCCTTCTCGCTCGCCGAACAACTCGTCGGGAAGGGCGCGCTGGACTTTCCCGAGACAGCACAGACCGCTCTGACATACCCGCCCTTCAAGGACGCCCGGGAGAATCCGCACATCGACGGTGGAAAGGGGCGGAAGCCCGGTGATCCACCATGGACATTCACCATGCTCGCCGGGTTCTTCATGACCGACCAGTCGAGCGACGACACGGGAAACCTCTTCGTCTGGCCGGGAACACACCGCGATCACGCGAACCTCTTCCGCGAGCGCGGACCCGAAGCCTTCACGACGTATCCCCGTGTCCCCCTGCCTGAGCGGGACCAGGTGCGCGGCCGGCCGGGCGACATGCTCCTGAAGCACTACCTCCTCGGCCACAACGGCGGCCACAACACCAGCGATTCCGTCCGGCGCACGGTCTACTTCAGGCTCCGGCACCGGGAGCACGAGGCGAAGTGGCGTGAGGCCCTGCAAGATCCCTGGCACGACTACACGCCGCTGCGGCGGTTGCTGTCGTCGTCCGGTGAAACCGGTCAGCCGGATCGCCAGCTGTGAGATCTCGGTAGCTCCGCGGCTGTCCGCTCGTCACCGGCCTGCGGACAGCCGCGGTCGATGCCTTGGAGCAAAGCACGAGGAAGCCGACACATGGAAACAAGAATGCGAGGCAGAGGTGGGGACGAAGATGCCTGACGTCAACGATCTCGTGGACGTGGCGACCGGCGACGCCACTGTGGCCGAGACCGATGTCACGCTGCCCGGCGTCCTGCCCCTCGTGCTGGAGCGCGTCCACAGGTCCTCCACCCGGACAGGCCGGTGGTTCGGACGGTCCTGGACGTCGAGCCTCGACCAGCGCCTGCACGTGACCGGCGGACAGATCCACGCGAGGTTCGCCGGCGGACAGACCCTGACCTTCACCTCTCCGGGCAGCGCCGGTGATCCCCCCGCTGTCCCGGTGACCGGCCCGGCATGGCCGCTGCGGCAGAACCCGGACGGCTCCTACGCCATCAGCGACCCGCAGCGCGGCCTCACCTGGCGGTTCGAACGCCGGCCCGGATACGAGGACGACGAACTGCCTCTGGTCTCGCTCACGGACCGGACGGGCCACGAGATCACCTTCAGCTACGACGCTGTCGGCAGGCCGCTCAGCATCACCCACTCCGGCGGCTACCGCGTCCTGGTGACGGTCACCGACGAGCGCATCACCGCGCTGGCCCTCGCCGGCCGCGGCGGCCAGGACGACATCCCGCTGCGACGCTTCGAATACGACGATTCCGGCAACCTGTCCGGCGTCGTCAATTCCTCCGGCCTGCCGCGGCGCTTCACTTACGACGACATGGGTCGTCTGACCGGCTGGACCGACCGTAACGGCTACTCCTACCACTACACCTTCGACTCCGAAGGCCGGTGCGTCCGGGGAGAAGGCCCCGACGGTGTCCTGTCCGGCACCTTCGTCTACGAGCCCGGCGTCACTCGCTGGACCACCACCGACGGGGATGTCACCACCTACGCGATCAACGAGTCCGCCCACGTCGTCGCGGTCACCGACCCGATCGGGAAGACGACGCGGACGCAGTACGACGAACGCGGCCGTGTCACCGTCCGCACCGACCCCCTCGACAGGGTCACTCGACATGCCTACGACGAGCGCGGCAACCTGGTCTCGGTGACCGATCCGGCGGGCCACGAATACCACGTCTACGTCAACGACGCCTGCCTCCCGGAACGGATCACCGCACCGGACGGAACTGTCTGGCTCCAGGATTTCGACAAGAACGGCAATCTCACCGAACAGACCGCACCCGACGGCTCGGTGCTCACCTACGCGTACGACAGCCGCGGGCACCTCAGCCGGATGACCGGCGCGGACGGCGCGGTCACCACGATCGCATGCGATCCGGCCGGATTGCCCGTGGCCGTCACCAAACCCACCGGTGAAACGATCCGGTACGAGCGCGACCAGCTGGGACGAGTCGTGCGTGTCATGAGCTCCGACGGCGGGACGACGGCCCTCACCTGGACGACGGACGGCCTCCCCACCTCCCGGACCCTGCCGGACGGGTCGACCGACTCCTGGGCCTGGGACGGCGAGGAGAACCTCCAGCGGCGAACCTCCGCCACGGGAGCGGTCACGTCATACGCCTACGGGCCATTCGGTCAACTGATGTCGATCACCTGGCCGGGTGGCACCCGCACCGAGCTCACGTACGACCGCAGCTGTCGTGTCACCTCGGTGACCCAATCCGGGATGACGTGGGAATTCGAGCTGGAGTCCGCCGGCCGGCTGAGCGCGCAGACCGACTACAACGGAGCCACCACCCAGTACTGGTACGACGCCGCAGGACAGCTCGTACACCGCGTGAACGCCAGCGGCCATGAGGCCTCGTTCGCCTACAACCCCCTGGGCAAGCTGGCGTATTCGCACACCGCAGAGGGCACGGAGACGACGTTCGCGCACGATCCGGCAGGCCGCCTCGTGCGGGCGAAGAACGACGACGTGGACCTGGTCCTCGTCAGGGACCCGCTCGGACGGGTGATCACCGAAAGCTGCAACGGCCGCACGGTCACCAAGACCTACGACGCGGCCGGAAGGGTGACGAGCCGCGTCACTCCGTCCGGGGCCAGTACGTCGTGGTCCTACGACGCGGACGGAACGCCCTCGCTCCTCACCGCCGACGGCCATGAACTGCGCTTCGGCCATGACCCCGCCGGACGGGAAACCCGCCGGGACCTGCCCGGGGGAGTAGTCCTCACCCAGGAGTGGGACCACAACGGTCGTCTCGTGACGCAGGCGCTCACCGGCTCGGCCGCCGCCTCCGGTCCGGACGGACCCGTGGTCACGGGGCAACCGCTCCAACGGCGCGCGTACACCTACAGCCCGGACGGGTCCGTCGCGGGCCGGCAGGACCTGCTCACCGGCGACCGGACGTTCCGTCTCGACTCCGCCGGGCGGGTCACCGCAGTGACCGGCCGGCGTGACGCATGGTCGGAACAGTACGACTTCGATCCCGCGGGCAACATCGTCAACGCCCTCTGGCCGGCCCCGGCAGCCGGTTCTGCCGCCGGAACACCGGAGACGTCAGCGCAAGGGCCCCGCGCGACCGACGGAACCCTCACCACGCGGGCCGGCGACATCCGCTACCGCTACGACGCCGCCGGGCGCGTCGTCACGCGGACGCGGACACGGGCATCCGGCGATCCCGACACCTGGCGCTATGCGTGGGACGCCGACAGCCGGCTCCACTCCGTCACCCTCCCCGACGGAAGCACGTGGCAGTATCACTACGATCCCCTCGGCCGCCGCATCGGCAAGCGTCATCTCGCCGCCGACGGCCGGCTCCTGGGACAGACACAGTTCACGTGGGACGGGGACGTCCTCGTCGAGCAGGAGGACCGCCACGGCGACTGCCGGAAAGTCACCACATGGAACTACCGCAACGACTCGTGCGTCCCGCTCACCCAGGCCTCACGAACCGTCGTCCGCGTGGACGCCGAAAGGGAGGAGACCGACGAGGAGTTCCACTCCGTCGTCACGGACCTGAACGGCATGCCGACCGAACTGGTCTCCCCCGACGGAGCCGTCGCCGGCCACCAGCGGTACACGTGGTGGGGGCAATCCTCCTGGCAGCACGGCACCGCGACCACACCGCTGCGCTTTCCCGGCCAGTACTGCGACCAGGAAACAGGACTGCACTACGAAAACCAGCGCTACTACGACCCCGAGATCGGCGCCTACCTCTCACCCGACCCCCTCGGGCTGGCGCCCGCGTCGAACCCTCACGCCTACGTCCCGAACACGGCGCGGCTGAGGACAGCGGACAGCTGGATCGGTTCTCTGCTCCCCTCCTCCCATCTCCTGACGGTTTCCGCAGGCGTCGAGGGCCTCGACGCGCGCCTGTTCGCGGGCGGCCGGGCCGCCGGCCCCCACCGCGCAGGCGAAGCCGAACTCCCCGAACTCCCGTAGGGCCCGGCCACCGGTTCACCCGGCGGCAGCTGCGACCGGCGGTGACCGAAGTGTTCTCGTCCACCTGGGAAGAGGTAGGGGCGGGGAATGAGATTCCTGTTCACCACGTTCGCGTGGTCGTCGCACTACTACCCGATGGTGCCGCTCGGGTGGGCGTTGCAGGCCGCTGGGCATGAGGTACGAGTAGCGACCACGCCGTCGCTGGTCGACGCGGTCGTCACGACGGGACTGCCGGCGGTGGCGGTGGGCAAGGACATCGACATCGTGGGCAGGGCCGGGTCCGGCAAGCTGCACGATCATGAACGGTGGCCGACCGATCGAGACAAGGTGAGTTGCGCCGAGGACCGCCCCGTCGGCGTGGATCGACCCCTGCCCGCCCAGCATGCGCGTCCCCGGACAGACCACGGCCCCGCGGCTGCCCGTCCGGTATGTGCCTTACAACGCCCCCGGTGCGCTGCCGGCATGGCTCATCGAGCCGCCGACTCGGCCTCGCGTGTGCATCACCTGGGGCATCTCGACAGTGCGGATGATCGGTGACGCGGTGACCGGTCCGCTGAGCCGGGTCGTCGAGGCGGTCTCCGCCCTCGGTGTGGATGTCGTGCTCGCCGTCTCCGCAGCCACTCGAGCGGCTCTTGGCACGGTGCCGGACGGAGTGCGGGTGGCGGAGTCGCTGCCCCTGCACCTGCTGCTGCCGAGCTGCCGGGCCATCGTGCACCAAGGCGGGGTGGGCACCGCGCTCACCGCAGGCGTCTACGCGGTGCCCCAACTGACGGTCACCCAGTTCTCCGACCAGATGGCGGTCGGCGACGTACTCGCGGCCGGCGGTGCCGGCCGGCATCTCCTCCACGACGAGGCCACCGTGGAGCGGATCACGTCCCACGTCCTCGGGCTGCTGGACGACCAGGAGTGCCTCCAAGCCGCCAAGCTCCTGCAACGGGAGATCGTCTCGCAGCCCGCGCCGGCCGCCTTGGTGCCGAGACTGGTGCAGCTGGCGGGCCTGCGTGCGTCACCCCGGGCGTGACCTGGGGCGCCGAGCGTGAAGCGACCGGGGACAGCACCTCAGAGCGGATCCGGTCCGGGCAGGCGGGCCAGCGCGACCGCGCCGTGCAGCGTGGACAGCGGGCCCAGCACAGACGCCCGCACCACCGGTGCCGGCACGCCCGGCCGGGCCAGCGCGGCCAGATGGTGCGCGACCAGGCCGGCGAACACGGGCAGTCCGGCGGCGAAGCCGCCCCCCACCACGACCGTGCCGGGGTGCAGGAGTTCTCGCACCCCGCTGATGGCCACCGCGAGCCGGTGGCAGGTGCGGTCCACGGCCTGGACCGCCCACTCCTCGTCCGCCACCAGGCCCTGGCGGAGGTCGTCGTACCCGACCGGCACCCCCCGCATCCCGGCCGCTCGCGCCAACGTCGCGGGTCCGGACGCGGTGGCCTGAAGGCACCCGCGGCGCCCGCACGAGCAGATCGGGCCGTCCACGTCGGTCACCACGTGACCGAGCTCGAAGGAACCGCGATCCGGTCCGGGCCACAGCGTGCCGCCCGCGAGCAGCCCACCGCCCACGCCCGTTCCCACCCCTACATAGAGCAGCTCGTCGCAGCCCAGCGCCCGCGCTTCGCCCAGCGCGCCCAGATACCCGTCGTCGGCCCAGCGGACCGGGGTGTCCCCGAAGTGCGAGCGGAACGTCCGCCGCAGATCAAGGCCGGTCCACTCGGGGCGGTTCGGCCAGGTCGTGACCAGCCCGTCCGCCCCCACCGTGGCCGGCATCGCGACTCCGATTCCGGTGTAGCCCTGCGGGATTCGCCGCCGGAACCGGGCGAGTTCGGTCGCGAGCTGGCTCAGGTCGGACTCCAGCCCGCGCCCGCGCCATCGGAAGGTGTGCTCGCTGACTTCTCCGCCGTCGGTCTCCGCCCGCAGCGCCACCTTGGTGCCACCGAAATCGATGCCGAGCCAGCTTCCCGGCCATGCCGTCCGCCCCGTCACCGCCGGCCCGGAGCCGGGACCGGCGGGCACGCCGGCAGCAGTTCACCGGGGGAGTGGACGACCAGATCCGGACCGGCAGCCATCAGGCCGTCCTCGTCCACGGTCGCCCAGGTCGCCGCTACGGCGGTCACCCCGGCGCTTCGGGCGCTGCGGATGTCGGCCGGGGCATCGCCGACCATGAGGGCCGCGTCCGGCTCCGCGTCGAGCAGGCTGAGCGCGCGCCTGACGATGTCCGGGGCGGGTTTGGCGTTGGCGACCTCGTCCGAGCCCACTACGTGGTCGAAGTACTGGATCAGGCCGAGCGTGGCCAGCAGGGAGCGAGCCCGCGGCCCTGCCTTCCCGGTGGCCACGGCGAGCCGGAACCCACGCGTCCGGAGCGTCTGGAGCAGATCGGCCACCCCGTCCGCCACGGGCACCTGGTCCGCGAGCCGGTAGCTCTCCCGGACGAACGGCTCCTCCATCTCCAGCGGGAGGCGCATCCGGCGCATGATATCCGGGAAATACAGGCCCTGATGGCGCTGGTATTCGGCGAACGGCGCCGGTCCGGCGCCGACCACTTCCGCGTACGCCGCGGCGAAGGCCCGGCCCATCACCTCATGACTGTCCACCAGGACGCCGTCGAGGTCGAAGATCACCACACTGCGCACCGGTACGCTCGCCATCAGGTCGCCGCCGCGGTCATGACCGGCCCGGCGGGCAGCAGCGGTGTCGCCGAGGCCGCGTACAGCGCCTCGATCGTGCCGACGATCCGCCGCACGCCCGCGATCGCGGATCCGCACGCCGACGGATCGGCGAGGTGGTCCCTGATGTCGTCGAGCTGACGGGAGTACTCGGCGCCGATCGGCTCGGTCGGGACCGTGATCTCGCTCGTCCGGCCCCGCCGGACGACGCTGAGCCGCGGCCGCGGCTCGCGATTGGGGCTGAAGCCGAAGGTGGACCGGAGCATCGCGGTGTCGTCACTCCCCTCGATCCGGATCTCGGTGACGTCATGGCTCGCCGCGTGCGTGGCCCAGCTGGCGCGAAGGCCCACCGACAGACCGCTGCCGGTGACCAGGAAGCCGCGCACGGTGTCCTCGACGTCCGCGTCGAGTTCCGGCACCGGCTGATCATGCCGCCAGGCCGCCGTCCAGCGCGGGTCGTTGACGTGGTCGTACGAGGTGGACGCGGCGGCCTGAACGAACGCCAACGGCCCGGCGACGGTCTCCAGGACATCGAGCAGATGCCATCCGAGGTCGAACAGCACCCCGCCGCCTGCCTCCGCCCGGCTGGTGAACCAGCCCTGGGACCGGGGCACTCCGCAGGCCCGTTCCCACACCAGGTCGATGTGGCGCAGGTGGCCGAGCTCGCCGGCCAGACCGGCCAGTGCCCGCACGTCCGCGCGGTATCGGCACGCACTTCCGGCCAGCAACGGGACGCCGCCTGCCCGCTCGGCCGCGGCCAGCCTGTCCGCCTCCGCGCTCGAGAGGCAGACCGGCTTCTCCACGAAGGTGGCGAGACCTCGGGTGAGAAGACGTCGCGCGAGCGCCGCGTGCAGGTGGTTGGGCGAGGCGACCAACGCGAGGTCGGCGTCCTCGGCCCGCAGCGCGTCGACGTCGCCGAAGGCCGGACGGCCGGTCGCCGCGGTGAACGCCTCCCGCCTGGCCGGATCCGGATCGACCGCGGCCACTACCTCGTAGTCACCGTTTGCCATCAGACGAGGAAGCCAGATCTCTCGGCCGGACCACCCGAACCCGACCAGTACGGTGCGGATCCTCATCCGGCGGCCACCTGGTCGGCCACGATGGCGGCGGTGTCGGTGAGAGCCTGCTCCGACGCGAGCAGGGTGCGGTGGTGCAGCCAGACGCAGTCCTGGCTGATCGCGTCGGCGTTGGGGCACCGCTTGGCGACCGCGTCGACGGACTCCTCGGGTGCGCCGGTCTCCCAGAACGCCGCGGTGCGGTAGATGGCGCGGAAGCCCGCGAACGCCGGGATCCCCGCGTCGACCAGGCGATCGACGAGGAGGTTGCGACGCTCCTCCGACCAGCCGGGAAGCCGGAACATCGCCATGTAGTGCGGATTCCGGTCGGCCCGCGCATCACCGCCCTGCGGCCGGACGCCGGGGATCTGGGCCAAGAGCTGCGACAGCAACCGCCACCGCTGCTCGCGCAGCTCGATCTGGCCGTCGAGGCGGCCCAGCTGAGCGCGCAGGACGGCGGCCGAGAACTCGTTCATCCGCATGTTGGTGCCGGCCACCTGGTGGTGATAGTTGCGGTCGGTGCGCGGCCGGCCGCAGGAGTGATGCAGGAATGCCTTCTCGTAGTCGTCCGGGTCCAAGAACAGCACCGCGCCGCCCTCGCCCGCGGTCATCAGCTTGCCGTTCTGGAAGCTGAACGCCGCGATCGAGCCCAGCTCGCCCACGCGCTTGCCCCGCCACCGGGCACCGTGCGCGTGGGCCGCGTCCTGAAGGATCCGGACGCCGGCATCGGAGGCGAGCTTGTCCAGTGCGTCCATGTCGGCCATGAGACCCGCCATGTGCACCGGCATGATCACCCGGGTCCGCGGTGTGATCGCCTCGGCGGTGGCGGTCGCGTCGATGTTGTAGGTCTCCGGATCGACGTCCACCGGCACGGCGACGGCCCCGATCCGCTGAGCGGCCTGGGACGAGGAGATGAAGGTGAACGCCGGCACGATCACTTCGGTGCCCGGTCCCGCACCCAGCACCTGCAGGGCGAGCTCCAGCGCGTGCGTGCCGTTGGTGACGGCGAGGGCGTGGTGGGCACCGTGGTATCCGGCGAACTCCCGCTCGAAGCTGTCCACCTCGCTGCCACCCATGCGCCACCACTGGCCCTGGGACAGCGCACGATCAAGAGCTCGGCGTTCGGTGTCATCGAATTGCGGCCAATCCGGAAAGGTCGGCCTCGGTCGCGGACTCATTTCTGCCTGACTCCTTCTGGTTGATTGGCCTCACGGTACGGAGTCCGATGCCTACGCCACGGCTCTTCGACCTGGCAGCCGATTCGGAATTCGCCGTCGCCCTGTTCCATGAATTCGGCGCGACGGGAGGCCTTTCAGGGGGATTCGCTCGGGGAAGGGTGGTCAGGTGCGGGTGATCGCGGCCAGCCAGCCCGGTGCCCCGTCGATGTCTCTGTTGTTCTCCAATGTCGCGGGTTCGATCGAATCGACCCGCCAGCCGTCGGCGAAGGTGGCCCGGATTTCGTCCTGGCTCACCCGCCTGGCGCGGATCCCGCCCTGGCTCTCCCGTCGCGGTCCGCTGCCGGGGTGATGGCGGTCGCTGATGCAGAGCAGGAACAACCGCGCGTCCGGCGGCATCACGGTGGCCAGGCTGCCGGCGTAGCGGACGCGTTCGGTCTCGCTGAACGCGTGGAACAGGGCGCAGTCGAGCACGGTGTCGAACTGCTCGCCCAAGTCGCCGAGTTGAGTGCGTCCCCGACCAGGAAGCGCGCCGGCAGGCCGCGCTCTTCCGCTTTGCGCCGCGCGATCCCGATCGCCGTCGACGCCGAGTCGATGCCGACCGTCGGCAGGCCGAGGGCCGCCGCCATGAGCGCGACCTCGCCGGTGCCGCACCCGACGTCGAGCACCCGGCCGCGGAAGGCGCCCGCCTCGGCGAGGTCGCGCAGGGCCGTCTGGGGGCGGCCGAGGTCCCAGAGCGGTGTTCCGGCGTAGTGCGCGTCGAAGCCCTCCACCTTGCTGCCACCCATGTGTGTCCGGCTCCTTCTGGTCGATTGGCCTCACGGTACGGAGTTCGGCGCCTACGCCACTATCCCTCAACCTGGCAGCAGATTTGTGTTTCGCCGTCGCCCCATTCTGCGAATTCGGCGCACGTGGCAGCCTTTCGGGGGTGTGCGCTCGGGAAAAGGGCGGTCAGGTGCGGGTGATACTGGCCAGCCAGGCCAGCACTCCGTCGACATATTTGTTGTTCTCCAGCATCGCGGGTTCGATCGAATCGACCCGCCAGCCGTCGGCGAAGGTGGCCCGGATTTCGTCCTGGCTCACCCGCCGCGGTCCGATATCGGGTGGATGGCGGTCGCTGAAGCAGAGCAGGAACAACCGCGCGTCCGGCGGCATCACGGTGGCCAGGCTGTCGGCGTAGCGGACTCGTTCGGCGTCGCTGAACACGTGGAACAGGCCGCAGTCGAGCACGGTGTCGAACTGCTCGCCCATGGCGCCGAGTTCGAGTGCGTCCCCGACCAGGAAGCGCGCCTGCAGGCCGCGCTCTTCCGCTTTGCGCCGCGCGATCTCGATCGCCGTCGACGCCGGGTCGATGCCGACCGTCGGCAGGCCGAGGGCCGCCGCCATGAGCGCGACCTCGCCGGTGCCGCACCCGACGTCGAGCACCCGGCCGCGGAAGGCGCCCGCCTCGGCGAGGTCGCGCAGGGCCGGTTGCGGACGGCCGGTTTCCCAGGGCGGCGTACCCGCATACCGCGCGTTGAAATGCTCGGGGGACAGGGCATCGGTGAGCCGGCGCGCCAGTTGCTCGAGTGTCTCGACCAATTCCTTGGCCTGGCCGGGGTCTTGGATCCCGGCGGCCGCGGCGAGCTGCTCGTCGATCCGCGCGGCGGCTCGGCCGGCGCTCCTGTGCCGGGCAGCCGCCCGGACGACCGTTTGTCCGTCCGGGGCGGCCGCGGTGGTGACCGCACCCCGGTCGCGCAGGGTGGCGACGCTCGTCTCCACGTGGCTCGCCGGGAAGCCGGTGCGGTTGGCGATCTCGGTGACCGAGGTGTCCGGGTGTTCGAACACGTCGGTCATGACGTGACGCACGCCGGGAGACAGCTGTCGCACACCGGTGGGGTCCGGGAGGGCGTCCTCGCCGATCCGCAGCAGCTTGCGCGCGAGGTCGTGCAGTTCGAAGCCGTCCATGGCCGGAGAGTCTTCCCGACGCCGGACAGCGCACGCCATCACGCAGGTTGACGGTACTGGGGATCGCTGGTCGGTCGGCTGGGGTGGTCGCTGAACTCGGGCCGGGGGCAGGTCTGTTGTGCCGGGAGCCGGTATCGGGCAGGGCCTGCGGCACCGGCCGCGCAGGTGGGCCGTGGGCGAGTGGCTCCCCGGCCCGCCGGGCGGTAAGGCTCCGTCAGCCCGGCAGTCCGTCTCCAGGGCCCGGCCCGCGCGGATGCGGGCCACCAGGGCCCCGGGGCCTGGGGAGGGGCAGAGCGGCGGGCGCGTGGTGAGGCGACCGCATCGCACGTCCGGGAAGAACGCTCCGGACCGGTACGAGGAGATGCTTGCCGCGTCAGGCCTGGGGGGCGGGCCGGGTCAGTGCGGCGCGGGCGTCGGCCCGCAGCCGGACCCGATCGGGTTTGTCCCAGCCGGTCGTCGGCAGTTTCCGGCGAATGTCGATCAGGCGGGGGACGTAGGTGTCGGACAGTGCCTCGGCGACGTGACGGCGCAGTTCCCGGGGATCCGGGTCGGCGCCGGGCTCGGGCACGACGGCGGCGTAGATGTGCTCCACCCGGTCGGCGTCCTCGACCCCGCATACGGCGGCCTGGGACACGCCCGGGGCCTGCCTGAGCACCTTCTCCACCTGCTCGGGGTGGATGCGGATTCCCTTGACCTTCATCATGTTCGCGAGCCGGCCGGTCAGGTGCAGGTAGCCGTCGGTGTCGAGGTGCCCGAGGTCGCCGGTGCGCACCCAGCCGTCGCGGACGAGTGCCGCGGTGAGTGCCGGCTCGTGCCAGTAGCCGGCCGTGGGCCAGCGTGGAACCGCGCAGACCTCGCCGACCTCGCCGACGGGCAGTACCGCGCCGGTGTCGGGGTGCCGGATGCTGAGCGCCTCTGGGTTGACCGGCCGGCCCGCGCTGGAGCAGGCGCGCAGGTCGTCGTGGTCGCCGGGGGGGAGCATGGTGAGCACTCCGGTCTCGGTCGTGCCGTAGACCTGGATCAGTACGGGGCCGAAGATTTCCCGGGCCTTGCGCAGCTTGAGCGGTGCCCCGGGGCTGCCGGTGTAGATCAGCTCGGTCAGGCTGGACAGGTCGGTGGCCGCCCGGTCCGGGTGCTCGGCCAGTGCGTACACCTGCGGGGTGCCGAGGATGAGCCGGCCGATGCGGTGCTGCGCGATCGCGTGGAGCACGGCCGCGGCGTCGAAGCCGGGATGCAGGACGACCATGCCGCCGGTGATGAGCGTGTCGTCCGCGGCGAACCCGCTGGAATGGGTGAGCGGTGCGGTGATCAGGACGTTCGTCCGGCTGCTGCGGTCGATGGCCGATGCGGCCATGTCGTTCTTGACGCCGAAGGGCCAGCAGACACCCTTCGGCAGGCCGCTCGCCCCACTGGTCTGGGTGATCACCGCGAGGTCGCTGTCGGTGATGTCCGGGCACGGGCCTACTCCGTCACCGCAGCCGGCGGTCAAATCCACCGTGTCCGGCTGTCCTGCGCCCAGTACGGCCAGGACCGGCCGACCGGTCGCGTTCACCAGCAGCTCCCGTGCCCGTGCCTCGTTGGCCGGGTCGACCGCCAGCATCCGGGCGCCGACATCCGAGACGATGGCGCGCTGCAAGTCCATGCGCAACTCGTCGTCAGGCACCACCGCATTCATCCCACGCACATGTGCGGCGGTCGCCCCCACCAGGTTGGCCGCCCACCGCAGGATCAGTGTGGCCGCGGTGTTGGGCTCGGTCAGGATGCAGACGACGTCACCGCGGCCGACGCCGTGGCGGCCCATCGCGGCCGCGGCCCGGCGAACGGCGTCGGCCAGCTCCCCGGCGGAGAAGGGGACGTCCCCGCTGACCATGGCAGGGCGATCCGGATCGGCATCGAAATGAGTCAGCAGCTGCTGAACATAATGCACATGCGTGGTACTCATGACCCGGTTTCGCCTTCCTGTCCAAGACAATGCGATGTCCAGTGGTCGAGTGAGACGAACCGCAGGCTAAACCGGCGGGCACCGAGGGCCCCATACCTCACATTGACGGCACGTGGTCGCCGCGAAAGAGCCGGCCCCGGCCTGCCCGGGAAGGCTGAACGGCTCAGGCCGCGGGGCGCAGCCAGCGGTCGACCCGGGTACGCAGGCCGGCCGGGAAGATGTCTTTGCGCAGGAGGCCGTGCACGCCCTTGGGCGGCAGGGGGACATCGACGTGGTGGACCTCGCTCTGGTCCGCGTACTGGGTGATCCGGAAGCTCGCGGCCATGCTGCACAGTGCGTGGGCCTCGGCGCGGGTGACGCCGGACGCCGCGCTGAACCAGCTGATCAGTCCGCGCAGGCAGTCGACCAGTGCGGCCTCCAGGCTGTCAGCCAGTCCGATGCCGATCCAGTGCGTGTCGGTCTCGGCCAGCGGCCGGGTCAGGCCCACGTTCTTGTGGAGGTCGTACCGCATCCGCAAGCGCTCGGCCGTGGACTTCAGGCCGGTCTGGTCGACCAGTCCGTCGCCCTGCAGGGCGTGAATGTCACCGATCCAGATCCGGGCCCCCGGCTTGGCCACGGGAAGGAACAGCGAGGAGCCCACGGTGAGTTCGGGGAGGGCCAGGTTGCCGCCGTGGTCGCCACCGATCAGCGCGCTTGTCTGCTCGTCGCCCGGCGGTTCGACCGCGATGATGCCGGCGAACGGGTCGAGCGGCAGCGAGATGCCGTGAACGTAGTCGGCCCGGGTGCGGGTCCGGTCGAACCGGAAGTCGTGGAAGTACGGCTCGTCGAAGTCGTACGGCAGCGCGCCGGCCCGGGTGGGGAAGGCGTTGCCGCCCCAGTCGCTCAGCCGCAGTTCCGTCAGCCGGCACTCGACGACGTCGCCCGGTTCGGCACCGGTCACCTCGACCGGGCCGACGATCTGGAACGGGCAGCCCGGGTACTCCTGGCGCAGCCGCGCACGGTCGGCCGGGGACGAGCCGTACCGCAGCTGGTTCTGCCAGTTGGTCCAGGTGTCGGGGTAGAGAACCTCGTCGCCGGACTCGATCCTGGCTGCCGACGCAGCGCCGGGATCGAGGACGCCCGGCCGGACCGTGGCCAATGTGGACTGAACCGTATGCATCGTCACGGCCGCAACGCTAGGCAGCCGCAGATGAGCCAGGCAAGGAAGTCCGGGCGTCACCGGGCAAGACTGTCAACGTGACTGGTGAAGGTGCACCGCGGACTTCCGGCCAGGAGGCCATCGAAGCGGTGCGGACCCCCTGAGGGGGGATCAGCACCGCTCCTGCCTTGGCGTGTTCCGCCGGCCGCTACATCCGGTGCCGGAAGGTGATCCGGCCACGGGTCAGGTCATACGGGCTCAACTCGACCGTCACCGTGTCCTGCGGCAGGATCTTGATGTAGTGCTTGCGGAGCTTCCCGCTGATGTGTGCGAGTACCTTGTGACCGTTCTCGAGTTCAACCCAGAACTTGGCGTCTTTCAGGGACTCGACGATGGTACCGACAACCTCGATACCTCGATTTACTTTTGCCACGTCAGCTCCAAGGTGTTGCTCTCACGGCGGGCTCCGACGCTTTCCAACAGGCTGATCGTCGCGGTGTCGGTCTCGTCGACGTCGATCGTCGCGAGACCGAACTCGCGAGTGTGCAGAGCGTCCAGCGCGTGGACCAGCAGCGCCCTGCCGATGCCACGGCGGCGCTGGTCGGCGCGGACCTCGATGGAGCGAATCCGCGCGATCCGCGGCCTCCCGTTGTCCCGCATCGACGGCGAAATCCGGATCACACCGACTTCGACCCCCTCGACTTCGGCGCGGGACTCCTCCGCGCCGCCGGTCAACGTCACCCCCGCCGGGGGCGACACGGCGGGCTGCGCTTCGCCGGGCACCAGCAGGTACTGCCGCTCACTTCGGTGAGGGGTGAAGCCGGCCCGCCGCCAGTTCGAGATCGTGTCCGCGTCGTCGGCGTCGACCAGCGTGTAGAGCGGCGCCGGCAGTTCCGCCAGCATGGCGGCGGCCAGCCGGTCGAAGGCTGTGTCGTGCCATGCGTCGATGCTGATGTACAGTCGCCCGTCGGGCCTGCGCCCCGTGTCGCCACTGCCGACAACCAAGTCGCCGTCGCTGGCGTGCCACTGGTCTTCGGCGACCCGCGTGATCACGGGGTCTGGGGTGGGATGCTTAAGGTTGATGGCTGTCGCCTTCCAGGAGTGCCTCTGGTGCGCTCCCGCGACATCTACATCAGTCGCCTGCCGTGACCAATAGGGGGAGCACCCGGGTAATCGAACGAACATTCACGGGTCTCACCTCCTACAGGGTCTGTCACGGCCTGGAGTGAACATTACCAGACGGACGTCGTCACGCCCAACTGCGAGGGCGGAGAACCCTGCAGACAAGCCGCACCCTGCCGCGAAGGCCACGAGGCTGAGGGATGCCCAGCCGGCACGGCCGCTCCTAGCCTCCGCATGTAGGCAGAAGGCTTTTTGGTGCCCGATGAGGTTTCGCTCCACGAGAGGATGCGTGATTCCGTGCGCGCCGAGCTGATCAGAGCGCTCCCCCTGGTGTTGCGGGAGCACGCGGACAACTTCGGTGGGAAGGTCGCCTTCGAGGACGCGGAGCGGGCGGTCACGTACGCCGATCTGGAGGCGCGGACCCGGCGGCTGGCCGGGCATCTGGCGGGACTCGGTGTGCGGCGCGGCGATCGGGTGATGATCTGCCTGCGCAACAGCGTGGAGATGCTGGAGAGTTACCTCGCGATCCTTCGCGCGGACGCGATCGGGGTGCCGGTCAACCCCGCGTCCACCGACTTCGAACTGGACTATCTCCTGGCCGACAGCGAGGCGGCCGTCGTCATCACCGACCCCGTGCACGTGGCCGGCTTCCTGCGCTCGCCGTCCCTGCCCCGCGGCGCCAGGCTGCTGGTGACCGGCGACGCACCCGCGCACGCGTCGGTCCACGCCTACCAGGAACTCGTCAGGACCGAGCCCGCGGAACCCGCACGGGACGATCTCGGCCTGGACGACGTGGCATGGACGTTCTACACCTCGGGGACCACCGGGGAACCGAAGGGAGTGCTGTCCAGCCAGCGCAACTGCTTGTACTCGGTGGCGGCGAGCTATGTGCCGATCCCCGGGCTGTCGGCCGACGATCGCGTGCTGTGGCCGCTGCCGTTGTTCCACAGCCTCTCCCACATCGCGTGCGTGCTGGCGGTGACCGCGGTCGGCGCGACCGCCCGGATCATGGACAGCCCTTCGGGCGACGAGTTCCTGGAGGCCGCCCGGGAAACCCGGGCCACCTTCGTGGCGGGTGTGCCGACCACCTACCACTACCTTCTGGAGGCGCGGCGCCAGCGCCGGATCACCCTGCCGGACCTGCGGATCGGGCTGGTCGGGGGAGCGGTCGCCGGCCAGGGCTGTGCCGGTCGTTCCGCGAGGAGTTCGGGGTGCCGCTGGTCGATGCGTACGGCAGCACCGAGACGTGCGGGGCGATCACCATGAACCCGCCGGGAGGCGTCCGCGTCGACGGGTCGTGCGGGCTTCCGGTGCCCGGCGTGGATGTCCGCATCGTCGACCCGGAGGACGGCCGCGGACGTGCCGGCCGGCGCCGAGGGCGAGGTGTGGGTGCGCGGCCCGAACGTGAAGCCCGGCTACCACAACAAACCGGAGGCGACCGCTGCCGCGTTCCAGGACGGCTGGTATCGCACGGGTGACCTCGCCCGCCGGGACGCCGCCGGGTACTTCACATCAGCGGCCGGATCAACGATCTGATCGTCCGGGGCGGGAGAGAACGTCCATCCGGAGGAGATCGAGGCGGTTATCGCGCCGTTC
>NZ_BNEA01000009.1 GCF_016860525.1 Streptomyces rubradiris
GTCGAGGTCGAAGATCACCACACTGCGCACCGGTACGCTCGCCATCAGGTCGCCGCCGCGGTCATGACCGGCCCGGCGGGCAGCAGCGGTGTCGCCGAGGCCGCGTACAGCGCCTCGATCGTGCCGACGATCCGCCGCACGCCCGCGATCGCGGATCCGCACGCCGACGGATCGGCGAGGTGGTCCCTGATGTCGTCGAGCTGACGGGAGTACTCGGCGCCGATCGGCTCGGTCGGGACCGTGATCTCGCTCGTCCGGCCCCGCCGGACGACGCTGAGCCGCGGCCGCGGCTCGCGATTGGGGCTGAAGCCGAAGGTGGACCGGAGCATCGCGGTGTCGTCACTCCCCTCGATCCGGATCTCGGTGACGTCATGGCTCGCCGCGTGCGTGGCCCAGCTGGCGCGAAGGCCCACCGACAGACCGCTGCCGGTGACCAGGAAGCCGCGCACGGTGTCCTCGACGTCCGCGTCGAGTTCCGGCACCGGCTGATCATGCCGCCAGGCCGCCGTCCAGCGCGGGTCGTTGACGTGGTCGTACGAGGTGGACGCGGCGGCCTGAACGAACGCCAACGGCCCGGCGACGGTCTCCAGGACATCGAGCAGATGCCATCCGAGGTCGAACAGCACCCCGCCGCCTGCCTCCGCCCGGCTGGTGAACCAGCCCTGGGACCGGGGCACTCCGCAGGCCCGTTCCCACACCAGGTCGATGTGGCGCAGGTGGCCGAGCTCGCCGGCCAGACCGGCCAGTGCCCGCACGTCCGCGCGGTATCGGCACGCACTTCCGGCCAGCAACGGGACGCCGCCTGCCCGCTCGGCCGCGGCCAGCCTGTCCGCCTCCGCGCTCGAGAGGCAGACCGGCTTCTCCACGAAGGTGGCGAGACCTCGGGTGAGAAGACGTCGCGCGAGCGCCGCGTGCAGGTGGTTGGGCGAGGCGACCAACGCGAGGTCGGCGTCCTCGGCCCGCAGCGCGTCGACGTCGCCGAAGGCCGGACGGCCGGTCGCCGCGGTGAACGCCTCCCGCCTGGCCGGATCCGGATCGACCGCGGCCACTACCTCGTAGTCACCGTTTGCCATCAGACGAGGAAGCCAGATCTCTCGGCCGGACCACCCGAACCCGACCAGTACGGTGCGGATCCTCATCCGGCGGCCACCTGGTCGGCCACGATGGCGGCGGTGTCGGTGAGAGCCTGCTCCGACGCGAGCAGGGTGCGGTGGTGCAGCCAGACGCAGTCCTGGCTGATCGCGTCGGCGTTGGGGCACCGCTTGGCGACCGCGTCGACGGACTCCTCGGGTGCGCCGGTCTCCCAGAACGCCGCGGTGCGGTAGATGGCGCGGAAGCCCGCGAACGCCGGGATCCCCGCGTCGACCAGGCGATCGACGAGGAGGTTGCGACGCTCCTCCGACCAGCCGGGAAGCCGGAACATCGCCATGTAGTGCGGATTCCGGTCGGCCCGCGCATCACCGCCCTGCGGCCGGACGCCGGGGATCTGGGCCAAGAGCTGCGACAGCAACCGCCACCGCTGCTCGCGCAGCTCGATCTGGCCGTCGAGGCGGCCCAGCTGAGCGCGCAGGACGGCGGCCGAGAACTCGTTCATCCGCATGTTGGTGCCGGCCACCTGGTGGTGATAGTTGCGGTCGGTGCGCGGCCGGCCGCAGGAGTGATGCAGGAATGCCTTCTCGTAGTCGTCCGGGTCCAAGAACAGCACCGCGCCGCCCTCGCCCGCGGTCATCAGCTTGCCGTTCTGGAAGCTGAACGCCGCGATCGAGCCCAGCTCGCCCACGCGCTTGCCCCGCCACCGGGCACCGTGCGCGTGGGCCGCGTCCTGAAGGATCCGGACGCCGGCATCGGAGGCGAGCTTGTCCAGTGCGTCCATGTCGGCCATGAGACCCGCCATGTGCACCGGCATGATCACCCGGGTCCGCGGTGTGATCGCCTCGGCGGTGGCGGTCGCGTCGATGTTGTAGGTCTCCGGATCGACGTCCACCGGCACGGCGACGGCCCCGATCCGCTGAGCGGCCTGGGACGAGGAGATGAAGGTGAACGCCGGCACGATCACTTCGGTGCCCGGTCCCGCACCCAGCACCTGCAGGGCGAGCTCCAGCGCGTGCGTGCCGTTGGTGACGGCGAGGGCGTGGTGGGCACCGTGGTATCCGGCGAACTCCCGCTCGAAGCTGTCCACCTCGCTGCCACCCATGCGCCACCACTGGCCCTGGGACAGCGCACGATCAAGAGCTCGGCGTTCGGTGTCATCGAATTGCGGCCAATCCGGAAAGGTCGGCCTCGGTCGCGGACTCATTTCTGCCTGACTCCTTCTGGTTGATTGGCCTCACGGTACGGAGTCCGATGCCTACGCCACGGCTCTTCGACCTGGCAGCCGATTCGGAATTCGCCGTCGCCCTGTTCCATGAATTCGGCGCGACGGGAGGCCTTTCAGGGGGATTCGCTCGGGGAAGGGTGGTCAGGTGCGGGTGATCGCGGCCAGCCAGCCCGGTGCCCCGTCGATGTCTCTGTTGTTCTCCAATGTCGCGGGTTCGATCGAATCGACCCGCCAGCCGTCGGCGAAGGTGGCCCGGATTTCGTCCTGGCTCACCCGCCTGGCGCGGATCCCGCCCTGGCTCTCCCGTCGCGGTCCGCTGCCGGGGTGATGGCGGTCGCTGATGCAGAGCAGGAACAACCGCGCGTCCGGCGGCATCACGGTGGCCAGGCTGCCGGCGTAGCGGACGCGTTCGGTCTCGCTGAACGCGTGGAACAGGGCGCAGTCGAGCACGGTGTCGAACTGCTCGCCCAAGTCGCCGAGTTGAGTGCGTCCCCGACCAGGAAGCGCGCCGGCAGGCCGCGCTCTTCCGCTTTGCGCCGCGCGATCCCGATCGCCGTCGACGCCGAGTCGATGCCGACCGTCGGCAGGCCGAGGGCCGCCGCCATGAGCGCGACCTCGCCGGTGCCGCACCCGACGTCGAGCACCCGGCCGCGGAAGGCGCCCGCCTCGGCGAGGTCGCGCAGGGCCGTCTGGGGGCGGCCGAGGTCCCAGAGCGGTGTTCCGGCGTAGTGCGCGTCGAAGCCCTCCACCTTGCTGCCACCCATGTGTGTCCGGCTCCTTCTGGTCGATTGGCCTCACGGTACGGAGTTCGGCGCCTACGCCACTATCCCTCAACCTGGCAGCAGATTTGTGTTTCGCCGTCGCCCCATTCTGCGAATTCGGCGCACGTGGCAGCCTTTCGGGGGTGTGCGCTCGGGAAAAGGGCGGTCAGGTGCGGGTGATACTGGCCAGCCAGGCCAGCACTCCGTCGACATATTTGTTGTTCTCCAGCATCGCGGGTTCGATCGAATCGACCCGCCAGCCGTCGGCGAAGGTGGCCCGGATTTCGTCCTGGCTCACCCGCCGCGGTCCGATATCGGGTGGATGGCGGTCGCTGAAGCAGAGCAGGAACAACCGCGCGTCCGGCGGCATCACGGTGGCCAGGCTGTCGGCGTAGCGGACTCGTTCGGCGTCGCTGAACACGTGGAACAGGCCGCAGTCGAGCACGGTGTCGAACTGCTCGCCCATGGCGCCGAGTTCGAGTGCGTCCCCGACCAGGAAGCGCGCCTGCAGGCCGCGCTCTTCCGCTTTGCGCCGCGCGATCTCGATCGCCGTCGACGCCGGGTCGATGCCGACCGTCGGCAGGCCGAGGGCCGCCGCCATGAGCGCGACCTCGCCGGTGCCGCACCCGACGTCGAGCACCCGGCCGCGGAAGGCGCCCGCCTCGGCGAGGTCGCGCAGGGCCGGTTGCGGACGGCCGGTTTCCCAGGGCGGCGTACCCGCATACCGCGCGTTGAAATGCTCGGGGGACAGGGCATCGGTGAGCCGGCGCGCCAGTTGCTCGAGTGTCTCGACCAATTCCTTGGCCTGGCCGGGGTCTTGGATCCCGGCGGCCGCGGCGAGCTGCTCGTCGATCCGCGCGGCGGCTCGGCCGGCGCTCCTGTGCCGGGCAGCCGCCCGGACGACCGTTTGTCCGTCCGGGGCGGCCGCGGTGGTGACCGCACCCCGGTCGCGCAGGGTGGCGACGCTCGTCTCCACGTGGCTCGCCGGGAAGCCGGTGCGGTTGGCGATCTCGGTGACCGAGGTGTCCGGGTGTTCGAACACGTCGGTCATGACGTGACGCACGCCGGGAGACAGCTGTCGCACACCGGTGGGGTCCGGGAGGGCGTCCTCGCCGATCCGCAGCAGCTTGCGCGCGAGGTCGTGCAGTTCGAAGCCGTCCATGGCCGGAGAGTCTTCCCGACGCCGGACAGCGCACGCCATCACGCAGGTTGACGGTACTGGGGATCGCTGGTCGGTCGGCTGGGGTGGTCGCTGAACTCGGGCCGGGGGCAGGTCTGTTGTGCCGGGAGCCGGTATCGGGCAGGGCCTGCGGCACCGGCCGCGCAGGTGGGCCGTGGGCGAGTGGCTCCCCGGCCGCCGGGCGGTAAGGCTCCGTCAGCCCGGCAGTCCGTCTCCAGGGCCCGGCCCGCGCGGATGCGGGCCACCAGGGCCCCGGGGCCTGGGGAGGGGCAGAGCGGCGGGCGCGTGGTGAGGCGACCGCATCGCACGTCCGGGAAGAACGCTCCGGACCGGTACGAGGAGATGCTTGCCGCGTCAGGCCTGGGGGGCGGGCCGGGTCAGTGCGGCGCGGGCGTCGGCCCGCAGCCGGACCCGATCGGGTTTGTCCCAGCCGGTCGTCGGCAGTTTCCGGCGAATGTCGATCAGGCGGGGGACGTAGGTGTCGGACAGTGCCTCGGCGACGTGACGGCGCAGTTCCCGGGGATCCGGGTCGGCGCCGGGCTCGGGCACGACGGCGGCGTAGATGTGCTCCACCCGGTCGGCGTCCTCGACCCCGCATACGGCGGCCTGGGACACGCCCGGGGCCTGCCTGAGCACCTTCTCCACCTGCTCGGGGTGGATGCGGATTCCCTTGACCTTCATCATGTTCGCGAGCCGGCCGGTCAGGTGCAGGTAGCCGTCGGTGTCGAGGTGCCCGAGGTCGCCGGTGCGCACCCAGCCGTCGCGGACGAGTGCCGCGGTGAGTGCCGGCTCGTGCCAGTAGCCGGCCGTGGGCCAGCGTGGAACCGCGCAGACCTCGCCGACCTCGCCGACGGGCAGTACCGCGCCGGTGTCGGGGTGCCGGATGCTGAGCGCCTCTGGGTTGACCGGCCGGCCCGCGCTGGAGCAGGCGCGCAGGTCGTCGTGGTCGCCGGGGGGGAGCATGGTGAGCACTCCGGTCTCGGTCGTGCCGTAGACCTGGATCAGTACGGGGCCGAAGATTTCCCGGGCCTTGCGCAGCTTGAGCGGTGCCCCGGGGCTGCCGGTGTAGATCAGCTCGGTCAGGCTGGACAGGTCGGTGGCCGCCCGGTCCGGGTGCTCGGCCAGTGCGTACACCTGCGGGGTGCCGAGGATGAGCCGGCCGATGCGGTGCTGCGCGATCGCGTGGAGCACGGCCGCGGCGTCGAAGCCGGGATGCAGGACGACCATGCCGCCGGTGATGAGCGTGTCGTCCGCGGCGAACCCGCTGGAATGGGTGAGCGGTGCGGTGATCAGGACGTTCGTCCGGCTGCTGCGGTCGATGGCCGATGCGGCCATGTCGTTCTTGACGCCGAAGGGCCAGCAGACACCCTTCGGCAGGCCGCTCGCCCCACTGGTCTGGGTGATCACCGCGAGGTCGCTGTCGGTGATGTCCGGGCACGGGCCTACTCCGTCACCGCAGCCGGCGGTCAAATCCACCGTGTCCGGCTGTCCTGCGCCCAGTACGGCCAGGACCGGCCGACCGGTCGCGTTCACCAGCAGCTCCCGTGCCCGTGCCTCGTTGGCCGGGTCGACCGCCAGCATCCGGGCGCCGACATCCGAGACGATGGCGCGCTGCAAGTCCATGCGCAACTCGTCGTCAGGCACCACCGCATTCATCCCACGCACATGTGCGGCGGTCGCCCCCACCAGGTTGGCCGCCCACCGCAGGATCAGTGTGGCCGCGGTGTTGGGCTCGGTCAGGATGCAGACGACGTCACCGCGGCCGACGCCGTGGCGGCCCATCGCGGCCGCGGCCCGGCGAACGGCGTCGGCCAGCTCCCCGGCGGAGAAGGGGACGTCCCCGCTGACCATGGCAGGGCGATCCGGATCGGCATCGAAATGAGTCAGCAGCTGCTGAACATAATGCACATGCGTGGTACTCATGACCCGGTTTCGCCTTCCTGTCCAAGACAATGCGATGTCCAGTGGTCGAGTGAGACGAACCGCAGGCTAAACCGGCGGGCACCGAGGGCCCCATACCTCACATTGACGGCACGTGGTCGCCGCGAAAGAGCCGGCCCCGGCCTGCCCGGGAAGGCTGAACGGCTCAGGCCGCGGGGCGCAGCCAGCGGTCGACCCGGGTACGCAGGCCGGCCGGGAAGATGTCTTTGCGCAGGAGGCCGTGCACGCCCTTGGGCGGCAGGGGGACATCGACGTGGTGGACCTCGCTCTGGTCCGCGTACTGGGTGATCCGGAAGCTCGCGGCCATGCTGCACAGTGCGTGGGCCTCGGCGCGGGTGACGCCGGACGCCGCGCTGAACCAGCTGATCAGTCCGCGCAGGCAGTCGACCAGTGCGGCCTCCAGGCTGTCAGCCAGTCCGATGCCGATCCAGTGCGTGTCGGTCTCGGCCAGCGGCCGGGTCAGGCCCACGTTCTTGTGGAGGTCGTACCGCATCCGCAAGCGCTCGGCCGTGGACTTCAGGCCGGTCTGGTCGACCAGTCCGTCGCCCTGCAGGGCGTGAATGTCACCGATCCAGATCCGGGCCCCCGGCTTGGCCACGGGAAGGAACAGCGAGGAGCCCACGGTGAGTTCGGGGAGGGCCAGGTTGCCGCCGTGGTCGCCACCGATCAGCGCGCTTGTCTGCTCGTCGCCCGGCGGTTCGACCGCGATGATGCCGGCGAACGGGTCGAGCGGCAGCGAGATGCCGTGAACGTAGTCGGCCCGGGTGCGGGTCCGGTCGAACCGGAAGTCGTGGAAGTACGGCTCGTCGAAGTCGTACGGCAGCGCGCCGGCCCGGGTGGGGAAGGCGTTGCCGCCCCAGTCGCTCAGCCGCAGTTCCGTCAGCCGGCACTCGACGACGTCGCCCGGTTCGGCACCGGTCACCTCGACCGGGCCGACGATCTGGAACGGGCAGCCCGGGTACTCCTGGCGCAGCCGCGCACGGTCGGCCGGGGACGAGCCGTACCGCAGCTGGTTCTGCCAGTTGGTCCAGGTGTCGGGGTAGAGAACCTCGTCGCCGGACTCGATCCTGGCTGCCGACGCAGCGCCGGGATCGAGGACGCCCGGCCGGACCGTGGCCAATGTGGACTGAACCGTATGCATCGTCACGGCCGCAACGCTAGGCAGCCGCAGATGAGCCAGGCAAGGAAGTCCGGGCGTCACCGGGCAAGACTGTCAACGTGACTGGTGAAGGTGCACCGCGGACTTCCGGCCAGGAGGCCATCGAAGCGGTGCGGACCCCCTGAGGGGGGATCAGCACCGCTCCTGCCTTGGCGTGTTCCGCCGGCCGCTACATCCGGTGCCGGAAGGTGATCCGGCCACGGGTCAGGTCATACGGGCTCAACTCGACCGTCACCGTGTCCTGCGGCAGGATCTTGATGTAGTGCTTGCGGAGCTTCCCGCTGATGTGTGCGAGTACCTTGTGACCGTTCTCGAGTTCAACCCAGAACTTGGCGTCTTTCAGGGACTCGACGATGGTACCGACAACCTCGATACCTCGATTTACTTTTGCCACGTCAGCTCCAAGGTGTTGCTCTCACGGCGGGCTCCGACGCTTTCCAACAGGCTGATCGTCGCGGTGTCGGTCTCGTCGACGTCGATCGTCGCGAGACCGAACTCGCGAGTGTGCAGAGCGTCCAGCGCGTGGACCAGCAGCGCCCTGCCGATGCCACGGCGGCGCTGGTCGGCGCGGACCTCGATGGAGCGAATCCGCGCGATCCGCGGCCTCCCGTTGTCCCGCATCGACGGCGAAATCCGGATCACACCGACTTCGACCCCCTCGACTTCGGCGCGGGACTCCTCCGCGCCGCCGGTCAACGTCACCCCCGCCGGGGGCGACACGGCGGGCTGCGCTTCGCCGGGCACCAGCAGGTACTGCCGCTCACTTCGGTGAGGGGTGAAGCCGGCCCGCCGCCAGTTCGAGATCGTGTCCGCGTCGTCGGCGTCGACCAGCGTGTAGAGCGGCGCCGGCAGTTCCGCCAGCATGGCGGCGGCCAGCCGGTCGAAGGCTGTGTCGTGCCATGCGTCGATGCTGATGTACAGTCGCCCGTCGGGCCTGCGCCCCGTGTCGCCACTGCCGACAACCAAGTCGCCGTCGCTGGCGTGCCACTGGTCTTCGGCGACCCGCGTGATCACGGGGTCTGGGGTGGGATGCTTAAGGTTGATGGCTGTCGCCTTCCAGGAGTGCCTCTGGTGCGCTCCCGCGACATCTACATCAGTCGCCTGCCGTGACCAATAGGGGGAGCACCCGGGTAATCGAACGAACATTCACGGGTCTCACCTCCTACAGGGTCTGTCACGGCCTGTGAACATTACCAGACGGACGTCGTCACGCCCAACTGCGAGGGCGGAGAACCCTGCAGACAAGCCGCACCCTGCCGCGAAGGCCACGAGGCTGAGGGATGCCCAGCCGGCACGGCCGCTCCTAGCCTCCGCATGTAGGCAGAAGGCTTTTTGGTGCCCGATGAGGTTTCGCTCCACGAGAGGATGCGTGATTCCGTGCGCGCCGAGCTGATCAGAGCGCTCCCCCTGGTGTTGCGGGAGCACGCGGACAACTTCGGTGGGAAGGTCGCCTTCGAGGACGCGGAGCGGGCGGTCACGTACGCCGATCTGGAGGCGCGGACCCGGCGGCTGGCCGGGCATCTGGCGGGACTCGGTGTGCGGCGCGGCGATCGGGTGATGATCTGCCTGCGCAACAGCGTGGAGATGCTGGAGAGTTACCTCGCGATCCTTCGCGCGGACGCGATTCGGGGTGCCGGTCAACCCCGCGTCCACCGACTTCGAACTGGACCTATCTCCTGGCCGACAGCGAGGCGGCCGTCGTCATCACCGACCCCGTGCACGTGGCCGGCTTCCTGCGCTCGCCGTCCCTGCCCCGCGGCGCCAGGCTGCTGGTGACCGGCGACGCCCCGCGCACGCGTCGGTCCACGCCCTACCAGGAAATCGTCAGGCCCGAGCCCGCGGAACCCGCACGGACGATCTCGGCCTGGACGACGTGGCATGGACGTTCTACACTCGGGGACCACCGGGAACCGACGGGAGTGCTGTCCAGCCAGCGCAACTGCTTGTACTCGGTGGCGGCGAGCTATGTGCCGATCCCGGGCTGTCGGCCGACGACGCGTGCTGTGGCCGCTGCCGTTGTTCCACAGCCTCTCCCACATCGCGTGCGTGCTGGCGGTGACCGCGGTCGGCGCGACCGCCCGGCTCATGGACAGCCCTTCGGGCGACGAGTTCCTGGAGGCCGCCGGGAAACCCGGGCCACCTCGTGGCGGGTGTGCCGACCACCTACCACTACCTTCTGGAGGCGCGGCGCCAGCGCCGGATCACCCTGCCGGACCTGCGGATGGGCTGGTCGGGGGAGCGGTCGCCGGCCCAGGGCTGTGCCGGTCGTTCCGCGAGGAGTTCGGGGTGCCGCTGGTCGATGCGTACGGCAGCACCGAGACGTGCGGGGCGATCACATGAACCCGCCGGAGGCGTCCGCGTCGACGGGTAGTGCGGGCTTCGGTGCCCGGCGTGGATGTCCGCATCGTCGACCCGGAGACCGGCCGCGACGTGCCGGCCGGCGCCGAGGGCGAGGTGTGGTGTGCGCGGCCCGAACGTGACGCCGGCTACCACAACAAACCGGAGGCGACCGCTGCCGCGTTCCAGGACGGCTGGTATCGCACGGGTGACCTCGCCCGCCGGGACGCCGCCGGTACTTCAACCATCAGCGGCCGGAATCAACGATCTGATCGTCGGGGCGGGGAGAACGTCCATCCGGAGGAGATCGAGGCGGTTATCCGCGCCGTTCCGGGGATCGCCGACGTCGGCGTGGCCGGCCGGCCGCACGAGGTGCTGGGCGAGGTGCCCGTCGCCTACGTGGTCGCCGGCCCGTCAGGCGTCGAGGGCCGACGCCGTGATCGAACGGTGCCGCCGGGAGCTGTCCACGTTCAAGCTTCCCGAAGAGGTCTATGAGGTGGCCGGCGTTCCGCGGACTGCGTCGGGGAAGATCCAGCGGCGCCTGCTGGCCGATCAGCCCGCCGTACTGCGATGCACGGCAAGCGGGGTGCACGACGGAGTGCTGCGCCTGGAGTGGGTGCCCGCGCGGCCCGCGGCACCGCCGGCCCCGCGCCGACGACCTGGGCGTTCGTCGGCTCGGCCGCGGCGGGCCTCGCCGCGGCCGCGGGCTCGTCCTCCTGCTACGCCGATCTGGCCACGGCCGGCGCCGCCGAGATGACGGTGCTGCTGGCGCCCGACATGCCGGGCACCTGGGCGGCGCGCCGCGCCGGGATCGAACAGCTGGTCGAGGAGCTGACGGCGTGGGCCGCGCGAGCCGGATCGGGGCAGCTGGTCCTCGTGACCCGGCGGGCAGTGGCGGTCTCGGCGCGGGACGATCCGGCCGATCCGGCTCAGGCCATGCTGGCGGCCGCGGCGGGCCAGGTGCTGGGGAGCCGGGCCATCCTGGTCGACCTGGACGGCGCATCGCCGGTCGACGCCGTGCCGTACGCGACCCTGCGTGACGAGCCGCGCTGGGCTCTGCGGTCCGGCGAGCTCCTGGTGGCCCGGCTGACCCGTCAGGCGGTCCCGGACCGGTCGATACGCGATTCATGGTCCGGCTCCGACGGCGTCGTGGTGCTGACGGGTGCGCACACCGTGCGCGGCGCCGCGGTGGCACGCCACCTGGCCTCCGTCCTCCCGAACGAGCGGCTGCTGCTGATCGCCGGCGAGGACGCCGCCGAGTGGGAGCCGGCGATCGCGGCGGGCCCCGCCGCGGTGATCCTCGCCGACGGCGACCCCGAGCTGGCCGCGAAGCTGAGCACCGCAGCGGACTTTGCCCGGACCTCGTTCATCACGATCGCGGACTCGTACGAGGTCACCGGGGCGGCAGACCCCGGCCGGGCGGTCTCGGCGGCCATGATGGGCGCCGTGGTCCACGACCGCCGACGGCGCGGTCTGGCCGGCTCGGTCCTGACCTGGTGCGAACCGGCCGGGGACACGCCGGGTTCGCCCTGGTTGCGTGACGGGCTGTTCGCGCTCGACACGCTCCTTGCCACATCGGACCCGACGCCGTTGTTCGCCCTGCGTGCGCGCCGGCCGGAGCCGGGGGCCGGCGTGCCCGCCCTGCTGCGTGCCCTCTTCCCAAAGCCGCTCGTCCAGGACGGACTCGAGGACACCTCCTCCGCTCTGCGGGCAGAACTGGCCCGCCTGGACCGGCACGCGCAGCACACGCTGCTCCAGGCCCTGGTCCGGGACGAGTCCGCGGCGTCGCTCAACCAGCCCGACACCGTCGCCGTCCCGGTGGACCGGGCGTTCCGGGACCTCGGGTACAACTCGGTCGCACTCATCGAACTGCGTACCCGGCTGATGGCCAGGACCGGTCTGAAGCTGCCGACCGCAGCGGTGTTCGACCATCCGACGCCGCGTGCGCTGGCCGCGTACCTGCACGCCGAACTGGTCGGTGACACCGCTGCCGACACCGCCGCCGGCAAACCGTCCGACCCCGACGAGCCGGTGGTGATCGTCGGGATGGCCTGCCGCCTGCCGGGCGGGATCACCGGGCCGGACGAGCTGTGGCGTCTGGTCAGCGAGGGCCGGGATGCGTCAGGGCCGTTTCCGGCCGACCGCGGCTGGGACCTGGAGCGGCTGTTCGACGCCGACCCGGGCCGGGCCGGGACCTCGTATGTCGACCGGGGCGGGTTCCTCGACGGCGCGGCCGAGTTCGACGCCGACTTCTTCGGGATCTCCCCGCGCGAGGCACTCGCGATGGACCCGCAGCAGCGGCTGCTGCTGGAGACCGCGTGGGAGGCGCTGGAGCACGCGGGAATCGACGCGTCGTCGTTGCGGGGCACCGACGCCGGGGTCTTCGCCGGCCTGATGGAGCAGGGCTACGGCACCGGCGGTCCGGTGCCCGAGGAGCTCGAGGCCTTCCAGACGACCGGAACCGCGGGCAGCGTCGCGTCGGGCCGGATCTCCTATCTGCTCGGCCTGCGGGGACCGGCGATCACCGTGGACACGGCGTGCTCGTCCTCACTGGTCGCGCTGCATCTGGCCGCCCACGCGCTGCGCCGCGGCGAGTGCTCCCTGGCCTTGGCCGGTGGTGCCACGGTGATGGCCACCCCCCAGTCATTCGTCGAGTTCTCCCGGCAGCGCGCACTGGCCGCTGACGGCCGGTGCAAATCCTATGCCTCGGCCGCCGACGGCACCGCGTGGGCAGAGGGGGCCGGGATGCTGGTCCTGGAACGCCTCGGCGATGCCCGCCGCAACGGGCACCGGATCCTGGCGGTGCTGCGCGGCTCCTCGGTGAACTCCGACGGCGCGTCGAACGGCCTCACCGCACCGAGTGGTGAGGCGCAGCAACGGGTCATCCGGCAGGCACTGACGTCGGCCGGCCTGGGCCCGGCGGACATCGACGCGGTGGAGGGGCACGGGACCGGGACCGTTCTGGGCGACCCGATCGAGGCCGAGGCGTTGCTGGCCACCTACGGCCGGGACCGCGACGCCGGCCAGCCCCTGTGGCTGGGATCGCTCAAATCGAACGTCGGCCACACCCAGGCCGCGGCCGGTGTCGCCGGCGTGATCAAGATGATCCAGGCGCTTCGGCACGGTGTGCTGCCGGCGACACTCAACGTGGACGAGCCCACCTCACGCGTCGACTGGTCGTCGGGCGCGGTCGCGCTGCTGACGGAGAACAGGACCTGGCCGGACCTCGGCCGTCCGCGTCGCGCGGGAATCTCCGGCTTCGGCCTGAGCGGAACGAACGCCCACGTGATCGTGGAGGAAGCACCCCGGCAGCCGGCCGTCCGGCGGCCGGCGCCACCGGCGCCATCGGCGCCCCGGATCGTGCCTCTGGTCCTGTCGGCCCGCGGAACGCGGGCGCTCAACCGGCTGGCGGACCGGCTCGTCCCGCTCATCCAGACCGCCGACGACTCGTCCTGGGCCGACATCGCCGTGGCGCTGGCCACTCGACGAGCAACCATGGACGAGCGCGCGGTCGTACTGGCCGGCTCCCGGGACGAGGCGCTGGCCGGCCTGCGCGCACTGGCCCGCGACGAGGCCAGTCCCCTCGTGGTGCGCGACAGCGCCACCTCTGACGCGTCGTCCGGCGTCGTGCTGATCTTTCCCGGGCAGGGCGCGCAGTGGGCCGGGATGGGCCGTGAGCTGCTCGATACCTCCCCCGCGTTCGCCGGGGTCGTCCAGGAGTGCGCTCGGCTGCTGACCGAATGGGCGGACTGGTCGCTGATCGACGTGCTGCGCGGCGAGGCCGACCAGGAACTGCTGGAACGCGTCGACGTCATCCAGGTGGCGAGCTTCGCGATGATGGCCGGGCTGGCCGCGCTGTGGGCGTCGGCGGGAGTCCGGCCCGACGCGGTCGTGGGCCACTCGCAGGGTGAGATCGCCGCGGCATACGTCGCCGGGGCGCTCTCCCTGCGCGACGCCATGCGGGTCGTCGTGGTCCGCAGCCAGGCGATCGCCGGGACCCTGTCCGGCCGAGGAGGCATGGCGTCGGTGCGCCTCGACGCCTCCGCCGCGGCGGCCTGGCTGGCGGAAAGGGACGGCCGGGTCCAGGTCGCCGCGGTGAACGGTCCGTCCTCGGTGGTGCTCTCCGGTGACCCGGAGGCGCTGGCGGACGCGTTGAGCGAACTGGCCGAGTCCGGTGTCGACGTACGGCGGGTGGCAGTCGACTACGCATCGCACAGCGACCAGGTCGAGGCCGTCCGGGACCACCTGGCGGTGGCTCTGGCCGATCTGTCGCCCGCCGAGCCCACGGTGCCCTTCCACTCGACCGTGACCGAGGGCCGGGCCACCGGAGCGCTGGATGGCGGCTACTGGTACCGCAACCTGCGGCAACAGGTCCGTTTCGGTCCCACGATCGACCGCCTGCTGGAGCAGGGATTCGGCGCGTTCGTCGAGGTCAGCCCCCACCCGGTGCTGGTCCAGCCGGTCGCTGAGGCCGTACACCACGCGCCCGCGGAAGCGGTCGTCGTCGGTTCGTTGCGCCGGGACGACGGCGGGCTCGGCCGTCTGGTGCGATCGATGGCCGAGCTGTTCGTCCACGGCGTCCCGGTGGACTGGCGCGGCCTGCTCGCCGACGACGTCGCCCGGGCCGCGTGGGTCGACCTGCCGACGTACCCGTTCGAGCGCCAGCACTTCTGGCGCCGTCCGGTGCCGAGCGCCGGCGCGTCGGGCATGGGCCTGGACGACGCCGGCCACCCGCTGCTCGGTGCGCTCGTCCGGCTCCCCGAATCCGGTGGCCTGGTCGCGACCGGCCGATGGTCCGCGTCGACGCTCGCGTGGGCGGCCGGCACCGAGGCCACCGACGGGTCCGACGGCGCCCCGGTCCGGGTACCGGAGGCGGTACTGGTGGAGCTGGCACTGTGGGCAGGCGGAGAGGCCGACGCCCCGGTCGTCGAGGAGCTGACCATCGATCCGGCCGTCGTGCTGCCCCGCCACGGCGGCCGCGACATACGGATCGTCGTGGGGCGGCCGGACGCTTCTCGCCGGCGGCCGATCACGGTCTACTCGGGGCCGCCCGGAGCGGCCGTGACGCAGGAATGGACACGTCACGCCACCGGCACGGTGACACCGTCGGCCGGCCCACCCGGCGAGTTCTCCCTCGGCCCCGCGGCCGAGGTCGCGCTCGATGACGCCGAGCAGCCCGACGCGCACCGCTACGGCATTCATCCGGCTCTGCTCGACGCGGCGGTCCGCGCCGTTGTCTCCCCGGATGAGCGGCCGAAGACCTGGCGAGGCGTCCAGCTGCTGGCGTCCGGAGCCACCGGGATTGACGTCCGCTCGGCGTCCGCGCCGACCCGTCCGGCCTGGCACATCGAGTTGACGGATCCGGCCGGGCAGCGGGTGCTGGAGGTGGCTGAACTGGTCACCGAGCAGCGGGAGCAGGCGCAGCCCGCTGCTTCCTGCGCGGGCCTCTTCCGCATCGACTGGGTCGACCACCCGCTACCGCCAAACTCCTCGGCGGCCGGCTCTGCCGCCCGCTACATCACCGACGCCACCGACCTCGTCGGCGCGCCGGCGACTGTGCTGATCCACGAGGTCGACATCTCCGCCGGGGACCCTCGGGGCGCGGTCGTCGCGGAACTCGAACTGCTACAGGCGTTCCTCGCCCGGCCGGCCGGGGACGACGACCGACTGGTGATCGTCACGCCGGACGGGGAAGACGTCGTCACCAGCGCCGTGCGGGGCCTGGTGCGGTCGGCCCAGTCGGAGCACCCGGGCCGGTTCGTCCTGGTGGCGGTGGACGACGCGGCCGGTGCGACGAATGCTGTGATCGCGGCGGCCCTGAGCGGCGAACCGCAGCTCCGGCTCCGGGACGGCCGGGCACAGGTGCCACGGCTCGACCGGCTGCACCCGGCCGCTTCGTCATCGCAGGCCCGACCGCTCGATCCCGACGGCACCGTGCTGATCACCGGTGGTACGGGAACGCTCGCGGCGGTGACCGCGCGGCACCTCGTCACCGAGCACGGTGTCCGCCATCTGATCCTGGCCGGCCGCCGCGGCCCCGAGGCCGACGGCGCCGCGGCGCTGCACGACGAACTGGTCGGGCTCGGCGCGACCGTTCGGCTCGTGGCCGCCGATGTGGCGGACCGCGAGCAGGTGGTGGCGCTGCTGGCCATGGTCGAAGAGAACCACCCGCTGACCGCGGTCGTGCACACCGCCGGGGTACTGGACGACGCGGTCATCACCGAGCTCGACCCGCACCGCGTCGACGCCGTGTTCGGGGCGAAGGTGGATGCGGCCCGCCACCTGGACGACCTCACCCGTGACCTCGGTCTCGCCGCCTTCGTTCTCTACTCCTCGGCCGCGGGCGTGCTCGGCAACCCGGGGCAGGGAAACTACACCGCGGCCAACGCGGCACTGGACGCCGTGGCGCGGGAACGGCGGCACGCCGGCCTGGCGGCGGTCTCGATCGCCTGGGGTTACTGGGACCGGGCCAGTGGCCTGACCCGCCACCTCGGCCACGCCGACCACCGGCGGAACCGGGACATCGGCATGGTCGCCCTGTCGGACGGCGACGGGATGGCGTTGCTCGACCAGTGCCTGCGCGCCGGTGACGGCCCGGACGCGGCGCTCGTCGCCGCCGGGTTCGACCTGGCCGCGCTCCGGGCGGCCGATCAGTCGCGGGTGCCGCCCGTCCTGCGGAGCCTGGTCCGGGGCAAACGGCCGATCGGCCGGGCGACCACGAACGCACGGCCGGCTCCGGCGGCGCCGGCCTCCCCCTCCGGCCGGATCAGCGCGCTGCCCCCGGCCGAGCAGTTCGACGCCCTGGTCGACCTGATCCGCCGGCAGTGCTCCCTCGTCCTTGGCCACGCGAGCACCGACGCGATCCGGCTCGACCGGACGTTCAAGGACTCGGGCTTCGACTCGCTCACCGCGCTCGAACTGCGCAACCGGCTCGCCACCGCGACCGGGCTGTCCCTGCCCCCCTCGATGATCTTCGACTTTCCGCGACCGAGGTCGCTGGCGGCCCACCTGCAGGCCAAGCTCCTCGACGACGCGCAGGCCCAGCCGGCCACCGCGCAGCCGAGGGCGACGGCCGCGGAGCCGAGGGCGACGGCCGGGGAACCGATCGCCATCGTCGCGATGGCCTGCCGGTTCCCCGGTGGCGTACACAGCCCCGAAGACCTGTGGCGGATCCTGTCCGCGGAGACCGACACGGTCACCGAGTTCCCCACCGACCGCGGCTGGGACACCGACCGGCTGTTCGATCCCGACCCGGACCACCCCGGCACCACCTACGTCCGCCACGGCGCCTTCCTCGACGACCCGGGCGCCTTCGACGCCGGCTTCTTCGGTATCTCCCCGCAAGAGGCGTTGGCGATGGACCCGCAGCAGCGACTGGTCATGGAGACCTCGTGGGAGCTGCTCGAACGCGCAGGCATCGACCCGCACAGCCTGCACGCCCAGGATGTGGGCGTCTTCGTCGGGGTGAACAGCCATGACTGGACCGTACGCACGCACCACGCGTCCGGCGTCGAGGGTTTCCGCCTGACCGGCAGCTCGGGCAGCGTCCTGTCCGGAAGGGTGGCCTACCACCTGGGCCTGGAGGGCCCGGCGATCACCGTGGACACCGCCTGCTCGTCCTCACTGGTAGCCCTGCACCTGGCCGTGCAGGCCATCCGCAACGGCGAGTGCTCGATGGCGCTGGCGGGCGGCGTGATGGTGATGGGCACGGTGGAGACCTTCATCGAGTTCTCCCGGCAGCGGGGGCTCGCCCCCGACGGCCGCTGCAAGGCGTTCGCCGACACGGCCGACGGCACCGGCTGGTCGGAGGGGGTCGGACTCCTTCTGGTCGAGCCGCTGTCCCGGGCCCGTGAGCAGGGCCACCGGGTGCTGGCCCTGGTCCGCGGAACGGCGGTGAACTCCGACGGCGCCTCCAACGGCCTCACCGCGCCGAACGGCCCGTCGCAGCAGCGCGTGATCCGCAAGGCGCTCGCCGCGGCCGGACTGCGGGGCGATGAGGTCGACTCCGTCGAGGGCCACGGCACCGGGACCACGCTCGGCGACCCGATCGAGGCGCAGGCGCTGCTGGAGACCTACGGCCGGGACCGGCCGGCCGACCGACCGCTCTGGCTCGGGTCGGTGAAGTCGAACATCGGCCACACCCAGGCCGCGGCCGGCGTCGCGGGCGTGATCAAGATGGTCATGGCGATGCGGCACGGCGTCCTGCCGAGGACGCTGCACGTCGACCGGCCGTCGACCCACGTGGACTGGTCGGCGGGCGCGGTCCGGCTGCTCACCGAACGCCGCGACTGGCCTCGTGCCGGACAGCCGCGCCGGGCTGGTGTGTCGTCGTTCGGTATCGGCGGGACCAATGCTCACGTCATCCTGGAAGAGGCCGGTGAGGAGAGCGCCGAGCATGACGCCGACGAGATGATGACCGGGGATCCCGCCCTGGACCGGCCCTCGGACGAGGGCTGCGTGCCGGTTCCGGTCTCCGGTCGCACCCCCGCCGCGCTGCGGGCCCAGGCCGGCCGGCTGGCGGACTTCGTGGCATCGCGGCCGGAGCTGGAGCCTGCCGACATCGCCCTCGCGCTGGCCACCGGCCGGGCGCAGCTCGACCGGCGGGCGGTCCTGGTGGTGCGGCATCGTGACGAGTTGGTCGGCGATCTGCGCGGTCTGGCCAAGGGTGCCGCTCCGGCCATCGGCGGCGCCCCGGTCGACGGCAAGCTGGCCTTCCTGTTCACCGGACAGGGCAGCCAGTGGCCCGGCATGGGCCGGGAACTCGCGGCCAGGTTCCCGGTCTTCGCCGAGGCGTTCACCGACGCCTGCCGCGCCGTCGAGACCCACTGGGCCGGTCATGCCACGGCGCCGCTGTCCGACGTCGTCTTCGCCGCCCCGGGCGCGCAGGACGGCCGGCTGATCGATCAGACGATCTACACCCAGGCCGGCCTGTTCGCTCTGGAAACCGCCCTGTATCGGCTCTACGAGTCATGGGGACTGCGCCCGGACCTGGTCGTCGGCCACTCCATCGGAGAGATCACCGCCGCGCACGTCAGCGGGGTGCTCGACCTGGCCGACGCGGGAAAGCTGGTCGCCACGCGGGCCCGGCTGATGCAGGCGCTACCGGCCGGCGGAGCCATGGTCGCTGTCCAGGCGAGCGAGGCCGAAGTGGCACCGGAACTGGTGGAGGCACCCGACGTCGTCCACGTCGCGGCGGTCAACAGCGCCCGGTCGCTGGTGCTGTCCGGTGCCGAGGCAGCCGTGCTGTGGGTGGCGGGCGAGCTCGCCCGCTTCGGCCACAAGACCCGCCGGCTGCCGGTGAGTCATGCCTTCCACTCACCGTTGATGCGACCGATGCTCGCCGAGTTCCGGGAGGTCGCCGAGTCGCTGACCTACCGGCCGGGCCGGGTGCCCGTCGTGTCCACGGTCACCGGCCGGCCGGACACCGGACAGCGATTGGCCACCGCCGACTACTGGGTCGAGCAGGTGCAGGCCACGGTCCGGTTCGGGGATGCGGTCAGATCGCTGCGCGATCAGGGCGTGACGACCTTCCTGGAGCTCGGGCCGGGGGGTGCGCTCACCACGATGGCGTCGGAGAGCCTGGAGTTGTCGGCGGCGTCCTGCATCGCGACGCTGCGCGCGGACGGCGCAGAAGTCGCCGACGTGATGGCGGCCCTGGGCGAACTGCACGTCCGCGGCGTGGCCCTGGACTGGCCCGCGGTCGTCGGCCGGCCGGCCGGATCCGCCTCGGCCCTGGCCACCGAACTGCCCACCTACGCGTTCCAGAGCCGGCGGTACTGGCTCGACCAGGCGGCGCTCGGGGACGCGGTCCCCGCGGCCGAGGCCGGGCCGGCCGACGGCCGGGAGGACGTTCAGGAGAGCGTCGCCGCCCGGTTGGCGAACCGGTCCCGGAACGAACGCCGGCGGGCCGCGCTCGAGGTGGTCCGGGAGTCGGTGGCGGTCGTGCTGGGCTATCAGCCGGCCGATCTCGACGCGATGGACGACGACCAGTCGTTCAGGAGCCTGGGCTTCGATTCGCTGGGCGGAGTACGGCTGCGTAACCGGCTGCGTGACCTCACGGGCGTCGACCTGCCCGTGACGGCGGTCTTCGACCACCCGACGCCGAAGGTCCTCGCGGCGCACGTGGCCGACGAGGTGGCGGGCGAGGTGGCCGAGGTGACCGATCGGGCTCCGGTGTCCCCGGCCGACCCCGACGAGCCCATCGCGATCATCGGCATGGGCGTGCGGCTGCCCGGCGGCGTGGAGAGCCCGGACGACCTGTGGCGCCTGGTCATCGAGCGACGCGACGCGATCTCCGGCTTCCCCACCGACCGGGGCTGGGACACCGACGGGCTCTACCACCCGGATCCCGCGCACCCCGGGACCACCTACACCCGATCGGGCGGCTTCCTCTACGACGCCGCCCAGTTCGACCCTGGGCTGTTCGGGATCTCCCCGCGCGAGGCACTGGCCATGGACCCGCAGCAACGGCTGCTCCTGGAGGCGTCCTGGGAGGCCATGGAGCGGGCCGGCATCGACCCGCTGTCCGCCCGGGGCGAAGAGATCGGTGTGTTCACCGGGATCGTGCACCACGACTACGCGACCAGGCTGAACCGGATTCCCGAGGAGGTCCGTGGATACGTCATGACCGGCACGTCGCCGAGCGTCGCCTCGGGCCGGATCGCGTACGTCTTCGGCTTCGAGGGGCCGGCGGTGACCCTGGACACCGCGTGCTCGTCCTCGCTGGTCGCCATCCACCAGGCCGCGCAGGCCCTCCGGCACGGCGAGTGCACGATGGCGCTGGCGGGCGGGGCCACGGTGATGGCCAGCCCGGAGGCGTTCGTCGAGTTCTCCAGCCAGCGCGGGCTCTCCGCCGACGGCCGGTGCAAGACGTTCTCGTCCACCGCGGACGGCACCGGCTGGTCCGAGGGCGCCGGCGTCGTGCTTCTGGAGCGGCTCTCGGTGGCCCGGCAGCGCGGTCACCGTGTGCTGGCCACGATTCGCGGGTCGGCGGTCAACTCCGACGGTGTGTCCAACGGGCTGACCGCGCCGAACGGGGCGGCCCAGCAAAGGGTGATCCGGCGGGCACTCGCCTCGGCCGGCATAGGTCCCGCCGACGTCGACGCGGTGGAGGCCCACGGGACCGGCACGGTGCTCGGCGACCCGATCGAGGCGGGGGCACTGCTTGCCACGTACGGGGAGGCCCGGGATGCAGGGCAGCCGCTGTGGCTCGGGTCCTTGAAATCCAACATCGGGCACACCCAGGCGGCCGCCGGTGTGGCCGGCGTGATCAAGATGGTCGAGGCGCTGCGGCACCGTGTGCTGCCGCCGACCATCCATGTCGAGGAACCGACCGGACAGGTGGACTGGTCGGCAGGCACCCTCGCCCTGCTGACCGAGCCGCGGGAGTGGCCGCGGACCGGCCGGCCCCGGCGGGCCGGCGTCTCCGCGTTCGGTGCCAGCGGAACCAACGCGCACCTGATCCTCGAGCAGGCCCCGGCCGAGGAGGCCGCGACCGCCCCCTCCGAGGACCCGGAGCCGTTGAAGGCGCTCGCGACGAACATCGTGCCGCTGGTGGTGTCCGCCAAGAGCGCCCGGTCACTCGGCGCGCAGGCCACCCGGCTGCGAATGTTTCTGGACAGCCCCGCTCAGAGCGGCGAACCGACGCTGCCGGCGGTGGCGGACGCGCTGGTGCGTGGCCGGGCGACGCTGCCGGAGCGAGCGGTCGTGCTGGCCGGCTCGCGGGACGAGGCGCTGACCGGCCTCGCCGCGCTCGCCCGCGGCGAGGTGACGCCCAACCTGACCACGGGCAGCGTGACCGGCTCCGGAGCACCCGGCCGACTGGTTCTCGTCTTCCCGGGCCAGGGAGCGCAATGGGCGGGCATGGGGCGCACGCTGCTGGAGGGTTTCCGCGGTCTTCCGGGCACGGATCGACGAGTGCGCGCGGGCACTGCGACCCTGGGTGGACTGGTCGCTGACCGATGTCCTGCGCGGCGAGGCGGACGAACAGACCCTCGGCCGCGTGGACGTCGTCCAGCCGGCGAGTTTCGCGATGATGGTCGGCCTGGCCGCGCTCTGGGAGTCGCTGGGCGTGCGGCCCGACGCGGTGGTGGGCCATTCCCAGGGGGAGATCGCGGCGGCGTGCGTCGCCGGTGTCCTGTCGCTGGCCGACGCCGCCCGCATCGTCGCGGTGCGCAGCCAGGCGATCGCGACCACACTGTCCGGCCGGGGCGGCATGGCGTCGGTGATGCTCGGCGCGGACGAGGCCAACGACCGGCTGGCGGCCTGGGCCGGCCGGCTCGAGGTGGCCGTGGTGAACAGCCCGTCCTCGGTGGTCGTCGCCGGTGACGAGGAGTCGTTGGCGGAGGCACTGGAGTCCTTGACCCGGGACGGCGTACGGACCCGCCCGGTGCCGGTGGACTACGCCTCGCACACCCACCACGTCGAACGCATCAGGGACGTCCTGGCGACGGCGCTGAGCGGGATCGACACCCGGCCTCCGCGCATACCGTTCTACTCGACGGTGACCGGTGGCTGGGTCGATGACGGCCATTGCCTCGACGCGGACTACTGGTACCAGAACCTGCGGCGGCCAGTCGGCTTCGGCCGGCCCGTGGCGAGTCTGCTGACCGAGGGCTTCGGAGTGTTCCTGGAAGTCAGCGGGCATCCGGTCTGGTGCAGCCGATGACCGACGTCATCGACGACCCGGACGGCCCGCTGCGCGGCGCCGGCGACCGATCGTCTCCGGCACGCTGCGCCGGGGCGCCGACGGTCCGGCATCCTTCCTCGCCGCGGCCGCGCGGCTCTTCGCCGGCGGTGTGCCGCTCGACTGGAGCGCCGACACTGCCGGCGCACCGTCCCGGCACACGGTCGAGTTGCCCACCTACGCCTTCGACCGCCAGCACTTCTGGCTGGCCGAAGCCGCCGCGGACAACGACCAACCGGCCGGCCGGGCGACGGATGCCGGCTTTCTGGAACGCCATCGACGACGCCGATCCGGCGGCTCTGGCCACCATGCTCAAACTGTCCGCCCACCAGAGCCAGGCCCTGGACGCGGTACTGCACGGCCCTCGCCGACTGGCGCAAGGCACGCGAGAACTGGTCGGTCTCGGAGCGACTCCGGTACGCGATCGGCTGGCCTCGCCCCCGCGCGAGGCCCTGGCGTGCCGCCGGCCGCTGGCTCGTCATCACGGCCGGAGACCGGCGGACGTCTTGCGCGACGGTCTGCTCGACCAGCTGCGGGCCAACGGCCTCGACGTCGTGCCCTGCGCGGTGGAAACCGGCCTGTCCAGGGACGAACTCGCCCGCAGGCTGGGCGGTTTCCTCACCGACGACGGGATCGCCGGCATCCTGTCCCTGCTCGCGCTCCCGGACCGGATGGAGAGCCACCGGCCGGATGCCGCGGCGCTCACCACCTCCACCCTGACCCTGATCCAGGCGCTCGCCGCGGCCGGTGCCACCGCGCCCCTGTGGTGCCTGACCCAGGGCGCGGTCAGCGTCGGTGTCCGCGACGCCGTCGCCGGGCCGGCCCACGTGGCCCAGGCGGCGGTGTGGGGACTCGGCCGGGCGGCCGCGCTCGAACGCCTGAACCAGTGGGGCGGTTTGATCGATCTGCCCGCCGAACCGGACGGCCGTGCCGTCCGGCACCTGCTCGGCGTGCTGACCGGCGTGTCCGGTGAGGACCAGGTGGCGATCCGACGGACCGGCGTCCATGTCCGGCGCCTGCGGCGTGCCCCCCATCCGGCCGGGACCGGGGGCGAACGGCAGTGGCGGCCGCACGGGACGGTCCTGGTCACCGGCGGTGCGGAGGGCCTCGGACGCTACGCCTCGCTGTGGCTGGCGCGGGCAGGCGCCGAGCGATTGGTGGTCACGACCAGCGGGCGCGAGCCCGGCGAGCGGGTCGAGTCACTGCGCGACGAGGTGGCGAAGCTGGACAAGGGCACCGTCGTCGAGTCGTGCGCGGACGCCGACCGGGACGCGCTCGCCGGCCTGGTCCACGCTCCGGGCCGCCCGTTGACCGCGGTCGTCCACGCCGCCGACCTGTCCCTGACCAGCTTGATCGACGAGACCGGTGACGCGGAGGTCACGGAGGTCTTCCGGGCCAAGGTGAACACCGCGGTCTGGCTCAGCGAGCTGACGGCGGACCTTCCGCTCGACGCGTTCATCGTCTTCTCCTCGATCGCCGGCATCTGGGGCGGTGGCGGTCAAGCCGCCTACGGCGCGGCGAACGCGGTCCTCGACGCGCTGGTGCGGCGTCTGCGGGCGGACGGCGTCCCGGCGCAGGCGATCGCCTGGGGTGCGCTGACCGCGGGCGGCGCGGGAATGGACGAGGAGACGCTGGCCCAGCTCCGGCGGCGCGGCGTCATCCCGATGACACCCGACACGGCGACAGCCGCGCTGGACCAGGCGGTCCAGGCCGCCACGGAATCGGTGGTCATCGCCGACATGGACTGGAGCGCCTTCATCGTGCCGTTCACGTCGGCCCGCACCAGCCCGCTCTTCGACGACCTGCCGGAGGCCGCGGCGGCGATCGAGGCGGCACAGCCCTCCGACGACTTTGCCGAGAGCGCGTCGTCGCTGATGACGTCGCTGCGCGCGGTCGGGGCCGAACAGGACCGGATCCTGCTCCGGCTGGTGCGCAGCCAGGCGTCCATGGTCCTCGGTCACGGTGGTGCCGACGGGATCGGCGCGGCCCAGGCGTTCCAGGAGGCCGGTTTCGACTCGCTGGCGGCCGTCAACTTCCGCAACAGCCTGATCACCGCCACCGGGCTGAGGCTGCCGGCCACACTGATCTTCGACTGTCCGACCCCGCAGGCGGTGGTCGCATACCTGCGCTCGGAACTGCTCGAGGCCGAGGACGACGCGGATGTCCGCGAGGAGGACGTACGGCGGATCCTGGCCTCGGTGCCCTACCAGCGCCTCAAGGAGGCCGGTGTCCTGGAGACGCTGCTCGGCCTGGCCGACGCCGAGGCGGGCGGGGCCAGGGCATCGGACGAGGGCCCCGGGCCGGAGGCGGCCGCCGACGAGCTCATCGACATCATGGACGTCGACAGTCTGATCAAGCGGGCGCTCGGCTCCGGCAGCTGATCGCCGGAGCCGAGCTGGACGGTGGCGCCGGGGCCGGCCGGAAACCGGCCGGCGCCACTGCCTGATGAGGACCAGGCACGCCTGCCGCGTGCCGGGGCCGGCGGCCACGCCCCGGCCTGGGGGCACATCGGCGAAGCCGGGCCGGAGCGAGAACTGGCCCTCGCCGTTGCAGAGCACGGGATATTCGCCGGACACCACCTCGAACGGATCGGCCGTGACGGTCTTCTCCGTCACAAGGCCATGGTTCACCCCACGCTGAAAGGGCGCCCGTCCGCGGGCTGTGGGGGCCGCTGAACGAGAAAAAGGCCCAGCAGGTGGGCAGCACACTTCGGCTGCTCCACCGCTGGGCCCGTGCTTCGGTCCGTCAGCCCTTGCGGACCTCGATGGGCAGCTGGTTGACGCCGATCATCGCCCAGGGGTTGCGCAGGTTGACCGGTAGGTCGTCGCGTACGCGGATGTCGCTGTACCGCTCCATCAGAAGGCGCAGGGCGATCCCCACCTCGAGCCGCGCCAGCGGCGCGCCGAGGCAGAAGTGCATGCCCTTGCCGAACGTCAGGTGCGGGTTGGGGGCCCGGTGGATGTCGAACCGGTCCGGGTCGGCGAAGACGCGGTCATCGCGGTTCGCGGTGGTCAGCCACGCCAGGACGAAGGCGCCGGCCGGGATCTTCTGCCCGCCGATCTCGACGTCCTTCGTCGCCTGCCGCCCGAGACGGGGGAACGGAGGCCGGTAGCGCATCGACTCCTCGACCGCGGCCGGAATCAGCGCGGGATCGGCCCGCAGCTGCGTCCACACCTCGGGGTTCTCGTGCAACGCGAGAACCGTGTTGCCCAGGGTGGAGGTCGCGGTGACGTGGCCGGCGAGCAGCAGCAGGCCGAGGAAGCCGACGGTCTCCTCGTCGTCCAGCCGCACACCGTCGACCTCGACCTCCAGAAGCTTGCTGGTGAGGTCGTCGCCCGGGTTCTTGCGGCGGCGGCGGACGAACTCCAGCAGGTGGGTGTTCAACTCGCGCAGCAGCGGCGCGACATTGTTCACCGCGCTCTCCCCGAGGGAATCCAGCGACTGTTCCGGATCGACGTTGTGCACCTCGAAGAAGGTGTCGGACAGCCGCCGGACGAACGCGCGGTCGCTGACCGGGATGCCGAGCATCTCGGCGATGACGATGAACGGCAGCGGGTAGCCCAGCTGCTCGATCAGGTCCCACTGGTCGCCGCCGGCGTCCGCGTCGTCGAGCAGCTGCAAGGTCACCTCGGTGATCCGGGGTTCAAGTCCGGCGATCATCTTCGGGGTGAACGCGCGGCTGACCAGGCCGCGCAGCCGCCGGTGCACCGGATCGTCCGCCCCGAAGTTGCCCTTCTTGAACAGATCGAAGTCTTCCTGCTTGGGAGCCAGCGGGGCGACGTCGGACGAGAAGGCCGCCGAGTCGGTCAGCACCTGCAGGACGTCGTGGTAATCGAGTACGTGCCACGCCTTGATCTTGTCGTCGAAGTGCACGGCTCCGCGCTCGCGCAGCCCGTCGAGATAGGCGAGAAAGTTGGACAGTATCCGTTCGGATTGTTTCACGCTCATGAAACTCACTTCTCTCGTACGGCCCGATTCCGCGCTACTCGCCAGCCACCGTAGAACCGGACCGAACCGGCCGGACATCCCTCACCTTGCTAAGCGTCTCAACAGCCGCCTTGCACGGACTCGTTGGACGCTCATGCCGAACCCGCTGGTGCGGCGTGTTCGCACCGCCAACCGTCAGGCCGGGGGATGGGGATCGCTTCCGGCGCGGCCTATTAATGGGGGCATGGGACTGAAGATCGGTTACAAGGCATCGGCCGAGCAGTTCGCCCCG
>NZ_BNEA01000010.1 GCF_016860525.1 Streptomyces rubradiris
GCAGCTTGGGTACCGCAGGACGTTGCCGGCCTCGTCGATGAAGCAGCCCAGGGCCTTGGCCAGCGGCTTGCCGGTCTTCTCGAACCGGTCCTCTGCTGCGTGGATGATCGAGGCGATGATCGAGGTGAACAGGGGACCGTACCGCGCCGCGTTCGACGGCGAGGCGACCAGGCAGACGGTGCCGTTCTCGTCCAGGAGCTGCTCGGGGCTGAAGTCCGTGCGCTCCGCGACGACCCGGACGTCCCTGTTGCGGTAAACGGCGGCGACCACATTCAACGTGAACTGGACACTGCCGGCGCCGTCTTCATGGAGCTTCAGCCACGGCTGGGCGTAGTCCATGGCGACCTCGGGGTAGTCCGGTTCGAGGATCGCGCGGACGTGGTCGACGGCGTCCCGGCCGAGCGCGAGCCACTCCCGGAATGCGCGGATGCCGCCCTTGGAGATGTTCGCTGCGAGAAGCAGGCCCGCGAGGATGGCGCGGGCCTGCGCGATCCAGGGTTCGGAGCGCGGGTCGTAGTGCTGCTGGGCGGCGTCCGCCATCCACTCCGCCATGCGCTCGGCGGAATCGGCGTCACACGCGTAGTCCACCGGCGACCAGTGGGCGGTCGTCCGCCCGCCGGGCAGGCCGGCGGGCGCGATGACCCAGACTGGGCCGAGAGTCCGGCGGCTGTTGTAGATGGCCTCCAGGTCGGCGGCCTTGGTGGTGGTGAGAACGCACGGCCCCTGCCACTCGGCTGCGTTGCCGAGCAGGAGTCCGGTCGTTTTCGCCGAGCCGGGCGGGCCGAAGGCGATGGCCGACCCGCTGCGCTCGATCACGGCTACGATTTTGTTGGTGTGCTGGCCGCGGCCGGCCGTGATGCGGTCTGGCCGCTCCTGCGGGTTCTCCGGCACGGCCATCTCCAGCTCGGTTTTCCTGCCGCCCCACCGGGCGCCGCCCGCCGGGGGCTTGCGGCCGCCGAAGGCCCGGAGCACGACGGCCACCGCACTGATCAGCAGGATGAGGAGCAGGACGGCCACGATCCAGAATGCCCATGTCGGCGGCGCGGGATCGTAGGCGGCGCCGGGTCCCCGGCTGATGGTCAGGAGGATCGTCTCGGGCACGCTTCTCGTGGGACTTGCCCACCCACGGCCGGTCATCAGCCCGGCCAGCGGCGCGGCCGCGAGCAGGATGGCGCTCGTTCCGATGACGACGCCGGCGCCGATCGCGGCCAGGAGGGTGTTGTCGTCCACGCCCTTGCTGTCGGCCATCTAGAGCACCATCCTCTCGTCAGTCTCGAACAGTGTCTTTTCGGTGCTGGACAACAGGAGCTGGACGGCGTGCGAACCACCGCCGCGGCCCACTTTCCACAGGGCGCGACCACGCTGGCCGGCGCCCCAGCTGCCGATCAGCTCGCACTCGGCGTCGGTGAGGCCGATCGCCTCGCGTGTGATAGCCAGCGGACGGGTGTCCTGCGCCAGTTGGATCCGTGTCTCGCAGGAGGCGATGAGGTCCTTGGCGATGGACACGGCTTCCGACCCGGCCGCGCCGACGCTCTCGAAGTCGCTCAGGCGATGGGTGGCCAGCAGCTGGATGGTGCCGGTCGCACGGGACAGGCGCAGGTCCGCGTCGATCTTCTTGACCATTGCGGCGCCGCCGGATCGCATCTGCCGCCACAGTTCATCCCGGACCACGATCCACGGCCGCTCTCCCGGCCGGTCGATCGCCGACTGCGCCCAGGAGGAGACACACGTGAGCACCATGGCCACGGTTTCGTCGCCGTACTGCTCCAGCGCCGAGATGTCGACGCTCTGGATCGGGGCGTTCCAGTCCAGACCGATGCTCGTGGTCTCATCGAACAGGCCGCCCAGATGCCCGGTGATCATTCCGCCGAGAGCGCTGCGCAGGGACTCCATGCGCTCCCGGGCCAGCTGGATGTCTCCGTCCCGTACGCGCAGTTCCCGCGCCATGGCCTCGGTGGGGTCGCGCAGCTTGTCGTAGACCAGGGGGAGAGTGGGCACGCTCAGATGCGTCTGCCCATGCAACTGGCCGGTGACCTCGCGGACAGCGACATCGAGGCACTCTTCCTCCTGCGGCCGCAGGTTGCGGCGGAGCTGGAGTTCGAGCAGGGCCTTCAGCAGTGTCAGCCGCCTGCGGTGGATCTCCTTGAGCCGGGCCTGAAGGACGGCGTGGTTGCGGATCTTTTCCAGGTCGTAACCGAGCGGACCGGCATCCAGGGGGTTGAGCCGGCCCGGCAGGCCGGGGCCGAGCCGGACCGGCTCGACCCCGAGGTGCTCGCACAAAGCACGGTACTCGCCCTTCACATCGCCTGCGACGAGCGTGCGGTGTCCCAGCGCCATCATGCGAAAGCACAGTGCCTTGATGTGCGCCGACTTTCCGGAGCCGGGGATGCCGGTCACCATCACGTTCGGGTTCGTGCACAGGCCCTCGCTCACCCAGACGGCCGGGTGCGCGGAAAATGCCTGCATGGTCAGTGTGTTCCAGCCGATGTAGACGCCGACCGGCGGCAGGGACGACGCGTGCAGGAACGGGTAGATGCCCGAGGCCCGGTCGGTGTCGGCCCGGAAGACCTCCGCCTTCGCCAGGGAGGCGACCCGTCCCGCGAACGGCTGGCTCCAGCCCTTGCGGGGCGCGATCCGCATCGCCGCCTCGGGGCTTTCCAGCAGGCGCAAGCGCCGCTGCTCGCGGGCGGACAGCTGTTTGGGCTTCGGCCGGTCCTGTGCTTCGTCGAGGAAGTCGGTCAGCCGGGAAGACCGCAGTCTGGTGTCGTCGGTGTCCTTGCGGCCGAAGGGGAGTGCCATCAGATCCCCACCCGCCGGTTGGGCAGACCCTGCCCCAGCGGCAGGGCCGCGATGGCGAAGGCATCGTCCTGGGCACCCCAGGCCCGGCGGATCTCCAGGCCGGCGGACGAGGCGTCCGCCTGGAGTTCCGCACAGGCGGTCTCCAGCTCCCCCAGATCGGTTACGGTTACGGCGATCAGGGCCGTGAACCGGACGACGCCGTGGCCGCTCGCGCGAGCGACGTCCTGCGCCCGTGCGGTCATCGCCTCGCGGCGCTCGTCTTCACTCTCCGCCCGGCCCGTCTTGGCCCGCAGCTTCCTCTGCGCTTCCCGCTTGGTCTTCTCCCGCGCCAGTTCCTGGCGGGCCTTTGCGGGGCCGATCGGCTCGTAGACGAGGGTCAGCGACCGCCGCGCGTTCGCCCGGGGCCGCAGCAGGGGTTGGAGGAAGGTCGCGTAAACCTCCGACTGCGGGAATCTCCGGACCTGGTAGCTGACGGTCCAGGCGCCGTCATGGCGGTACAGGCCCCATCCTGCTTCCGTGGCGGCCGGGCCGGCGAGTTCGGGGTCGACCCCCTTGGGGGCGCCCTGCCAGTTGGGGGCTTCCGCCGCGGTGTTGCGGGCGGAGAGGGCCAGCTGGGCTTCCGGGTCGAAGGCCGTGCGGATCACCTGGGCGACACCCCGCGGGGTGAGCCACTCCACGACCTGGAGCCCGGCGCTGGACAGCGAGCTCGACATCGCGTTGATCTCCCGTACGAGAACGGCGGCCGCTCCGATCTGTCCGCCGCCGGCGCCTTTGATGGCGAGCCGGGCGCGTGCTGCCGACAGCGTGATGGCCAGGTAGGTTTCGCGTTTGGTCGCGGCCGGCCCTGCTCCTTCCATCAGGTCGTCGAGGGCCTGCACGGCCGCGGGCGGGGCGTCGGGGGAGATGTGACGCTCAGTCCATGAGCGCAGGGCCGCTCCGTCGTCCGGGAGGGAGCGCTGGTGGACGGAGATACGGGTGATCGCGCCGTCTTCCTTGCAGTGGCTGCGCAGGAATGCGGCCCAGCCCTGGACGCGCGCGTTCTGCCGCTCGGTGTCGATCAGAGCCAGGCCGGGGAACGTCACCCGGCAGATGGCCGTGTAGGTGTTCTCGGCCGGTGCGGGGTTGTGCATGATGCCGATCTGACCGCCCAGCCCGTCGGGAGCCTCCAGCAGGTGCAGCCGGGCCAGTCGGCCAGGCAGGTCCATGGGCTGGCTGCCGTCCTTGGCCCGGGGCGCGAACAGCCCGCTGAAGAACAGGTTGCGCTGGGTTGCCACTGCGATCTGATGCCTAACTGCGAGGATGATCCACTCGTCTGCCGACAGGCCGAGGACCCGGCCGTATGCCAGCGCGAGCAGGAGGAACGACACGGGCAAGGCGATGAACGCCGAGCTCCAGGAGTGGGTGTAGAAGGGGCTGACCGCGATGATCGCGGCGGCTGCCACGAGGGCGAAGCCGAGACCGCTCAGGTTGCCGATGAAACCCGAGCGCTCCGATTGCCATCCGCTGTAGAGAGCGGGTTCGGTCTGGGACACAGGTCATCAACTTTTCGATGGGGGCTGGGCGGGGGGCTGCTGTGGCGGCCGGGCCGCTGTCTGCTGTGGCGGTCGGGCCGGTACCTGTGGCGGGGGTTCGCTCTCCTGCGTGGGGGACGGATCGGCCGGCCGGGAAGGCGGCGACGCAGGGGTGTCGCTGCCAGTGCGGGGCGGTACCACCACGTGACGGCCGCCCTGGGCGCCGTGGCCCAGGCCCGCGTTCGCCGCAGCGTTCTGGAACGTGCCCTCGCTGATGTCCTTGCCGACGGCGGCGAGTTGCAGGCCGGTCCCGACGACGCCGCCGGCCTTGCTCATGAAGGAACCGCTTGCACGTCCTTTCATGGCCTTGGACCAGAAGCCGCCGCCTGCGGATCCGCCGTCGGCCGAGGCCGACGTCTCGCCTTCGAGCGCCTTGGTGTAGTTGGCGCCGCCGCCGACCATGCCTGCCCCGCTCAGGCTGGGCTGGTTGCCGCCGAAGAGGGTGCCGACCGAGCTGCCGATGCTGCTGATCATCCCGGAGGCCGCCGACGTTCCGTCGCCGTTGCTGGTGATCACGATGAACTTCGCCAGGACAGGCCAGCTGAACGCCGCGACGACGAACACGATCAGGCCGACGATCACGTTGCGGACGCCCTCACCGCTGGCCATGGCGGAGAACCCGATCGAGAAGCAGATGACGACCACCGGCTTCATGAGGATGAGCGAGATCAGGGCGTTGCGGGCCTTGGGCCACCACTCCTTGGTGGCGTCGGACATCTGTCCGGCCAGTGCCAGGGGCATCATCGTGACCAGGATCATGATTCCGGCCTGGCGGATCAGCATCTCCATCCACAGTGCACCGATCGCCAGGATGCACAGGATCGAGATCACGATGACAAAACCGACGGAAGCCGGAGCCATGCCGCTGCCCGTGATCAGCGCTGCCCCGGCGGTGCCGCCGGCTCCCGTTCCGACCAGTCCTGAGAAGAGGGTGCCGAGCTGGGTCTCCATCGCCTTGCTGGCGTCACCGGACGTGGTTCCGCCGCCGTCGAAGGAGTAGTTGATCAGCGCTGTCGACAGGCTGTCGCTCCAGTTGAGCGCCACCTGCGTTGCGAAAAGGTAGACGCTCAGGATCGCCGCCCACTTGGCCAGGCCGACGATGGCGGTGGCAGCGGGGCCGCCGCGATGAGACACGGCCACCTTTGCGAACTGCACCAGGAGCAGGAAGGTGGCGACGACGAGCGACAGCCCCCAGCTGATGCCCAGTACGGGGCTGATGCCCGCTTCCGCCAGGTTGATGCTGGAAATGGCGTTGAACGCTTCAGCGAACTGCTTCAGTAGCCAGACCACTGAGTGGCCGAGGGCTGCGGCCGCCTCCTGCAGAGCGTTCGCCGCCGCCTCGCTGATCTTGCCCATCACCCAGTCGATGGGTGTCTTCGCAGGAGGCGGCCACTTGCCGTTCGCCTCCTCCTTGCACTGGGCGAAGGACTTACCGTCCTTTTTGACACACTTGGTGAGGTAATCCTTGATCTTCTCGTAATTGGGCTGGTTCTTGTCGGCCTTCGCCAGCCACCGGTTCAGCTCGTTGAGCTCGAACTTCTCTGCTTCCTCGGGCACGCCCTCGCTGACGCAGCTCGTCGTGCCGTCCTGCGGGAAGTCCTCGCAGTCGACCGGCGCGCGGCAGTTCTTCCGCGTCGCCGCGTTCGGGTCGTCCTGGTCGCAGTATTCGCCCGTCTTGGTGTTGATCCCCCAGCGGTGGTCATTCAGGTTCGCGGGCAAGGGGTCCGGCGGCTTGGCGCCGGCGAGGGCTATCGACGTCCCCGACGCCATGAGGACGAGCACCGCCGCGAGCAGAGTCGCCAGCCGGGCCAGTGCCCTAGCCATCGGAGACCTCCCGCCAGCCTGCCGCCCAGGCGTACTCGCTCGCGGGGTCGTAGGCGACCGGGCCCTTGACCCTGGAGGCGTACTTCGCCTCGGTGGTGACTTTCCAGTCGCCGCTGTCCCACTTCAGGATCAGGTGCGTGGTCTCGTCCCGCAGGGGGCTGTCGTCGGCGCCCTTGTCACGGACCGAGGCATAGCGGTCGTAGACCATCCACACGTCGACCACGTCGCCGGTCCGCTCCAGCGATCTCGTCAGGACGGCCTTGACGGAGGTGGTGAAGGTGACGTTGTCCGGGCTTCCGCCCGAGGGCGGAAGCCCGACTGCCTCCCTGAGCTTGCGGACGTCGCTGACGCCCTGGTCGACGGTCGCCGGCGAGTCCTTGGCGGCGATGGCGCTCCACTGTCTGCGGGCGGTCACGTCGTCCAGGAGATCGAGGTCCTCCCAGTACGACACGGCGGCCGACGTCGCACCGAGCGAGGAGTGCTCGAACCCGGTGCCGATGCCGTCGGTGTGCTTGGCCGCCTTCAGCAACGGCACCCGGCGACTGGTAGCCGGTGTGTACTTCTTGTCCCGCGGAGCCGCCGAGGAAGTCCCGGGTGCGGCACTGGGCGAGGCCTTCCCCTCTGCCCGTCCGGAGGTGTCGCCGTCATCGAAGGCCGTGACGGCGAGAACGCCACCGACGGCCAGGGCCGCGACGATCGCGGCCCCGCCAACCGCCAGCCGGAGCTTGGCCCGGCGGGCCTTGCTCTCGTAGTCCGCCATCACGAGCCCTTCGCCATGCTGTAGAGGCCCAAGACCAGACCCGAGGTCACGGCGATGCCGATCGCGGCGAGTCCGGACGAGACGATGGCGGCCTTGCCGCGCGCGGCGAGTGTTGGCCGCTCGGAGTTGTGGCCGATCGCGATCATGGCCCAGCCGGACAGACCGCCCAGCACGCACCCGGACAGGCCGCCGCCTGCGGTGTACCCGAGGATCTCGCCGGTGGGCGTCTTCAGCGCGTCCGGCAGAGTCGGTGTGAAGTCGGGGACGGCCGGCCCGCCAGCGGCGAGGGTCAGGACGTCATGCATGGACTGGAGCAGCTGGCTCATGTGAGTACCCCTTCAGGAGCGGGTTGGTTGGGGGAAACAGAAGCTGCGGGGGCATCGGGCAGGGCCGCAGGCACCGGAGCGGCGGGCAGGGGGTGACCCCAGGCGCGGTGAGCGGCGTCCAGCACGGCCGCGGCCAGCGCGGCGCCCGCTTCGTAGGTGCGACGGCCAAGGCGGTCGGCCTGGGCCATCCCGTGGCCGCGTACATGCGAGTCGAACGGCACCGTCACCACGGCGGACACCTGGGGCTGGAGCATCGTCGCGGCCGCCTTCACCGGCGGAGGCAGACGTCCCTCTCCCGGCACCGACAGGGCTACCACGGTGCGCTGGAGCGGGAGGCCCTCGGCGGAGGCGGCCTTCACGGCCGTCTGGAGAGCAGCCACGCCCGGGCCGGTCGCCAGCGCGCACAGCACCGGCACCGCGAAGGGCAGGGAACACCAGGCAGCGGTCTGGCCGGTGCGTCGGCCGGCGCGCGCGGTGACGATGTCGTGAGCGACCGGATGGGTGGTGTCGGCCACCACCGCTTGCCAGCCTCCCCCTGAGGCGAGCTGGTACCAAGCGGCCGGGGCCGAGGGAAGGGACAACTGCCCGTGATGCCATTCCTGATGGTCGGTCAGCACGTGCCAGTTCCCGCCGGGCCCAGGCAGTTCCGAGGCGGCAGCCTGCACCTGAGCCCGGGTGAACGGCTCGTCCGGAGGGAGCGAGGCGAGCCCGGCACCCGGCTTGGCCGGCCAGGCGGGCCAGGGCGAGGCGAGCCGCGGGGCGGTGTCGAGCACGATGGCGCTGCCCGCCGTGCTCAGCGAGGCCGCCAGAAGACCGGAGACCGTCGACCGCCCGCTGCCGCCGGACGCCCCCAACACCGGAACGAGCACTCGTGATTGGCCGGGCAACGTCACGGCCGGTTGGAATTTCGTAGCCAACGCTCCCCCGCATTGCAACTGTAATCACTGCGACGGTCACACGATGTGAACACGTGTTTGAGAGTCTATGCCGGGCAGACGACACTCCAGTGGTGCCCCTGAGGTGGGGGTTCTGTCAATTCCTTTATGTACCGAGCCAGTTGTGTAGTACGTGCGGCTTAGCGACCTTTTATCCTGTTCTGTTGCGCCTCGGGTGGGTGACGTCCATGTGATCGCCCTTACTTCCTTCGGGACCGGAAATGGCATGTGGCAAGGTGGCGTTCAGTCGTCCGGGGGGACGTCGGCCGCTTGCTGAGCGCAACGGACCCATGCGCGCACAGCAAGACGACGGCCACAGCGGAACACGGGCTCATGGGGGAATGGCTTGAACGTCAAACGGGGGATCGCACTCCTGGCGGCGGTCTTCATCATGAGCCCCGTGGCCCTCGGCCTCGGGATCGTCCTGCTCGTCGCGTCCGTCGGAAACGACGGCAACGGTGGCGGCGGCGACTTCGCCCTGAGCAGCGGCGCCCTCCGCGTGGGCAAGGACTTCGTCCCCGCCCGGTACGCGGGCCTGATAGAGAAGGCCGCCTCCAGTTGCGATGCTGGCCTGCCCGCTGGTGTCCTCGCCGCTCAGCTGATGCAGGAGAGCCACTTCAACCCCGAGGCTGTCTCCAGGGACCCGCGTACCGGACGGCCCATCGCCTACGGCATCGCGCAGTTCATACCCAGCACCTGGGCCGACGAAGGGGTCGACGGCAACGGTGACGGCGTGAAGAACGTCAAGGATCCCGAGGACGCCATCCCGGCGCAGGGACGGATGATGTGCAAGCTGCTCAAGAAGGCCAAGAAGCACCCCGGTTACAACGGCTCCCCGATCGAACTGGCCTTGGCGGGATACAACGCCGGCTGGGGAGCGGTCGACAGGTACAAGGGCGTCCCCCCGCCCTCCTTCGCCGACCGCCAGACCTACGACTACGTCCGCATCATCATGTCGAACGTCGAGAAGCTCACCGCGCCGGACACCTCCGGCGACCCGGAGACCTCGGGCCAATGGAGCCTGCCAGTGAACGCCTCCCTCGGCACGCCTTACCACCAGCAGGGCGGCGCCTGGTCCAGCGGTTACCACACCGGCGTCGACTTCCTGGCCTCCAGCGGGACACCGGTCCATGCCATAGGGCCCGGCAAGGTGGTGACGGCCGGATGGGGCGGTGCCTACGGCAACCAGGTCGTCATCCGGCACCCCGACGGCATGTACAGCCAGTACGCCCACCTGAGCAAAGTCCGGATCTCCGCCGGCGATACCGTCAGCGGCGGTCAGGTCATCGGCCTCTCAGGCGCCACAGGCAACGCGTTCGGCCCGCATCTGCACTTCGAGATCCGCACCGGCCCCGAGTACGGCAGCGACGTGAACCCGCTGCCCTACCTGCGGAAAAAGGGCCTCGGCGTGTGAGGCCGCCTACCTCTGACAGCGCCAACGAACAAGGAACGCCCATGCACGAGGAGCACTTCCGCCCCTGGGGACACGTGTCCCCGGACTTCTGGGCCACCGTCGACAGCACCCGTGGGGGCGGCGAGCGCCCCGAGGCCGCCCCGCGGCAGGCCGTTCCCGCCGAGAGCCAACCGCCTCCCTCGCCGGAGCCCGGCGACCACGGCCAGGACCAGGACGTTCCCGAGGCCGCCAAGCCGGCCGCTCAGAAGTCCGGCCAGGCCGTGGCGGCAGACCTCCCGCCGGGATTCCACGAGCGTATCTTTGCGGTCACCTCCGCGTTCAACCGCCCGGAGGACCGCCACGGACTCGCTCTCGCCGGCATCGAGGCGGAAAAGCTGGACGAGGAGCTAACCGAGCTGTACGGGCAGCACCACACCTACACGATCAACGTGCGCGAACTGCGCGGCTGGCTCGCGTACCTGTCAGGTGACGCGGGCACCGCCGCACGCTGGTACCTGCACACCACCGGGCTCCAGATCCAGGTGCACGGACCGGCTCATGCCCAGACGCAGGGCTCCGTCCGGCGTGCCGTTCACACCTGGCAGCAGGTCACCAACCCCGCCGACATCGTCGGGATCGGCACTGGGCTCGTCCAGGTCGTTGCCGCAGTTCTCGGCCCCGAGAGCGAGGCCGCCCGGTTCGTACAGAACCGGCTCAAGCAGACACCGCAGCCTCAGCGGTAGCCCACCCCCTGCTGAACTCCACGAGAGCCCCCGGCTTGCCGGGGGCTCTCTGCCGTGTGGCGCGAATCTGCTGTCATGCCACACGAGCCCTTGACGCTTGTTGGGAAACCCCTACATGATTTGTTGGGAAACCCCGACAAGAGTGAGGAGTGATTGTGACGACGTACGACCCCAGCTACCAGGGGGACCAGTGGGAGACCAAGAGGATCTCGCTGGACCCGGAGACGATGACGCCCGCGACGGTCGTGATGGAGCCGGACAGCGTCGCCGGCCCCACCGCCTACTGGCCCGACGGCGCCACCTCCTACATCCTGGCCTTCAAGGGCGGCCTTCCCTCCTGGACGATCGCCGACGAGGCCGAGACCGCAATCGCCGCCCTCGAAGCGCTCCAGAGCGGCCAGGAGATCGACAAGGAACTGCTCCAGGCGTACCTCCGAGGCGTGCGCCGTCTGGAGATGCGACTGACCGCGATCAAGGAAGAACTGCTGCTCTACGCCCGGGAAACCGGCCCGGACGGCAAGGCCCGGCTGACCTTCCGAGAACTCGGGGAAGAGCTCAGCCAGCACTACAGCACCGTTGCCGAGCGCCACCAGCGCATCGTCGACGGCGACTCCGCCGACTGGCGACACTGGGTCACCCAGCACACCGAGCGCGCAACCTTCTACACCAACGGAGGAGAACCGCCCCAACCCCCGCAGTCGCAGCGCGCGCACGAGACCGGCGTCTTCGACAGCGAAGAACCGGGCAAGGTCAAAGCGCGCTGCCGGTGCGGCTGGTCGGGACCGGCCGGAACCAGCACCGTGACCGCCTCCCGCCAGGGCAAGGACCACGAGCTGAACCCGCTCGGTGTATGAAACCCCGGGGCAGCCGACGGCTCGGCAGCATGGCGGCGCCCCGGGGACTCCCGATCCGCATCAACGAAACCGAGGAGCCCCACCATCATGACCCACCGCTCGCCTGGCGCACAGGGCCAGGCACTGAGCACAGCACCATCCGCCACCTGGGACAGACCGTGCGTGCTGTTCGCCCACCAGGCCCGCCGGCGCCCTACCTCCGGCTGGCCGCGGCCACGAGGGATGGACACGCCGATCACCGCACCCTCCCACTGCGTCGGCATCCGTCCGGCAGTTCCCGGAAGTATCCCGATGACCTGGCATCTCAACGACGACGGTGCCTTCACCCGCCACGCGCAGCAGCCCGGGTTCACGCTCATGCGCGATCTGGGCCTGGAGCCGGCGGACCTGCTTCAGCACGACGCTCATCACGAAGCCGGACATGCCGTCCTCGCCCTTGTCCACGGCATCCCGGTCACGCGCGTGACGACGATCCCGAACCACCAGCACGCGGCTCACGTGCAGTTCGCCGCCTGGTCCGGCATGTGGTGGTCCTTCGCCGTGACGATGGCGGCCGGCGAGCGTGCCGGCGAGCGGTGGATGCGTGAGGTCGGGCTGGCAACGCCGGAGCGGCTGTGGAACGCCGAGCGGCACTGCGCCTCCGACCGCCATCAGATCGTGGAGACCGCTCCCGAGCCGCATGCCGTTGTCTTCGGGCAGATGGACGCGCCTGATGGGCGGCAGGCGCTCGACTACCTGAGTCTGTGCGAGGCCGCGGACGCGTTGCTGACGGGCTTCTGGCCGCATGTACGCACCCTCGCCGCCGAGCTGGTCGAGCACCGGGAACTCACCGGTCGGCAGGTTGCCGACATCAGCGGTCTGCCCCTTCCCGCACCCCCTCCCGTCACCATCCGCCGAAGCCCCCGAGCAGCGACAGGAGACACCCGATGACGCCCCTGGAGCAGGCGACTACCCTCGCGACGTTCGGCTCGGTCTGGGCGGTGCTCGCAGTCGGCCACAACCTCGCAGACCACGTCTTCGGCCAGAACGACTGGCAGGCAACAAACAAGGAGGCGCCGTCGGCTGACGAGGTCGCCGCCGGCACGAATCCGCGGCAGGGCTGGGACGCCTGCCTGGCGCATGTCGCCCAGTACCACCTCGTCATGGCCGTCATGCTGGTCCTGGTCTGGGCTGTCCTGCCCCTCCAGCTGTCCTGGACCGGCCTGGCGGCGGGGCTCGCCGTCTCGGCCATCACGCACGCGTTCTTCGATCGTCGATGGCCAGTGCGCTGGCTTCTGCAGAACACCGGCTCTCCGGACTTCGCCGATCCGGAGAAGACCGGGCTGAACGGCGTGTACCTGACGGACCAGGCTCTGCACCAGACGGCGCTTCTGGTGTCCGCGCTGCTGATCGTCCGATTGTGAGGCGGTCGCGGAGACCGAGGAGAGCAGGCAGAAACCATCTGCCCCCCACCAGCCAGAAGACGAACGGATCACAGAAAGGCGCCAGTCGCGATGACCGATGAACTGTGGGACCTGATGCGCGAGACCATGGCACTGCGCCAGCTCAGCGACGCTCTGTATCAGAGCGATCTGGCCGGCACCACCGCACCGAGCCAGGAACGGGAGTACCGACTGCGACGGGCAGCAGCCGACCAACGCCACGTGGCCCTGTACCCGGACGACGAGAAAGGACGGGCAGAAGCCCAGCGGTCAGCCGTGATGTTGCGCGAACACGACGCCATCCACGCGAGCCACCGCGGGGCTGTTCCGGCAACTGCATCCCAGTGGGTGAGTCTGGACGGTGCCGCCGCCTACGTGCGCCAGGAAGCCGCAGCTGCCGGCCTGACCGGCCCCAGCTGAAACCTGCGGCCCCGAAAGCCACCAGAGCCTCCCCGCCGGTGATGCGGCCTGGACGCCGCGCAGGGAGTCGGGTGACCGTAGCGCACCGTCCCTGAAGAACTGGCGGACCACCGCACGAGAAGGGCCCGACGGCTGTCGCCGTCGGGCCCTTCCTCCTCCCGACCTTCTTCCCGAGCCATCCGGCTACGCGAGCGCAGCCTCCTTCTCCACGCGGCTTACGCCAGCTTCCTCACTGTGCTGGTGCCCGATGCCGGGGACGTCCTGCCGATGGCGCTCTCCCGGCTCGTCCATGCCGTTTGCCCCGCCATGCGCAGCATCCTGATGGTCCGGCACGGCCTCAGGCACCTTCTGCTGCACCGCGGCCGCAGCAAGCCGAGCCCGCTCCAGTTCTTCAGCGATCTGCCGCAGATCCGGCAGGAGTTGCTTCACCGCCGTACGGACAGCTCCCTCGGCCATGAGTCCCTCTTGCCTGCCGTTTTTCGTTCCCTTTCCGGCCGCTTTCCCCAGCTGCCTGTTCGCCTGGTAGGCGGCGCCATTACTGACGTGCGAGTTGTCGTCCAGGACGCGCAGGTCCCCGGCCTGGATCTGCGCCACCAAGGCGTCGCGGAGCATGTCCTTCTTCGACTTGCCGGCGGGGGCCAGGGGAGGCGGTACCGACTGGGCCTGGACAGGCGGCTGCGGTGCCGGTGTCGCCGGTTGAGGGGTCGGGCTCGGCAGCGACGGCGCCGCGACGGCCGCGGTACCTATCGGAGGGGGTGCCCCCTTCGGCAAGGCGGACGCAGCGGGCGGCTGCTGGCGGGAGACGGGACGAGGCACCGGCGCTGGTGCTGCCTGCACAGGTGCCGTAACGGAGGCTTCGGCTGGCTGCCAGCTCGGCTCAACGCCTCCCTGCGGGCGAGGAGGTTCCACCGTCTGCGGCGCTGAAGGCGCGGGTGCCGTCCTCGGAAGGGGCCTTCGGGAGCCCGGAGCACGGACGTTCTCCATGGTGCTGTGCAGGTCGTTACGCCACAGCTTCCACATCTGCCGGGGGTAACCGACGAACGGCACCCACAGGAGCAGGCTGTAGCCCCGTTCGGCGTTCTTCTTGACCTTCCGCTTCGGGTACTTGCCGAGGACCAGCTGCTCGACCTTCTTGAGCAGGGTCTCCAGAAACACCGCGTACACAAGCGGCGGGATCACCGCGACGAGCCGCCCACCGATTGAATGCGACGGTGCGTGCAGCAGGTTCATGGTGGCACTGGCAACGACAAAGGCAACCAGGTAGAAGCGCGTCAGCTGACTGGAGCGGGCCGTGAGCGCCTCGAACAGCCGCAGCAGCGACAGGCCGAGCGCGCCCGCGTCCAGGAGGAGAGCGAATCCCGTGGCGGCATCCCACGAGCCTCCGTTGCGGTCGAACGCGTATGCCTTCTGGGCGCCGAAGCTCAGCCAGGCCGCGATGCCGGCGATGCAGAAGATGATCAGGAAGGCGACCGAGAGACTGATGACCGCCAGACGCCGCCGCCACGACTTCCGCCGCTCGTCGGCCAGCCGCTCTCGTTCCTCGGCGGACAGCTTGTCCTGCTCGCGATTGCGGCGCGAGCGCAGGACGAGCGCGACGACACCCAGAACGCAGAGCGCCGCGAAGCCGATACCGGCTGGCAGCACCAGTTTGTCGACGCTCATCAACGTGTCACCTTCCCCCGGCGAAAGACCACACCTTCAGCCCCGGCGGGCCTGCGGATGGCGATCGTCGCCTGGTGATGCATGGACTCTCCGATCAACGGTTGCCAGGGGGTTGGGAGCCCCAACACTAAAAGGTTGCGCTGACATCCCCCGTCGCCACGCCATCCTCCCCCAGCACCGTCGTCACGGTGGCACCGTTTATCGCGTCCCGGACGCCGACCGGCTATGACAAGAGCGGCGGTCTGCCCGAGTTGCTGACGGCGCCTCGATTCCCCCGATGCGCGTGGTGATCAGGCAGGGTGGAGATGGGCCTCCGTACGCACCATTGACGATGCACGCATAAGCGCCCCGCCCGGTCGTGGGACCAGACGAGGCGCACCTTGTGCCTCACCCGCTACCGTTGCGGGCTATGCGCGAAACACAAACAGAGACCGTACAGGTACCGCGGCTAAGTGACGACCTGGCATTCCTCGACATCGTCACCGAATGGGACATGTCGACGGCCTATCAGGACTGGAAGACGGCCATCGTCGTCCCGCCAACGTTTCTGCCGGCGTCCCTGCCCCGCATCATCGCCATCTGCAACCAGAAGGGCGGTGCCGGCAAGACGGTGACGACCCTGGAACTCGCGATGGCTCTGGTCGCTCGGGGCCGGCGTGTGCGGATCATCGACGCGGACCCGCAGCACGCGTCTATGAGCGCCTGGCTCCAGTTCTCCTACCCCGAGGGCCTGCCTGCGGAAGACCGCAAGAACCTGAAGGACCTGTACTTCGACGACGATGTCACCCTGCGCGACATCACCTATGGGACGCCGTACGAGGGCCTGTACTTCGTCCCGTCGTTCCCAGACCTGACCGACGTGGAGAGCAAACAGCCGACAGGCACGGACACACTCCTCCGCTTCCAGCTACGGGAGAAGAACGACGACGTTGACGTCACGCTCATCGACTGCGGCCCCAGACTGGGCCCGCTCACGGCCTCCGCGCTCGTGGCAGCGCATGACGTCATCATTCCCGTCCAGGCCGCCAGCGGCCTGGACGTGATGGGCGCCGCTGCACTGGACCGGACCATCGCCACCGTCAAGAAGCGGCTCAATCCCGAACTGCGGATCGCCGGTGTCGTCCTGACCGACTTCACTCGGTCCACTCTGGCACGAAAAATCGGCGGTGGCCTCGCCAAGCGATACCCCGACGCCGTCGTGGTCCCAGCCCGCCAGAACGTCCGTATCGGTGACGCTCAGTTGGCTCGGCAACCTCTACGCATCTTCGAATCCGCCGCGACGACGGTTCTCGATTACGACCGCGCAGCCGACATCCTCTTCACGCGGGGGCGGTAATCGTGGCGTACGACGCAGGCCAAGCGCTGGATGAGCTGTTCGAAACCGACACCGAGACAGACACCGGCGGCGATCCGGAAGAGCTGGTAATCGCCCAAACGGAGGCGATCCTCGACGGCCCGGCGCTGAGCGACAGTGTGGATGAGGTGCTTCGGCTCGCCCAAGGGCTGCCGAGCCTGGAGGAAGTCCGTGAGGTCCCCGACGGCGATCTCTCAGAGCTGACTGATCTGGAACAGCAGCAGAAGGAGCAGACCGAGAGGATCATGGCCACTGCGGTGGCGGCCGGCAATGCGGCCCTCTGGGTCGTGGCTCAATGCCTGGATCGCGCCGCCAAAGGCAGGTGGTGGCGTAGGACACACAGCACGCTCGGCGCGTACTGCGAGGAAAAGATCGGCCGGTCCCCGGTGTATGCCCGCCAGCTGCGAAGCAATGCCCCACTGGCGTTGGAGACGGCCCAGCGGACCGGCACAGTCCCGCCTCCGAGCCACATCAAGGAGACCCGCAAGACCGAGCAGCTCCACGGCAGGGAGGCCGCTCTCAGCCTGTACGAGATCGTCCTGGACATCAGCGCCGAGCTCGGGGAAAAGCCGACTGCCGCGAGCCTGGCCGCCGTTCATGTGCGTCTGCCCGCCGAGCTCCCCGCAGCCACGGAACAGCAGCGCGCTGCGATCGAAGAGACCGTGCGCCGGACACTCGGAGCGGAAGACGCTTCAAATGAAGCGCCTACGTTCGATTCGGAATCGAACAAGGACGCTTCAAATGAAGCGCCTCGCAGGGAGGCAGCCGCAGACGCTGGATCTGGCGCCGATGACGGTGACGACATCGAAGACGCTGAGATCGTTCCCGAGTACATGGCTACGCTGCAGGACGCTTTGAAGAAGCTGAAGGCGATCGATCGCGCCCTCACCAAGGCTGTCTTCGTCGCGGCCGCGGCGGAACCTGCAGATGGGAGTGACTACGCCACCGTGCGTGAGGAAATTCTGAAGAAGGCCACGGCCATCAGGAACAAGGCCTTGCATGCCCCGATGGGACGGCCGATCGCTGTCAAAGATGAGCAGTCGGCCCACTAGGCCGGCGCACCGTACACGGTCTGTCACGTGCTCGGTATGACGGAGGCCCCGCCGTGGCGGGGCCTCCGTCATACCAGGGGAGCATTCGTACAGTGCTGTCGTCGGCACGAGCAACGAAATCGCGCGCTGGTGGGCGAATCCGTTGGTCCAAGTCAACGACCTCCGCTACGATCCCCCATGCTGTTGGCTCAGCTGGCCCGGCCAGAAGCCCGACATACTCAGCATCGGTCGCCTGGTCGGCGTCCAGGACGAACCTGTTGCCGTGCCGCCCCCACGGCTAAGCCTCTGCGGCCTGGCAGGGGAGAACCGGCCTGGTGGGGGATCCCGCTACGCGGGAACAGATCGCTGCCGCTTGCCTAAGCCGAGACGTCGTCTACCGGCAGCAAACACATGGCACCGCGCTGGCGTGGCCGCGGCGCGACGGCGGTGTGCACAACGGGCGAACGGCAGGCCAGCGCGAAGGCCCACCAGGACGATTCAGCAAGGCCCGGAAGAGAGAGGGGGACGGGTGAACGAAGACGAGATTGCCCGAGGAGTTGCCCGCGGACTTCAAGAACATGAACGGCGCAGAGCTGAAGGAAATGCCCGCTCGCTCCTGGCGGGTGTGGCTCTCCTGGGCCTCGGGATGATCTTCTTCATCTGGCTGGTCACGTACGCCTGACGCGACGAGGCCCGGACCGTACTGTCGGGTCCGGACCTCCAGCACTTCCCGAAGCACAAGAGGGAGAGGCCCTCCGTCGCAAGTGTCACCTTGCCTCGGCCAGTTCCACCAGCCGTACAGCTGCCTCCAGGGCCGCCCTGGCCTGATCGGTGGCTGCCGCCGGCTCTCCCAGCCGCTTCGCGTACGCCCGTGTTTCCCGCACCACCCCACGCACGTACGTGACCAGGTTGGCCCGCTCCCGTGCATCGCGCCGATCATCCACTGCCTCCGCGAGTTCGCCCCACCAGAACCCGTCATCGTCGGGGTTCTCCAAGATCTCCCCGGCCGCATGATGCCGAAGTAGCACCCGCGCCGCCGCGTCCAACTGCCTGTAAACCGACTCTCCGGCTGCGATCCGCCGCTGCTCCGCGAGCCGTACCTCGGTAGCCCGTTGGTCGACCAGGTGCGCGACCTCCGGCTGCCTCCGGTCGTCTGGATTGCCGTTGACAGCGACATGCAGACGCTTGCGCAGGTTCACCACGCTGCCCGGGTTCGGCTGGCCCGCCCGATCGAGATACCTCAGCGCGAGGGCCATCTCCCTCCACGGCACACCACCGGTACGGGCGTCGTCGATCGCAGAGAGCTGGAACGGATCGGCGGCAAGGCGCAACCACTCAGCCAGCTGGATCCGCAGCACCGCCGCCTCCCGGTACGCGTCGCCAGTGAGACGGCGAGCGTGCTCCTGGGCGAAGGCGAGGACACCGAACAGCTCCGTGTCGCCGGGCCAGCGCTCCAGATACGGCTCGTCCCTGCTGGCCTCGCGATGAAGCTCGTACAACCGGGAGGCCAGCAGGAGCGGAGGGGTCTCGGGCGCGGGCCGGGCGGGCCGGACATCGCGGGCTGTGGGGGGAGGGGGCTTGCGCGCGCGTTGCATCACTCGCCTCTGAGGTGCGGGAGGTTGTGTGGAGCGGACCATTTCCGCAGGTCAAAGTGCATTTGGGTAGTTTTCCTGCTGGTGTGGAAGCCAACGCCCCAACTGCGGCGTGGAGCGCAGTCTAGTAGGGGGCAAACCCTCGTTTTCCTACTAGGAAAAGTCCCCGGAGGTCGGGCGGCATCGGCAGGGTTGGCGGGAGCGCCGGGGCCCAGGTGAGGCTGAGCACGATAGATGTCGCGCCCTCCAGGTCGCGAGCAGGCACAGGTTGGGGCTCACCGTCGCCAGGGGCACTCATCGGCCGGCGCCCTTCTCGTCGAGGAACACCTCGCTCTGAGGCGTCTCGTGAACGGGTCGGAAGGAAGCCATGCTTTCACGGATCACTCCGCTGCTGGCCCGAAGCGCGTCGACCAACCTGACGGCCGAGGCCGGAGGTAGCTCTCCTTCGTCCAGCCCGCACGCGTGGACGAGGTCGCGGGCAGCGTTCGCTTTCCCGGAGGAGACCAGGTCGGTGAAGCGGGGGTTGGCCAGGCACTCGCGGGCGGCGTAGCCGTCGGTCGCGGCCATGGTCCGACGGTGCAGTTCCTCGGCGACGAGGTGTGCTTCGGGGCTGTCGGACTGGTCGAGGAGGTCCAGGACGGTCAGCCCGAGGCGTGTGTCGAAGACGGTCGTACCGATGTCGGGTTCGCGCTGCACGTAGCTGTTTACCAGCTCGGGGAGCAGGTCGTCGGCGGGGTGGTGGGCGGCTCGGCGGCACATTACGGCCAAGCAGGTGGTGACGGCGTTTTCCCAGGGTTCGCCGGGTGTCGTCTGGGCGACGAGACTGGTGGCGTGGTCGGGGTCGCCGTGGAGGGCGGCGAGTACGGCGACCTGTCGGCCGTCCAGCATCCGCAGTCCGAGGCCGTGGTGTTTCTCGATGTGGGCCAGGGCCTCGGTCCAGCGGCCGGCGGTGGTCAGGGTGCGGGTGCCGTCGGCGAGGATCACCCGCCACAGCCAGGCGCGTACCTCGTCGCGGTCGGTGTCGCTGGTGGTCAGCTTTGCGGGGATGCGGACGCCTTCGAACTCGGCGGGGGCGGCGTTGCTGACGGCGTCGAAGAGGTTGAGGAGTCGGTGGCGGCCGTCGTCGGTGTTGCCGGCGCGGATCTGGAGGCGGGCGAGGTTGACGACGGGTTCGAGGGCTCGGATCGCGGTCATGCCGGGGAGGGGGGTGGCGTGGAGGTAGGCGGCGGCGTGCTGGTGGCACCACTTTCGGGCGAGGTCGGGCAGGCCGAGGTCGGAGGCGAGGAGCGCGGCCTGGTTGTAGACCGCGGACGCCAGGCCCTGGTCCGCCTTCGTCTGGGCCGTGGCGGAGAGCTTGACCAGGGCGCGGACGCGCTGCGGGAGCGGCAGGCAGGCGGGGCGGAAGCGGGAGGTGAGGGGGAAGCGCCGGGCTATGGAGGCGTACGGGTCCATGGGGACTCCCGGGTAAGGCAACGGCGATTGGGTGCGTGGGCCCGCCGTCGGGTCGGCGGGCCCGCGCAGGGGGCTACTGCCAGGTGACGAGGACGCGGTTGAACGGGGTGTCGAGGACGAACGTGCCGGGTCGCTGGTCGATGGGGGGCGCGTCGAGGGGCAGGAGCTCGAAGGCGGCTTCCCGGCCGCGGTACTCGCGGTCCCAGGTGCGGATGGCGTCGGCGACCTGGGAGGCGAGGTCCTCGCTGCCGGGGCCGTGGCCGACGACGCCGAACTCCCAGAGCTTGCCGCCCTCGGGGGTCTTCTCGTCCAGCAGGCGCCGGGTGAGGTAGGTGAGCGCGCCCTTTTCCACGGCGGCCGTGGAGGAGGGGTAGGGGTCCTCGGTGAGCACGGTGCCCTTGGCGGTCTGGGGGAACAGCATGCGGATCAGGCCGGAGGGCAGGGAGCAGGAGACGAAGAGCTCCATCCACTCCGGGCTCTCCATGGCGCGGACCTTCATCCCGGTCCACTGCTCGGTCCGCGGCTGTTCCAGGACGCCGGCCAGGGAGTCGGCGTCGATCTGCTGTCCGGCGGGGGCCTGGAGGCGCACGGTGCTCTGTGTGGAGAGAGGGATGACGCGGCGGTCGTCGTCGGCGATGCCGCGTCGCAGCGGCATGAAGGTGTTCATGTGCGAGCCGGACGAGACCCAGCGGCCGTCGTGCTCTTGGTAGACGATGGAGCGCGAGACGCTGCCCTTGAGGCGCTGGGGGATGACGAGCCGGCCGCCGGGGGCGAGCTGTTCGAGCCAGGCGGTGGGGATGCCGTGTGCGCCGACGGTGGCGATGATCCGGTCGTAGGGTGCGCCTTCGGCGTGGCCGAGGGCGCCGTCGCGGGTGAGGGCTTGGACGTTGGTGAAGCCGGTGTCGGCGAGGTGGGCGCGGGCGCCTTCGACGAGGTCGTCGTCGACGTCGATGGTGGTGACGTGTCCGTCGGGGCCGACGAGATGTGCGATGAGGGCGGCGTTGTAGCCGGTGCCGGCGCCGAGTTCGAGGATGCGCTCGCCGGGCTGGGCCTGGAGCTGGTCGAGCATGAGGGCGACGACGCTGGGCTGGGAGGCGCAGGAGATCGACGTGCCGTCGGTGTCGTACTTGATGTTCACCGGCGCGTTGGCGTAGGCGTCGGTGAGCGGCGCGTCGGGGACGAACCGGTGCCTTGGGACCGTGCGCAGGGCGTTTTCGACCTCGGGGGTGCGGGCGTGGCCTTCGGCCTTGATCTGGTCGACCAGGGCGTTACGCAGACGTTCGGCGTCGGCGTCGGGTGTGGCGAGCGTGTCGGTGTTCACCGCGCTGACGCTAGCGGCGGCGGAGTCGTTCGCCGCTGCGGACGCGGTGTTGTCACTCGATCCCATGACTACCTCTCGTGCGATGTGGAACAGGGCGTGCTGGTCTGCGGCAGGCAGGCCGGCACGGTTGGCGTGGAAGATCACGTGGTGGGTGATGACGGCACGCAGACCGCGGGTCAGTTCACCCTGCGCGGCGAGGTGGGCGAGGGCCGCACCCGCCCGTTCGAACGCGGCGATCCACTGCGTGTGGCCGTCCAACGGCCCGCCCGCCCGGCCCAGGCTGCGCGCCTCGGTGGTCATCAGCTTCCGCATCGCCGGCAGAAGACTCTTGGACAGGCCGGGTAACGGGGCGTCGGTGCCGGGGCGCAGGGCGGCGGCCTTGCTCCACACGTCGCCCTGCTCGAACCAGTCGAGGTTCGCGGCGCGCATCATGCTGCTCAGCAGCAGGACGGCCATCTCCGCACGGCCCAGGTGACCGGGGCCCGGCTGGTAGGCGAGGAGGTGTCGGCTGTCCTCGTGGAAGAGGCCGTGCGCGGCCGCCATGGCAGGCCGGCCACCGAAGGCGTCGGTCTCCGGCTCGTAGATCCCACTCGTCCAGGAGGACGCGATGCCGTCCGCGACCAGGTCGTCCAGCAGCGCCGTTACGGCCGGGGCAGGGCGTTCGGCCAGGTACCGCAGCGGCCAGGGCTGCTTGTTCATGAACCACCAGCCGCTGAGCTGCCGGGTGGCTTCCGCCTCGCGCAGGATGGGGGAGAGACGGTCGGCGATGGCGGCGCGCGCCGTCTGCCGGTCGGGGAAGGTGATTTGGTGCTGCTGCCAGTGGTCGACGGGCATCAGGGTCCTCTCGGGTTCAGGCGACGAGCAGGAAGGCGTCCCAGTGGGTGTGGGGCGGGGCGGTACCGGAAGCGGCGAGGAGGCCGAGCCCGATGCCGGTGGCGCCGTCGAGGAGCCCGGCGCCGGCGGGGCCATCGACGAGTGCCGCGCCGGCTTCCTCGGGTGTCGAGCCGAGTGGTAGCAGGGTGGCCAGCAGGTCGGGCAGAACGGCGCGGAGCTGGTGCGCGGTCTCGGGTGCGGCGTCGGCGGCGGCACGGACGGTGAGGTGGGCGAGTCCGGCGAAGCCGTGGCACAGGCCGGAGTCCGTGGTGGCCCCCAGCTGCTCGGGGTCGGTGAGAGCGTCCAGGAGCACGCTCTCGGCGACCGCTCGGCGGGCGGCATCGCCGAGCGCGAGGGCAGCGAGCTGCTGGGCGCGCGCCACGCCGGCGGTGCCGTAGCACCACGAGGGGCGCCGGGGACCGGCGGGCGCGAGCCGGCCGGTGCGCAGCTCGTCGCGGGTGACCCAGTACGGCCAGGTCCGGTTCAGTGATGTGGTCGTGGCCCAGCGGTCGAGCCAGGCCAGGATAGTGCGCAGGGCCTGGCGGTGGCCGCTGACCGTGGTGCCGCGGCGGGCGCAGAGCGCGAGCAGGGCCAGGACGGAGCCGATGCCGTGGGCCATGCCGGTGTTGCCGTGGCCGCCGGGGAAACGGTCGTCCGGCCGCCCGGAGGGCCCGGTGAGCGTCCACCACCCCGGCAGGGTGTCCCCTTCGTGGGTGATCGGTTCGGTCAGGCGTACGCAGTAGTCGAGGACTGATCGCAGGGCCGGGCCCGCCGGGTCCCGGCGGAGGAGATAGCCGCCGAAGCCGGTCAGCCCGCGGATCGCGTCGAACTCGGCGAGCGCCGGGAGCTGTCCGGCGTCGATCCGGCGGTGCGCGGCGTCCAGCCGGCGTTGGACGTCGTTGAGGATCTGCCGGTCCAGCAGGGAGAGGTCGCGTTCGTAGGCGCCGGGGAGTCCTTCGGCGGCGCATGCCAGGACGTGCGCGAGCGCGGGGGCGCCGTAGAAGGGGTGGCTGTCGGCGCCGCTGGTGAACGGCTGGCGGGCGGCGGCCGCGAGCCAGTCGTGGGCGCGCTGCCAGGGCCCGAGGCCGGCTGCGGCCCGCTCGATATGCAGCAGGGCGATGCCGATCGGCCCGTGAGCAAGGTGCTGCCGGGCGGTCTCCGCGCTCACCGTGGAGGGAGCGGTGCCGGGGTGGGCGAGGCGGTCGGCGATGCCCGCGGACAGGCCGAGGACGGTGGCGTGGTTCACCGTGTCCTCCCGGGGCGGGCGTTGAAGGCCAGGGCGGCGGCGCGGGCGAGGTGGAGACAGGTCTCCTCCTCGGGGAAGTTGACCGCGACGTGCCGCACGAAATGGGTGTGCAGCAAGGAGGTCAGGACGTCGTTCAGGGCGATGCCCTCGGTGTCCGGGCCCGGCAGGTGCTCGCGGTAGGCGGCAAGCGCGGCGGTACGGTCGGCCCAGCCCGTCACGATCGCCTCGCCGCCAGGGACCGCCCGGAGCGCGGCCCAGTCGTCGTGCGGGTCGGCCAGGCGGACGGCCTCGGTGAACTGCGGCCTTGGGATCGACTCCGGCGCCCGGTGCGGGATGTGGTCGATCAGCCAGCGCGCGCCGGCCTGCGGGCTGCCGAGGAACGCCGAGGTGATCGCGAAGCTGTGGGCGGCCACCAGCGTGCGCTGCTGCGGGCGCCGGAGCTGGGAGAGCTGGGTGATGACGGCATGTGAGTCCGCCCGGAACACCTCCTCGGCGGCATCCCACGCGAGCCCGGAGCCCCAGCGGCCCATCTCCCGGTAAGAAGTGGGGTACCGCAGATCCGCCAGAAGCCCGGCCGTGCGCAGCTCGTCGGCCCACGCGCTCACCGTACGGGCGGCGTCCGCGAAGCCATCCGGGTCCGGCAGGGCGATGCGCAGGCGAAGATGCTGGTCGGGGTCGCGGAAGCGGATGAACCACCACGGCGGAGAGCCGAGCCGGCCAAGGAGGTCGGGGACGTGCCGGGCCAGCACGGCGTCCTGACGGCGCAGGTCCCCGTACAGGGCGGCCAGCAGCACCGAGGACGCGCCCGGCGTCTGCATCTGCGCCCGCGTGAGGGTGCGGGCCGGGCTGGGCTGGGGCAGCGGCGGCCACGCGGCGGACCGGGTCGCCTTGAGGGGGACGATGATGTCGTGGGCCCGGCCCTGGCTCCAGCCGTACGCCTGCGGCCCTGGCGCTTCGGTGAGCACCACGGCCGAGGCGCGGTCGAGGTGCCGGCGCAGCAGACTGCGGTGGGCGGCCTGTGCGAGGTCGAGGGGGAAAAGCCGGTCGCCTTGGACGAGCTGCACGTGCTGCGGCAGGCGTCGGCGGCTGCGCCACTCACCGAGCGCCAGGTTCCATTCCGCTGTGGGACAGTCCCGGCCGGGCAGGTCGGCCGCTTCCAGCCGCCACCGAGCCGGGGAGAGCACGATGCGGCCGTAGCGCAGGCGCGGGAGGAACGGCGCTGTCGCGGTGACGCCCCAGTCGAAGATGGTCACCTGGGCGCACTGGCCGCGCGAGAGCTCGGTGAGCAGCCGGGCCAGCGGCGGGGTGTGCTCGGTGAGGTTGAGCGCGTGCATGCCCACGGCCTCGATGCGACGGCCGAGAGCCGGGGCGGCCAGGTACATCCGACGGCCGTCGCAGGCCACCGCGAGATCGGCCGGAGTGAGCACGTCCGGGGCGGGCGGCCGGTGCTCTTGCAGACTGATCAGCAGCGGCAGGACGCGGGGGGTCCGGGTGACGTGCGCGGCGTCGGCAAGGAGCGGGGGGAAGGAAAGCTGGGCGGGGTCGGTGCCGAAATCGGCGGTGGGCAGGTCGGCCAGCTCCCTGACCAGCGCCTTACGCGCAGCGGAATCCAGGACGCTGGTGAAGCGGCCGGTGCTCACCCCCGCGCCACGGGACACGCTCGTGACCTCCACGGTGAACCGACCGCGCTGTACCTCTTCGACGCTCGTCGCGTGCAGCCGTACGCCGATCTCCAGGTGCGGCGGCACCCGCGGGTCCTTCGGCCCCACGTCCAGGGCGTCCACTATCTCGTCGGTGAGCACCACCTCGTCGTGCCCGTCGAGCGCGGCGGCCTGGGCGAGGCGGACCAGGACGTCGTCGCGAGGGGAGATCCGCCGTCGGCGGGCGCCGGCCGGGGCCCCGGGGTAGCCGTCGGGGTAGCCGATGCCGCTGTCGGCGACGACATCGAGGAGGGGCACCATCGTGCCGATGCCGTACCGCTCGTAGAACCGCTGGTGGTACTCACCCAGCCCGCGCCCCCCGTACGGCCGGGCGCTGAGCCGGGTAAGGACAGTGGCGGCCCGCTCGACCTCGCGCGCCACTTCGTCGGTGAGCCGGAGGCATGCGTCGAGGCGGAGGTCGAGCGCCAGCGGGTGGCGGCGAAGGCCCGGCACCAGCCGCCGCATCCGGGCAGCCACCGCCTCCCGGTCATCCGCCGAGGCGCACTTCGCCAGCGCCGCGTGGACGGCGCGGAGGTCTCTAACCGTCCCGGCAAGCGGGGCGAGGCCGCTGGCCCCAGCCGCGTCGAGCTGGGCGAGGACGCAGCCGAGGGCATCGGTCTCGGTGGCCGGCGCCTGGAGGTTCGTGATCAGCACGCGTCGCCGGATCAGCCCTGCCAGCAGCCCGTGGACCCGCTCGGGCACCACGCCGGGAAACTCCGCGCCTAGCTTCTCGGCCAGGTCCTCGAACCGGATCGGTGTTCCCGCTGCGGCAAGGACACTGCGCACCGGGGCGGACAGCTCGATCGACGCCTCCACCGCCCGCCGGCCGTCGTCCTGGTACGGGACGATCAGGTGGCCGTCCCGTACGAACGCCGTGCCGTTCACAACGACGGACAGCAGCGGCAGCAGCTCCCCGCTCTTCTCCAGTTGCTCAACCAGCCGGGACAGCCACTCGGCGCCGGCCCGCGCGACGACCACATGGTCCGCGCCCCAGACGGCATCCGTCCGATCGCCGAAGGTGGCGGTGGTGACGCCGGCGAACAGGCCGAACGGCGTGGCCCGGTGCCCGGCCCTCAGTAGGTAGCGGGCCAAGGAGAGGCCGGTGCGCCGCACGTCCCGCCCCGAGGGAGCCCGGGACGCGCACAGGGCCTCGACCTTGGCAGCCAGGTCCGGGCTGGCGTGCCGCACGGCCTCGGCCAGAGCGGGATCGCTCCACACCGCGCGCACCCACGTCAGCCGGTCGGCGGTGATGTCTTCCTGACCGGCGGCACGCAGGGACCGGTCATCGAAGTCCGGGAAGGGGGCCTCGGCTGTGGCCGGTTGTGCGACGGCGCGAACGAGGGCGATCGCCCCGGCCCGGAATGCCGGTGGTGCAGTCACGAATGCCTCCTGGAGCCGAGAAGGGAAAGGGGGCTGGTGCCGCCACGCCATCGGCGTGGCGGCACCAGCCAGGGTCAGGCCGGATGGTCCAGGTCAGGCGACGTTGGTGACGCAGGCGCCGCAGGTGGTACCGCAGTTGTCGTCGGTCAGGTTGGTCAGCCCGGCGGCGTCGGAGACCTCCAGCAGGCTGACGTTCAAGGTGAACCCGTCCTCCTGGGCCACGGGCTCCTGGACCTGGGTGGTGCTCTGCGTGACGTTGTGCGTCATGTCAACTCCTGTTTGGTTGTGGGGTGTTGCTGACTTTGTGTCGCTGCCAAAGACTGCCGGCCGGAGCGTAGCCGGAGGGCTGGCCCCGTTCGCCGGGTTCTGGCCAACCCGACGCGAAGCCGCGGCGGGAAGTTTTTCCGGTCTCAGCTGGGCAGGCGGGCCGGGGCCGGGGAAGGCGCGGTCCGGTAGTGATGTGGTCAGCTCCCCGCGAGGGGCTGGTCGGTGATGGCGAATGCGAGGTGGGCCGAGTAGTCCGGGGTGGACACATCGTGCTCGACACCCTGGGGGATGAGCAGCACGTCGCCGGTCTGGGTGAGCACCTCACGGGGCTGGCCCGATGGGTCCTCCCACAGCTGCCACCTCTTCGTTCCGCGCATCTGTAGGATCACGCCGTCCCAGTGGTCCTGGTGCCGCCCCATCGTGGTGTCCTGCCGATGTGACTCGTACAGCGAGCAGACCACACGGCGTCGCACCATCCCGGCCAGCCGTAGGCTGATCAGTGACGGCCAGCCGTCCGATCGCGTCTCGATGCTCTCCATGACCCGCGTACGCGGCCGCGCCGCGTACCGCCGGGCGAGCGCCGCCTCATCGGTCTCCCGCTGGAAGTCGTCGCCGGCCACGAGAGTGACGCTCTGTTCGGGCCCCCGCGCGCCGGGATCACTGGGCAGCGGAAGCGACACCGCCTCCTCCTCCGGGATCACCGAAGGGAGGTGGGTGAGCGACATTCCATGGGGACGCCAACGCGGCACCACTACCGAGCTGAACGGCGTCCAGACGGCGGAGGCGATACGGCGGTGCTCGTCTTCTCGCGCGGTCACCGACTGATCACGCCGGGGGACATCAAGTGGTCTTTGCCGCTCTTGAACCAGACAGTGGCCTGTGGGGACTGTGCGTACGAGACGAGCTCCTGGTCGTTCGGGTCGATGACCCGGGCGGCGTGGAGCACGGCTCCGGTGTTCACCTCGGTCAGCTTGCGCCCACGCAGTTCCACGACGCCGCTGACCGGGTTGAACTCCTGGACGATAACCTCGCCTTCGCCAACGGGTACCTCGTCCTGGACCGCGAGAAGCCGGAATCCGCTTCCGGCGGGGTGGGCCGCGAGCAGGTCCCGCACTCGCGCGAGCAGGTCGGCTTCCTGGGATACGAGAGTCTCGGGAGTGGTGATGGTCATGTGGGTTGCCTCCTGGGTGGGTTGAAGGGTCAGGGTGTACTGGAACCGGGTGAGTGCCGGGCTCCAGCGGGGATCACGTCTTCGAGGGCGTCCCGGGCTTGGCGCCCCTGGGGCGCAGGGTGACGTTGCCCCTGACGAGGGTCCGGTGGATCGCCCCGTAGGAGCGGCCTGTCTTCTCGCAGATGCCGCGGATGGACGTGGTCTTGTAAGCCTCGGCAACCAGCTTGGTGAAGTCGGCCCGTTTCTGGCCCGTCAGCCGGCGGCCTTTCGGGATCGGGACCAGGTCGAGGCCGGCGTCCGTCGGTGGGGTGGGTCTGCCCGTCTGCTGGGGCGTGGGTTCGGTTTCGTCCACGGGTGCTCCTTTCGAAGGGGGTGGTGTCAGGTCTACGGGTGCATCAGCTGGGTGAGGTCATCCACTGCCGGTGCATGGCGTAAGGCCAGCCAGCCGGTGTGCGTTTGGGCCAGGTCAGGCCGTCCGCGGCGGTGACCGTGCCGCATTTGCAGTGCAGGGCGAGCGCGCCGACTTGTTCGCCGACCAGCCCGGCACCGTTACTTCCGGTGTTCCTTACTTTTCCTGCGCTCCTGCACCTTGTCTGCGATGTCCCAGGCGACCGCTGCGGGCCAGCAGATAATGGAAACGGCCGCAATGATCGCCGTAACAGTCCAGATGACGGCCGGACCGAGCACATGCCTGAACTGCTCGAAAAGATCGGCGTATTTTTTCTTTCCTTCGTTCCAGTCTTTGGCCAAGTAGGCCACGCCGATTCCTAGCCAAATAACCAGCCACTGCGAGAAACTCACGTGCTTTCCTGCCACTTTCTGGATCAGATGCGTAGAGCGCGTCAAGAGGACGCCGGGTAACTGAGCGCGGGGGTCATGCCAGCCTCTTGGCAGCCGAGGCGGACCGTGCCGGGCCGCAGCCTCCGCCCGTGGTCCGGATGCGTGGTCGGCTGGCGGCCTGCCGCAAGTGGTGAACGCTGTCCAGCGGTGTCCGCGCGCGGAGGGCGGCCAGCTCGATCATCTGCCGTTCCGGACGTGCCAGTTGACCGTTGCGCGCCCAGGGCTCTTGCCCCAGGGCGTGCATCACGTACAGCTGGCGACGCCGGCACTCTGCCGCGCTCGTCTCCGAGATCCCCGCCGTCAGCGACCACTCGGTCAACAGCCCGTCTGGAACGTTGAGGTCGCCGGGAACGAGACGAACGGTAAGAGCCCGGCGCCCGATCAGGGCAATCAGGCGGGCGAGATGCTGCACAGGTGTCCGGTCCAGTGCGGGCTCGTGCAGCAGCAGCATCGTCCGGCACCGGTACTGAGCGCGACCCGGAATGGGAGCGGCAGGAGCCGCGAGGTCGAACGCGAGCCGGAGCGGACCGGTGCTGAGCAGCACGGCTTCCTGGGCGGCCGCCTTCAACGCCATCATCCACGAACTGCGCTGGAAGACCTGATGGTGTGTCTCATGCACGTGCCCGCCCGACAGCAAGACCGTGACTGCCTGCGCTTCTTGTCCGGCTCCGTAGATGTCCAGCAGCGTCCGGGCGACATCCCTCTCCAGGGGGCGCCGCGCCAACTCGATGCCGTACAGCCGCCTGTCCGAGATGCCCGTGCGCTCCTGGACGCGCTGGTAGGACAGGTTCGCCTGGATGCGGTAGTAGCGCAGCAGGGCGCCCGTGGCCAGGTGCGGAACGGAAGGGATCGGGCATCGCTTGGGCGGACGGTCGTCCCCCGCTATCGGCTCGTGGGCGTGGGGATCAGGCGGGCAATGGTTCACGGAGGTTTTCCTGTCGGGTGAGGCGGTCAGCGGGTGGGCGCGGGCTCGCAGAGGGTGGCGAGGTCGAACACCGCGAAGAGGAGCGCGTGGTCACTGACCTGCTTGACCTTCTCGGTGGCCACCACCTCGAAGCGGATCAGAGCTCGTGCGATGTCGGGGGTGCCGAGAATCCAGTCGATCCGCTGCGGGGGGCCTTGGTCGAGACGTTTCAGGCTCGCAGTGGGCGCGAGGGCGCCGTGCTGGTCGAGGTCGGTGCCGCCGTGCTGGCCGAGGTCGGTGCCGGCGTGCAGGCCGAGGTCGACGTAGATCCCGTTACCGGTGAGGATCTCGCTCGGCCGTGTGTCCGAGACCCGCTCGCCGTTGGGCCCCGGGATGGTGCGGTGCTGGTAGTGGACGCGGTCCTTGACCTGGGTCCAGTCCGGGAGCGCTACGGCTTCCAGATCCGTGCGGTGTGGGTAGCTGTTGGCGTCCATTCCGATCATGACGCTGCGGCGGCGGTCGGCGAGGGTGGTGAGCCGCCTCGCCTCGGTCGCGCGCATGTCCGGGTCGAAGTGGCACAAGTGGGCCGAGGCCAGGTGCAACTTCTTGTTGCTGCCCTTGGGGCGGACGGTCAGATCGAGGATGGCCTTCCAGGGCAGGTCATGCTCGGTCTCCCGGACCATCTCGAACAGGTCGAGGTCGATCATCACGCCGACCGGCTTGAGGCTGCGTCCTTCCCGTGGCCGGGTCATGAACGGCATGAGCCCGCCGATGGCTCTCGCCTCGTCGTAGAGGTCGGCCTTCCCGTCGTGCCAGGCACGCCAGAGTTCCTGCCGGAACACGATGTGAGGGCGGAGGGAGCGGAGGATCCTGTGGAAGAGAGGACGGTTATCTTCGGTCCCGTTCCGGCCCCGGCCGTTTCTCTCAACGTTCCAGCAGACGACGCGCAGTTCGCCGGTCAAGGCCAAGGTGGCTTCCTTTCATCGTGTGTTCAGCGGGGGCGGTGAGCGGTGTAGGGGGTTCGGGCGGTCAGCGCTGGGGTCGCGCAGCCTTGAGCGGCGGGCGGTGCGGCAGGCCGGCAGAGTGCCGTGAGGGCTTTCCGTCCAGGGCCGCACGCAGCTGTTCGAGGGAAGTGAAGCCACGCTCCGGTGGGACGACCCAGCGCACGTCCCTGCGTGTCGTGGTGTGCGGCGGGGGGACGGCGATTGGTGTGCCGGGGCGTAGCAGCCGGATCCCGGGTGCCCACAGGCCGGGTTCGGCCGGGCCCGGCGGCAGCAGGACCCACCAGGCGCGGATGGTGTCGTGTGCCAGGACCGCACCGGCGTTGTCGCCGAGAAGCTGGAGCGCCGGTGCGCCGATGTCTGCGCGCATGCGGACCGCGTGGAAGAAGTCACCACACGCGACAGTGCGCGTCCAGGACTGTGGGACCCACTGGACGGTGGGGTCCGGCAGGGGCAGAGGCCAGGTGTAGGAGGGCGGGTCCTGTCGGAAGCGGCCGCCGCCGACGACGGGCCGCCTCGGTGTCACCGGGGTCACATCGGGTCCTTTCTGCCGCCGGGCCGGGGTGCGCGGCCGCGAGGAGCGGCCCTTCGGCGGCACAGGGGTGTCACTGGGGGGCGGGTGCTGCGGACAGGTCCGCTTCGGTGCTGCGCTGCGCCGGAAGGGACAGCGGTTCGGGGGTCGAGAACCGGCGCACGGCGACGAGGATCAGGCCGATGTGACTGAACGCCTGCGGGTAGTTCCCCACCTGGCGCTTGAGCCGCGGGTCCCATTCCTCGGCGAGCAGTCCGAGGTCGCCGCGCAGCGCGAGGAGCTTGTCGAACAGCTGGCGGGCTTCGTCCTCCCGGCCGATCATCGCCAGGTCGTCCGCCATCCAGAACGTGCATAGCAGGAAGGCGCCTTCGTCGCCGGGCAGGCCGTCGACGCCTGCGTCCTCGCCCTTGGTGGGGTAGCGCTCGATGAAGCCGTCCGGGGTGGACAGTTCGCGCTGGATCGCCTCGATGGTGCCGATCACCCGCTTGTCGTCCGGCGGCAGGAAGCCCATCTGCGGGATCAGCAGCAGCGAGGCGTCCAGTTCCTTGGAGCCGTAGGACTGGGTGAAGGTGTTGCGCACCGGGTCGTAGCCCTTCTCGCACACCTCCCGCCAGATGGTGTCGCGCAGCTTCCGCCAGCGCTCCAGCGGGCCGGTCGCGTCCCCCGACTGGATCAGCTTGATGACGCGGTCGAGGGCGACCCAGACCATGACCTTGGAGTGCACGAAGTGCCGGGCTGGGCCGCGCACCTCCCAGATTCCCGCGTCGGGCACGCTCCAGAGCTGCTCCAGCTGGGTGACGAGCCCCACCATCAGCCTGGTTGCCTCGGGGTCGGGTTCGAGGCCGGCCAGGTGAGCCTGGTACAGGGCGTCGATGACCTCGCCGTAGACGTCCAGCTGGAGCTGGGTGGCGGCGCCGTTGCCGAGACGGACGGGACCGGACTTCTCGTACCCCGGGAGCCAGCCCAGCTCGGTCTCGCTCAGGTCCCGCTCGCCACGGATGCCGTACATGATCTGCAGGTTCTGCAGGTCCGCGGCGATCACCCGCAGCAGCCACGCGCGCCAGGCGCGGGCCTCGTCCAGGTAGCCGAGGCACAGCAGGGCGATCATCGTCATGGCGGCGTCACGCAGCCATGTGTAGCGGTAGTCCCAGTTGCGGATCCCGCCGATCGTCTCGGGCAGGGAAGAAGTCAGTGCCGCCACGGGGGCGCCGGTCGGCGCGTGGGTGAGTGCCTTGAGCGTGATCGCCGAGCGGGTCACCGCTTCGGCGTAGGGGCCCCGGTAGGTCGACTGGGCCGCCCACGTGTGCCAGTACGCCTGCGTGCGCAGCAGGGCGTCGCGTGCGTCGGGCGGCTGCGGTGCCACGGCCGTGCCGGGCTGCCAGGTCAGGGCGAAGGTGACGCTGTCGCCCTCGCCGATCGTGAATTCCCCGCCGGCCCCGAGGGGGATGTCGGCGCTGGTGTCCAGCCAGAGCACGCCGGTGCTCACCGGGAAGACGGTGCGTCCGTCCCTCTCGCTGGGAGTGGCGGTGTGCTGCCCGTAGTTGACGGTCGCATGCAGCTCGGAGCGCATCCGTACCCGGCCGGTGATGCCCTCGACGAGCCGGATCAGCCGTGGTGCGCCCTCACCGGTGGGCATGAGGTCGGTGACACGCACGGTGCCGTGCCCGGGCAGGTGCCATTCCGTCTCCAGGATGAGTGACTGCGGCCGGTAGCGGCGGCTGCTGGCGACCGGGGGCAGGGTGCCCTCGGCGTGTGCGGGGCCGATGCGCCAGAAGCCGTGCTGCTCGGTTCCCAGCAGGCCGGCGAAGACGGCGGAGGAGTCGAAGTCGGGCAGGCACAGCCAGTCCGTTGTGCCGTCCGGGCCGACCAGGGCGCCGGTCTGCGTGTCTCCGATGAGTGCGTAGTCCTCGATGAGGTGTGGCATGGGTGGTGGATCCGTCTCTGGGGGTGGTGCGGCTCTTGTGTGCGGGCGCGCGGAACGGGTCAGGTTCCGGCGCTTCGGCGGGGGCGGGTGCTGGCCAGCGCGACGGCCCGGGCCAGGCGCCAGGCGGCCCCGTCGGCCGCTTCTCCGGCGAGGCGGAGGTGCGCGGCCGTCAGTTCCCGCAGGACGGCGTCCACGTCCAGGTGCGGGGCGGCGTCGAGTGCGGTCCGGTAGGTGTGCAGGGCGTTGTCCCGCACGGCCCACGGGCCGTCGATGAGGGCCTGCCCGCCGGGGGTTGCGCGGAGCGCGGACCAGTCGTCGTCCGGGGCGGCCAGGGTGCGGGCCTGCTCCAGCAGCGTCCTGGGAAGCCGGTCGGCAGCCGGTGGCTTCGGCTGGGCGGACAGCCAGCGCATGCCGGCCGTGGTGCCGTGGTGGAGGCCGGCCGCGATGGCCACGACGCTCGCTGCCGCCAGTACCGGCGAGGACGGCAGCGAGTACAGGTGGGCGTGCTGGTGGGCGATGACCGCCGAGTCGGCTGCCAGGACCTCTTCTGCGGCCCACAGCGTCTTGCCCGTCCCCCACAGGCCGGTGTGCGGCCGGTACGGGGCGAAGACGGCATCGCTGACGACACCGGCGTCCACCAGGTGTCCGGCCCATGCGCCGAGCGTCCTCATCGCCCGGCCCGCCTGGGCGGGGTCGGGCAGGCGGATGGTGAGCACGGTGTGCGGCAGCTCGTCCTTGTCCCGGGGCGTGAGCCACCAGATCGCACCAGGCAGGTGCGGAGCGAGCGCGGGCAGGTGATCGACGAGCAGGGCGTGCCGGGTCTGCCGCTGGCAGTACAGCCGGACAGCCATGTACGGGGAGGCGCCGGGCAGGTGGGCCTGGCCGCGGCCGGCGAGCGGTGCGGTACGCAGGGGCGGGGCCGGCCGGCGCGGCGCGGTGGAGGAGAGGTAGGTGATGAGTTCGTGGGGCCGGCCGGCGCACCAGCCGTAGGCGTCGTCCGGCTCGGCCTCGGTGAGCGTGAGCTGACCCAGGGGCAGGTCACGTTCCAGGCGTGAGCGCAGCAGCGCGCGGTGGGCCGCGTGGTCCAGGTCCAGGCGCAGCCAGGTGTCCCACAGTTCCAGGCGGACGTTCCGGGGCAGCCGCCACCGGGTGCGCAGGGCGGCGATGGCGGTCTCCCACTCCTTCTCCGTGGCGTGGGAGCCGGGCAGGCCGGTATGGGCCAGGCGCCAGGTGGCCGGGCTGAGAATGGTGCGGCCGACGCGTACGCGGGGCAGGACGGCCAGGTGCCGGGCGGCGCCCCAGTCCCAGGCGGACAGGTTGCCGATGCTGCCGATGAGGCGGCTGCTCTGGCCGCGCTGCATCTCGTCGAGGAACCGGGCGATGGCCGGGGTCTGGCACTCGATCTGCAGCGGGTGCGGGGTGGCGGCTTCCAGCACCTGCCGGCGGGAGAGGCAGACCAGGTGCAGGCGATCGTGGTGGCAGATCACCGCGAGGTCGTCGGGCGGGATCACGCTGGGGTCCGTGTCGCGGAACTCCGACAGGGAGATCAGCGGCGCGGTCAGGCGGGGCGTGTGCGTGATGCGGGTGGCCTTGGGCAGCAGCGGGGGAAAGGCCAGCTGCACGGGCAGGGCGCCGTGCACGCTGGTCGGGCGGCGGGCCAGCATGCCCAGCAGATCGCTGGGGCTGTCCTGGCTGGCGAGCAGGGCCGCGAACCGGCCGCCGCTGAGGTGTCCCCAGCCCCGGCTGACCCGGCGCACCGCGAGCGTGAACTCACCGGCGTTCAACCCGGCCGCGGTGGCCGCGTGCACGGAGACGGCCAGCTCCACATGCGGAGGTGCGTCGGCGGAGGTGGCCGGCTCGGGACCGGCGAGCTCCTCGACGAGGTCCTCGTCCAGCACGAGTTCGCGGTCCTCGGCGACCGCACGCTGCGCGAGCGCCATCAGCAGCCGGTCCCGGCGCACCGTGTTCGGCTGGGGTGCCCGCACGGTGCCGTGGAAATCCTCGGGCAGCCCCAGACCGGTGTGCGGGTCCAACAGGTCCATCAGCGGCACCAGCACGCCCTCGCCGTAGCGGTCACGGAACCGGGCGCGGTAGCGGATCCACGCCTGGGTGCCATGCGGCTCCGGTGTGACACGGGCCAGCACGCCGGCTGCCGCCTGCGCCTCCCAGGCCACCGCGTGGGGGACCGTCACCTCCGCGTCCAGGGCCACGTCCACGGCGAGCGGGGTGGGCTGGTCAACGATTGCACGCATCCGGTCGGTGACCGTGGCGCGCTGCCGCTCGGCCTGCGCCGGCACCTGAGGCTGCTGCTGGTTGAGACAGCCGAGCTGGGCGTCGATGTCCCGCAACGCCGCGATCACATCCGCCGCCGCGGCGGACGGACTGACCCTGGCGGCTTCCAGCTCGCGCACCACGTGCCCGAGGGCGTCCTTGCTGGTGCTCGGCGGCTGGAGACTGGTCAACAGCAGCCGCCGGCTGATCAGCAGGTCCAGCAGTTCCTCGCCGCCCGTCGTGCCGAGGTCGGGATGAGCGGCGGCGAGTTCGCCGGCCACCTTCCCGTACGGCACCGGTGTGCCCGTCATCCGCACGATCGTCTGGATGGCCGGGGTGTGCCGGAGGGTGACCTCGTGGACGGCGGTACTGGCCGCCTCCAGCGCACGCTGCTGCCAGGGAAGGACCAGCCGGTCGCCACGGGCCCGGACGCCGTTGTTGATCACGACCCGAAGACGCCGTCGCACGTCCGGGTCCGCCTCCAGCTGCTGCACGACGGCAGCGAGCCAGGCCCCGTCGGCCCGGGCGAGCGTGCGGTGGTCCTCACCCCACCGGGCACGGGCCTCGGCGGCGAAGCGTCCTTCGGCAATGCCGGCGAACAGTCCGAACGGGGTGGGGCGCCACGTCGCGCGCAGGACATAGCTGAGCAGGGACAGGCCAAGACGCCGTACCTCCTCCGCGCCGACGGGCTGCTCGGCCAGGTCGTCGATCTGCCGGCCAAGGCCCGGGCTCGCCCGGCGGACGGCGGCCGCGATCTGAGGGATGCTCCAGACCTGGCGCACCCAGTGCTGCCAGAGCGGCGGCTCGGTGAAACCGGATGTGGACAGGTCCGGGGCCGGAGGGATCGGCAGGTCGTGCAGGAGTACGGAGCGCACCAGGATGCCGCGCTCGGCGCGGAAAGCGGGTCGGGAGCTCATTCGCCAGGGCCTTCGTGCCGGAGGGACGGAAGAGAGAGGGGAGGGATGGGCCTGGGGGCCGGTCAGAGGTCAGCGAAGAAGTGCTCGAACGCGTCAGCGGTGCGCGGGACTTCGCTCATCTGCAGGTCCAGCTGCTCGGCAAGACTCTGGCCCCAGGACCGGTCAGGGCCCGGGCCGTCGCAGGACGCAGCGGCGGAAGAAGTGGTGGTGGGGGTGGCAGCAGTGGACACGGGTCAGGGCTCCGGTACGGGGGAAGGGCAGGTGGCGTCGCGAGCGAGGAGAGTGACGACGGGGTGCAGCAGCAGAGGCCGGCTGAGCGGGCCTCCGGTCAGGTCCACCCACCCCGACGTGCGGTCACCTTCGGTGAATCTCCAGGTGAGGGCGGCAGCGTCACGAGATCGCCGGCCGTGAGATAGGTGGTGCCGGACGGCCAGGCGGGGTCGTCGGACCGGGCGGGCAGGAAGATCCCCCACGCGCCGCCATGCGCAAAGATCCAGCCCACCGCGGACTCCGCCGCGGTTCCCGCGATCGTGGCCAGCACGGAACGCGCCAGCGGCTCGGGCATCAGCAGGACCTCCCAGCCCGGCCCGACCTGCTGCGACCGCAGACCCGGGGCGGGCCCGGACAGCAGGGCCGTCCCCGCGCCCGGCGTGAGCGTGGCGAGGGTCATGACGCGGCTCCCTGCCGACATGCCTGCGAGGAGCCGGTGTCGCGAGCGCAGGTGTGGGGGGAGAGTTCGACGGCGATCCAGGCCTCGCGGTAACCGCGCAGCAGGTTGTTCAGGGCCCGGGCGGGTTCGCCGTCGAGCGTGAGGTGCGTGCACCGCGCGGCAAGGGCGCGCAGGACGGCGCGGGCCTGGAGCTCGGCGAGCGGGATGCCGGCACACAGGTGCGATCCGCCACCGAAGGCCAGGTGCTCGTTGTTGCGGTAGCGCCGGATGTTGTACTCGTCGGCGGCGTCGCCCCAGCGGTGGGGGTCGCGGCCGGCCGACCCGTACAGCAGCCACACCTGCTCGCCCTCGTCCAGGCGCACGCCCCCGATGTCGGCCGCCCTCGTCAAAAGCCGGCCGTAGCCCTGGATCGGCGCCTCGAGACGCAGCGCCTCGTGGAAGGCGGGCACGGACCACCGGAGGGGATCCCCGCGCAGGATCTGCCACTGCCGCGGGTGCCGGGCGAGTTGCACGATGCAGTCGGCCAGACCCAGGACGGTGGTGTCGAGCGCCGCGACCGTGTACGCGCAGACCAGGGGGATCGCATCGGCCTCATCGATCCGTCCGGCGTCCACGGCGGCGAAGACCGCGCTGATCCACGAGCCGGGCTCGGCGGTCTCGCGGGTCAGCGTGTCACGCAGCACCTGGGCCATGCGGGAGGCGAGCGGCAGTGCCTGCTGATAGCGGGTGCCGTACGGGCCGAAGGCGTCGAAGACGGCTGCGGAGCCGGCCAGCAGAACGTCCCGGTCGCCGCTGGGCAGTCCCATCAGCTCCATCACCGTGTCGCACACCATGTGCCGGGCCAGGGCGACGGCGTCGAACCGGCCGGGCTGCGTGTACGTCGCCACGAGGCCGTCGGCGCGGTCCGCGATACGGGTGACCAGAGTCCTCATGGTGCGCAGGGCGAGATGCGGGGCCAGCACGTCGCGGAGCCTGCTGTGCCGGGCACCGTCCGAGGCGAAGACGCTCTCGGCGAGGACGTCCTGGTTGGCCAGGGCGGTGAGGGCGATGCCGTTCTCGGAGCCGAAGATCTCGGGCGCCTTGAGGACGGCGGCGATATCGGCGTGACGGGCGACCGCCCACACGCCGTATTCGTCCAGGTGCACGGCGGCCCCGGTGCGGCGCAGGGCGTCGTACGCGGGATACGGATCGGCCAGGACACGCTCGGCGAACAGCGGCAGGGAAGTCGAGGGGGCTAAGGCGGGCATGAGGAAACTCCGGGTGTTGGCGGTGACGGGCTCAGCGGCGCAAGGCGTGTGTCAGAGCGGCCCGCCGGCGCTGAGCAGGGGCAGGGTGGTCTCATCCAGCACGGCGTCGTGCAGCCGGATCACCAGCCGGTTCGCCACCACCTGATTCATCCGGCTGTCATGGAAGAGGACCAGCGTGTCGGCCTGCGGCGGCTGGTTGGGCGAGTACACGGTGCCCCGCACCCCGATGATTTCGACGTTTCGCGTCCGCACGGCGATGAACCCGCCGTCGGCGCGGCAGTTGTGCAGCGCCCAGCGTGCGTCGTCCAGGCACATCGGAGGGGTCACGGTGGTGATGTCGCAGGGCCATGTCCGCGGTGTCTGCGCGGTGGCGTGCAGCAGCCACAGCATCCCGTGCTTGTCCCGGTGTGCCTTCCCCGCGCAGCCGCCGCACCGTGGAGGGTGTCGCATGACGTCCGGCTGCCGGCCGGGGTGGTGGCCGGCCCACAGCTGGCCGCCGGTCTGGGACCCCTCCCACCGCTCCCACAGCCAGCCGTCGATACACCGGTCACTGGGCCGTTCGTCGACGTAACACACCCGGCCGGCGACGTCGAAGGCCACCTCGACATCGCACGGCGCCTCGTCGTTGTATGGGGCGATGTAGAGCCTGCGCTCCGCCCGCGCCTCATCGGCCGCGGGAGCGGGGGCGGGGGTGGCGGGGACAGCCAGGCCGTATACGGGAGGTGGGGCGGGTGGGAAGGTGGTGCTGGTTCGCTCCGGCCGGGCGTGCGTGCCGGTGCTGTGGGGGGAGCAGACGGCACCGCTGGGTTGAGGTGTCATGCTGCACTCGCCAGGGGGGTGAGAACGACGGTGTCACCGGTGTCGGGGTGGGCGGCTGCGAGCGCGAGGCGCCGGCGCAGTGCGGTGAACGCGTCGGCGGCGGGCGGGAGTCCGAGGCGTGAGCGCCGGGTGTCGAGGCCGTCTGGTTCCCGCACGGGATACCGCTCCACGGTGTCGGCGGTGAGCAGGTACTGGGTGCCGTACTCCTGCGGCTGGCCGGTGCTGATCAGGACCCGGTCGTGGAGGTGTGCCCACTGCACGGCCGGCGCGTCATCGTCCTGGACGGCACGGTGCAGGAGGCGGGCGGCGGCGCGCTGCACGGTGGGGTCGTCGTCGGCGTGGAGGGCGAGTTGCCAGGCGGCGCGGCAGCCCTTGCGGCCCACGAGCCGGTGCCCGGGCCAGCCGTGCTCGGCCAGGATCCGCCCCAGCACCTTGGCGTTGGCGTGATCGGCGTGACGGGCCTGGCCGACGTCGATGTCCGCCAGCTGGTGACGGATACGCCGCGACCAGTGCGTGCTCGCCTGCTCGGCGGCGGCGATCAGGTCCCGGGCAAGGTGCGGTCGCAGCGGCGGCTCGCTCACGCAAGGCTCCGCACCGGCCTGGAGCAGGCCTGCGGGCGACATGTCCGCCGTACGGTGTTCCACGGTGGGTCTCTCTCGTTCAGCGTCGGTGGTGGGCAGGGGAGGGATCTGGTGCCGCCGGCTCCCCGGAAAGGGCGGGAGCCTGGCGGCTGGGTCTGGCAGCGGTGCGCGGACGTGTGGGTTTTACGCCGGGGTCAAGGTGGCCGTCGTCCAGGCCGGTTCGACGGGGAGGCGTTCGGACCACTGGATGTGGTCCTCGCTCAAGGCGGTGTGGGCGAGCTGGATGCGCTGTACTTCGCCGGTGCCGGCGGGCGGGTAGGTGTACTGGATGTCGCGCCACAGCCGCTGGAGGTAGTCGGCGCTCAGGCTGTGTGCGCCGTGCAGTTCCATGGCGTCCTGGACGGAGCGGACCGCGTAGGCGTGGCCGCGGTACTTGGCGTTGATCAGTTCCGCGTCGCAGGACAGGCCGAGGTCGCGGAGGTGGACGGCCTGGTAGACCAGGGTGCGGGAGGCTCGCAGCCGGGACTCCATCTCACCGATGCGGTCGCGCACCACCGGCTGGTCGGACAGGGAACCACCATAGCGGGGGCGGCGCTTCAGGTAGGAGGTGGTGGTCTCCACGACTGCCTCGTGCACGCCCAGACTGACCGCCGCCAGGTTGGCGCGGCCGTAGAGGATGCTGCTGCTCTGGGCGACGGCGAGCCCCTGGCCGATCTCGCCGATCCGGTTGTCGTCCGGGACTCGGACCTGGTCGAGGCCGATGTGGCCGGCGGAGAAGCCGTGCATCCCCAGCCCGGGCTTGTGACCACCCACCCTGAGGCCCTTGCGGTCTCCTTCGACCAGGAACGCAGTCAGCGCCTGTGAGGGGGGCACGCCCGGCCCTGCGGTGCGGGCGATGACGAGGTGGGCCCGGGCCAGGTGGGAGTTGCCGATGTGGGCCTTGCTGCCGCTGATAACCCACTCGTCACCGCGGCGGTCGGCGGTGGTCTCGATCCCGCCGATGTGGCCGCCGGCGGCCGGCTCGGTGGTGGCGATCGTCAGCAGCAGCGTCCCGTCGGCGACCTGGGGCAGCCAGCGCTTTTTCTGGGTGTCGGTGGCCCAGTTCAGCAGCGCGCCGACGGGGATGAGTGTGGCCTGGAGGATGGCTGCGGCGGCGGCCGAGACGACGGCGGTCCGGTGGATCAGGATCGTCTTGGCGACGTGCCCGGCGCCCATGCCGCCGAACTCCTGGGGGATCGTCACCCCGAACCAGCCACGCTTCGCGAGATGCCCGGCAACGTGGTGTTCCACGTTGCGGGGTGCTGCCTCCATGCGGGCCACGCGCGGGGCGATGTGCTCGGCGGCGACGGAGTCGGCCTCCTGCCACAGCGCTGTGTGGCGGGCGGTGAGGTAGGGCTGGAGTGCTGGTGGTGGCGGGGTGGTGGACATGCTCGTCTCCCTCTGCCTGGATGGACGTCTTCTGGCTGGGGCATTGCGGAGCGGGGGGTGGCGAAAGGAGGGGCGGGTCAGCGGCCGGAGCTGCCGGCGGGGAGGGCGAGGATCTCGCGGGCGAGTTCCTTCACCGTGTTCTGCGTGCGGCGGGCGTCCTTCTGGGGGCGCTTTTCCGGGTCTATGACGCAGGCGGTGCCGATGCAGGTGCCGTCGTCGGTGATGAGCGGGACCCCGAAGTAGGCGCGGATACCGGCGGCGTCGACGACGGGGTTGCTGGCGAAGCGCGGGCTTGCGTAGACATCGGGCAGGGGAAGGGCTTTGCGGCGGTTCATGACCTCCGGGCACCAGCCGTGATCGAGCTCCATGGTGCGGCCGAGGATGACGTAACCGCTGCCGGGAGGGGGCTGGTGCAGACCGACGAGGTTCTGCCGCTCGAGGATCACGTTGACGATGCCGTACAGGAAGCCGGTCCGCTCCGACAGCTGGCGTGCGATCTCGTCGAATGCCGGGTGGGCCTCGGTGGGTAATCCGAGGCGGTCGATCACCCGGGAGCGCTGGGCCAGTTCGGTGGCCTGCGCGACGGGGGACAGGCTGACGGCGGTGTTGTGCGGGCTGCGGGCGTGCAGCGGGAGGGTGGGGGAGTCCGGCTGGCGGGCCGGCAGGGGCGGCAGGTTCATCGGGCGTCCTGGAAGGTGGTGAACGGGCGGGGTGCGGTGCTGGAAAGGGCGTGCTGGACGAGGGTGATCAGGGCGCCGGCCACGTGGTCGGGATTGCGTGCGTCGCAGGTCAGTACGGGCACGTGCGGGTCAAGGTCCAGCGCGGCGCGGATCTGCTCGGGATGGAAGCGGGCAGCGCCGTCGAAGACGTTGTTGGCGACGATGAACGGCAGATCGTTGTCCTCGAAGAAGCTGATCGCGTCGAAGCTGCTCTCCAGGCGGCGTGTGTCGACCAGGACGACGGCGCCGATCGCCCCGCGGGCGAGGTCATGCCACAGCCCGAGGAAGCGCTCCTGCCCGGGCGCGCCGAAGAGGTACAGCTCCAGGGGTACGGGGGCGTCGGGGAGGGTGAGCCTGCCGAAGTCGAAGGCCACCGTCGTGGTGGTCTTGGCCTCGACACCGTCCAGACTGTCCACCGGGACGCTGGACTCGGTCAGGTACTCCTCGGTCCGCAGGGGTGTGATCTCGCTGACGGCCCCCACCGCGGTGGTCTTGCCGACACCGAAACCTCCGGCGATCACAATCTTGACAGTGGCCAGCTGCTGGGGCGCCGTCCACCGGCCGGACGGCGTCGCCAGATCAGCCGGCTTGGCGGTAGGAGACCGCATCGGGAAATGCCTTTCGAAGACCGGCCATGGCGGCGACCAGCAACTGCGTGCTGGCCCTGGACTTGCCTTCCTCGGTGGTGAAGGCGGTGGAAATAGGCAGGGTGAGCGCGTCCGCGTCCAGGAGGTCGGAGACGAGGACCTTCACGGCGGTGACGGGCCGGCCGAGCCAGCCCGCCAGCTCCGCCACCGACCGCTGGTGCTCCCGGCACAGCGCGACAATCTCCTGGCACTCCGGCGGCAGACCGGGCCCGGGCCTGCCCGGACCGCCCTGCAGCACAGTGTCCACACTCAGCAGATGCCGCGCCCTGGTCCGCCCGCCCGTCAGGGTGTAGGTGCGGACGAACTCCGACTGCTCGCCGGTGTTTTCCGGCCGCTCGTCGCTGGTTTCGGGGCCGGTCACGGGGCTACATCGCTCGCGGCCGTCCGCACCGGGACCTCCATGAAGTCGCCGAACTTGGCGATCAGGCGGCTCATCTCGAACGCGACGGGGCCGACGTTGTTGGCGTCCGGCGTGGTGACGACGGCCAGGACGGTGTCCACCACCCCGTGGACGGCGCTGGGGTGGTTGTCGAACGCGCGGCTGCCACCGGCGTTCTGCACGAGGATCAGGCAGTCGTCCCGCTCGATCAGGATCTGCCGGGCCGGCCGCTTGTCGTCGGACGGGCCTTTCACGTTGTCCGCGATGGACGCCATCCCGCAGACCGCGGCGGCCAGCTGGTCCGCCCAGTCCTTGTCGACGCCGCTGTCCAGCAGCCGCAGGCCATCACGCGACAGCAGCACCGCGTGCGTCACACCCGGTACGTCCTCGGCGAACTGCTCCAGCAGCCAGGCCATTTTCTCCGGCACACTCTCGACTGCGCCGCGGCCGGTGTTTCCCGCGTCAGGGGTGATGCTCATAGCGAATCGCTCCAAAAACAGGGATTGGTGGGAGTTGGGGACCTGGCGCACCGATGGAGTGCGTCAGGGCTGCTCGGGCTCGGGCCGCTCGGGGAGGCCGCCTCGCCGGCTGCCGTCGAGGAAGGCGGCCGCCAGCGTGGGGGTCGCCCCAGCCGTCGGGGCCGGCCGCTGCCCGCCAGGGGCTCGCAGAGCCCCATGAGCGCGGCGACGCCGGGGAAGCTGCGATTCACCGCCCGGCCGGGGCTGCTCGCCCTCGACCGCGCGGGCAGCCGCCTGCACCGTGGACGTCTGCGACGATGCGTCCACCGGGTGCGGCCGGTGCTGCGGGGGCGTCGGCTTGTGCGCCGGCGGCATCCGCACCAGGAGCCGGGCCGGCACGACGACGAGTGCCGTGGTGCCACCGGTGGCGTTCGTCTGCAGCATGACGGAGCACTCGTGCCGCTGCGCGATCTTCGCGGCCACCAGCAGACCGATCTGCCCCGCGCGGACCTGACCGCTGACGTCCGCCTCATCGGGCGCGGCCAGCAACTGGTTCATCCGGTCACGGACCTCCGGTCGCATTCCCACGCCGCGGTCTTCCACCTCGACCGCCAGACCGGCCGCGACCCGCTGCGCCCGCACGACCACCTTCGTGGCCGGATCGGAATTCTCGCAGGAGTTCTCGATCAACTCGGCAACCAGATGCATCAAATTGAGAGCCACATGCCCGGGAAGGCCGAGTTCCGCCCCCAGAGAGCCCGCGACATGCGAGACACGCGCGTACTGCACCACCTCGGAAGCCGCCCCACGCAGCACCGTCTCCACGTTCAGCGGCTGGCGGCTGTCACGCAGCGACCGTCCGCCCAGCACGGCCGTGCTCTCCACCTGCCGACGCAGCCGGGTCGCCAGGTGATCGATCTTCCAGATGTACGACAGCAGATCCGGATCGTCCGTCGCCATGCCCAGATCGGAGACCGCTGCCAAGGTCCGCGTGACCAGGGCATGCTCGCGCTTGGCCAGCGCGCGCAGGACATCGAGCAGCACGACCGACCCGGACTCGTCGTTCACCCGCAGCAACGCCTCAACAATCAGGCGCTGCAGTTTGCGCAGCACGGCCTCGACAGCGGCGGTCGGTCCGTCCGGCAGCGCCTCAGGCACGGCCGGGAGCGGCGGGCGGACGCCGCGGCAGAGCTCATCGGCCGCCCACGACAACGTCGTCTCCACTGCCGCTACCGCATCCCCGAGCCGCCTCAGGTCCTCCTCCCGGGCCTTGAGCACCGCACCGTCCACCACGCCCACCGCCGTACGTACCTCCCGGACCGCGATGAACGCGACAGCGGCCAGCCCACACCCCACCCCGGCCAACACCAGGGAATGCGGCCAGATGTTCGTGCGCCAGACCACGAGGCCAGCGACAACGAGCACCGCCAGGAGCAGCAGCGGCACCATCACGGCGCGACGTATCCGGCGAAGAACGCTCCTGTCGGTCGGAGCGGGCCGTCGTCTACGGCCGCGCGGCCTGTCCGAGCGAGCGGGGGGCGCGCTGTGCGACATGACAATCCTCAACGGTCAAAGGGGAAAAGGCTGATAGCGATGGGAGGCAGGGATTGGACAGCAGGCGGTGGGCTCACTGCCTGCTGGTGGCTCGGCCGACGGCCCGTCGTCCCGAGCGGCCCGTCGGCCCGCCGGACCTCCGGCCTGCCGGCTCGCGATGAGCATCAGAGCGGCCATGGCGCCGACGATCACAGCGGTCACAACGAGGCCCGCGACGGTCACGTCAGCCACCCCGGGCGGTGACGACGGCTCCTCATGGGCGCGGGACCGATGCGGCGAGAATCAACGTGGCCAAGGCCACGGCGAACACCAGCAGGCGCACCGTGTTGCGGCTGGGCCCCACGGGGAGCCGAGTGGGAGACGATCCGACCGGATTGACTCGGCACACAGCCTCGATGAGGTTGCGCGTGGCCTCGGCCAGGCTCACCAGGTGAGCACGGCTGGCCACGTACCCGTCCGGGAGTGCGGCTGAGCTGAGTTCGCGCGCGAGCGTGGCCACAGGGTGCCCGGCAGGCAGGCAGGGCCGGAGCGAGCTGGCTGATGTGACCCTGCAGCAGGGCGGCGAGAGTCTCGACATCGGCGTAGGTCTCGGGCAGCGGCACGTGGTCGTCGAGTACCAAGGTGACCGTCTCGGCCGCTGCCACGGTGCGATCTCGCTGGGCGATCGGCGCCCGACGTACACGGCGGACGCGCAGAACGCTGGCCGGCGCCGTCGGAGAGTGCCCGAAGCGGTGAGTCAGTAACAGGGACAAGGCGGAACTCCGGTAGGTGAAGATGCGCCGAAGTTGCGCGCGCCTGCGGGACGTTGGCCCGCTGTGCTGCATCAGCGGCGCGGTGGTGTCGAGGGGCTGGGCGGAGGCTTTCACGAGGACGATGTCCTTCCAGGCAGGCTCACGGCGAACCAGACGCTCTTTCCAGCGTCCGCGTGGGGGGTGACTCCCCACTGCTCGGCGACCTCTGCGATGAGACGGAGACCGCGGCCGGACTCGCTGTCGACAGCCGGGCTGCAGGGCCGCGGCATGGAGCTGGAGGGATCACTGACGGAGACCTGCACGCGGTCCGCATCGCACTCGACCCTCATGGTGATCGTGTCCGCCGGGTTGCGGCAGCCGTGCAGGATGGCGTTGGCCAGCAATTCGTCGGTGAGCAGGCAGACATCGTCCACCACGGATGTGTCCGCCGCCCAGCCCCACATCGCCAGGCACTTCTCGACCAGGCCCCGGCCCAGTCGGACGCTGGACCGGACAGCGGCGTAGTCCTGAACCTGCTGTACGACGCGGCTGCTGGCTGCCAGAACCTGGCCGTCGCACGGCGTGCCGTCCCTCAGGGCGGCCCAGGAGGCGTCCGGGAACGAGGTCCCCAGCGTGACCAGCCGGGCGCCCGCCGTCTCCAGCCATCCCAGTATCGGGATCCGGTCGCACTGTTCGACAGCCAGGTCCGACATCGAACGGACGATCACCGCGTCGGCCAGGCCGGCCTCGACCGTGCCGACGACCGTGGCCCAGCCGCGCCGCTCGTGCAAGGGCGCGGTCACCGGGTCGGGGTCACAGACACGCGTGTGCACGGTGTGTCCCTGCCGCGTGGCATCCGCCACCAGCTGGTCCAGCCTCAGCGGGGCGGCCGTAACCGTGCTGGGGTCCGCGCACACGTACGCGACAGCGCGTTCGGACAGCAATCGTTGAGCGTTCACAGGAATCCGTCTTTCCGTCATCAAAGGGACGGGCCGGGTGAAGCGGAGAAGATGAAGCAAGACCAAGGCACGGGTAGCTCCAGCGAAGGGCCGCCAGGGGGGCTTACAGGCGAGGTGGGGTCTTTCGGCTCTGGTCGCCTGGGGCGGTGACGCTGCTGCCGGTCACGACCCGGAGAGCTTCCCGCAGAGGCGCCATCAACTGGGTCGCGTCCGGGCGAGCTTGGTACGCGGCGGGACAAGTGTCCCGTCGCAGGTTCCCGGACGGCGGCAGCGCCGGCTACGCGCTCGCGCCCCGCCGCCCGGATGCTGTCTGCGGAGGTGTCCCATCACCGGACTGGCGTGGGCATCCGGAGCCTTCCGTATCAGCAGTGGGTCCGCTGCGACGAGGACCTTACGGATCGTGGTCATGGGGCCACTGTTTCGGCAGTCTGACTTCTCTGCCAGGGGAAATCAGCGGGGGAAAATCCTGTCAAGGGGGAAACACAGGGGGGAAGTTGCCGTCATGATTGGTTTCCACCCGACGACGAGGTCACACTCAATGGCAACGGACCAGTTCGCTGAGCTCCTAGTCCGGCTTCGTAGGAAGACCGGGCGTACTCAGGAGGAGCAGGCAGACGCGATCAACGCGGTCTCAGGTCGAGAGACCATGACCCGGCGAGAGATCAACCGCTACGAGCACGGCCACAACATTCCGACAAACCACACGCTTGCGCACATTGCGGTGGCCTGCGGCTTACCCCCGGAATACCTGCAGCGGGAGGCCGCCGCAGCCCGAGCCAGGCGCAGGAAAGGCGCCCGGCCTGAAGGGGAGGACCAGGACGACGTGAAACGCCGCACGCTGCTTGGAGGCGCCGCCGTTGGCGCAGTCGCCGCCACAGAACCGTGGGAACGCCTCGCGCACGCCCTTACCAGAGGCAAGCAGATCGACTCCGAAGCAGTCGACAACCTCATCCGTCGCGCCTGCGACCTGCATGTACGCGAGGGTCACCTGACCGCCCTCGAACTACAGAGCGAAGTTGAGTCGCATCTGGAAGCGATCACGAACGTTCTGCCGCTAGCCGGTGAACACGAGCGGGCTCTGACGATTGCGGCCGGCGAAACGGCAGCCTTGGCCGGATGGGTCGCGTGGGATCTGGGGGATCACCCCAGGGCACAGGCCTACTACGAGGTCACCATGGACTGCGCCAGGCACATCGGCCACCCACCCCTGCGAGCCCTCGCGCTGGGGTACGCCAGCTACGGGGCGGCGACCCCTGAGAGGGCCGCGGAGTTGTTGATCCAAGCCACTAAGGACGTTCGAGGTCCGGGCAATGCGGCTGCCGCTGCCTGGCTCTACGGCAGGCTCGCGGAAGAGGCGGCGAGTGCCGGCGATCACACGAATGCTCTTCGTGCCCTGGACCGGGCCCGCTTCGCGTACGACTTCGCCGACTACACGGCCGAGCAGGCGTGGGTCCGCTTCGTCACCCCGTACCGAATGGATTCCCTGGCGTTGTCTGTGTATGGACAACTCGGTCGGCAGGAGCTGGCCGAAACAGCAGACCGGGCTGTAGACCGGCTGGGTAGGCAACTACCTGAATCAGGCGTCGTCGTGCTGGGCGACCTGGCGAATGCACTGTTGCGAGGGGGAGATCTTGAACAGGGCGTCTACGTCGCCCGCCAGTTCGCGGCGGCGAGTGACGCTCGCCCCACGACGATGGGGCGAGCTCGCGCTCAGGCCGTTGCGGTTCAGCTTCCGGCCAGGGAGCGGGAACTCGCCCGACACCTACAGCGATTCGCTGCGTGAACTGTTACTCGGCAGCCTGCCGCGAGGTCTCGTCGACCACCCACTTCAGGTACGCCTCGGAGCCACCGGTCACCGGAAGGGTGATCCATTCCGGTACCTCGTAGCTGTGATGCTCTGCGACCCAGGCCGCCAGCTCCGGGAGTCGCTCCATCGTCGTCTTGTACGAGATCCTCCACTCCTGTGCCGTCTCGATGGTGCCCTTCCACCAGTACGTCGCGGTGAACGGTTGGTCGATGTGAGCGCAGGCCGCCAACCGGCTCTCGACCGCACCGCGGGCGAGGGCTTTGGCCTGTTCCTCGTTGTCGATGGTCGTCTGCGCAATCAGGATGTCGCTGGCCATGCAACTGCCCTTTCAGGTCGGGGAACCGCGACGTTGACACTACTCAGTGCCCTGCGGGTTTCCGGCACGGGCGGTGGACCGGTGCATGGTTGGCCAGGCATCCCAAGGCAATGACGCTGGGCAGACGTCACTTCGAAGGGCCGGGAATTCAGGGAGCAGACGGCCCCGCGTTCGGGGCCGCCGAACCGCAGGCGTGGTCTGCTCTGATTCAGGAGGTTGACGTGATCGCGTACGTGAGCATGACGATTGCCCAGATCAGTGGGACGAGTGCGACGTACGCGAGTGGTCGGTGCAGGACGGGCCTGCCCAGGGGGACCTGACGTGTGCCGTGCAGGGGGACGGCGGGCTGGAGCCGCCGCAGCTTTCGGTAGGCGCGCAGGTTGGCCAGGAGCGCGAACGGGGCGCCGATGGTCAGGGAGCCAATGCCCCACCAGCCCTGCCACAGGGTCTTGGTACTCATCTCCCGTACCAGGGCGATGCCGCAGAGGCCGCACAGCGGACCGGTCACCCGCTGCCAGCGCATCACGACGATGAATCCCTGGTGGGCGCGGACGGTGACGGGGGCGGCGGGTGTCACTCCGCACACCGTGCAACTGGGTGCGGTCGCGGCCGGCTGCACGGCGGGGGTTGTCCAGGCGGGCGGCTGGTAGGCGGGATCGGGCGGTGACGGGTTGTGGACGTACCAGGCCGGTGGGTGGTAGACGGGCGTGAACTCCTCGTCGCCCGGGAGGCCGGGGTCCGGCAGTGCAGAGGGTGTCATGCGGTGTCCTTCAAAGCGGTGGGTTCACCCGGCGGTACGGCGGGCGCGCTGCACTCCGTCGGCGAAGTCGCGGGCGGCTGCTGCGGCGGCGGTGACGGGAGTCTCGGGCAGGGCCTGCATGCGGCGGATCACGGCGGAGCCGACCACCACGGCGTCGGCGAAACCGGAGACGTGCTCGGCCTGGGCCGGCGTGCTGATCCCGATCCCGACCGCGACCGGCAGACGGGTCGCGGTGCGCAGCCGGTGGACCAGGCGCGGCAGGTACGGGCTGAGCGGGCTCTGGTCTCCGGTCAGGCCAGGCGTTGCGGGCGCGTAGGCCATGCCCGTGGTGCTGGCACCGATGGCGGCGAGCTGGGCGGTGGAGGCGTGTGGCGGAATGAGCGTGATGGTGCGCAGGCCCGCCGCGCGCGTTGCCTCCTGCCAGCCGGCGGCCGCGGTCTCGGGCAGGTCGGGGACGAGAACAGCCGCTCCGCCCGCAGTGGCGAGTTCCTCGGCGAACGCGCGCGGTCCGTACTGTTCGATCGGCGTCCAGTAGGACATCACCGCCAGCGCGGCCGACGTTGAGGCGGTCAGCTCGGCGGCGGCCATGAAGACATCGCCCATCTGGAACCCGTTGGCCAGGGCCTCGGCGGTGGCCTGCTGGATGACCGGGCCGTCGAGGAAGGGCCGGGTGTACGGAATGCCGATTTCCAGGATGTCGGCGGCCTGGCCCATCAGGTGCAGGGCATCCAGGCTGGCCGAGAGCGTGGGGTAGCCGACCGGGAGGTACAGGCCGAGGGCGGCCCGCTTTTGGGCTCGGCTGAGGGTGAGGATCTGGTCGAGACGTGAGGCAGGCCGGGAGGAGGTGACGGACACGGCAGGAGGCTCCAGGACGAAGAGGGGTGTCACTCAGCGGGTGCAGCTGGTGGTGTGCACGGGTGCATCGGTGCGCGCGTCGACCTGCATCAGGACCTGGACCAGCCGCTGGTCGCACTCGGCCGCGTCGGCGCCCGTCACCACCCAGTGCGCCAGCCGGTCGGAGATCGAGGCGTTCGGCGGCGCCAGGACCTGGTCGCCGGGACGACGCGTCCACACCAGCCGCTCCAGCCACGGCTCGGCCAGCAGCGCCGACGGGGCGCCAAGGCGGGTCACCTCACCGCTGAAGGCCGGGTAGAGGAACTGGATGGCGGCCGCCTGACGGCGGTTCGGGGTCAGGTCGGGCACGGCGCCTGCGGCGAGCGCCGCCGTTGCCTGGGCAAGGTCGATGCCGGTGGCCCGCAGCACCAGCAGGGGGATGAGGTCGCCGCCAGGCCGGGCGTTGACCTCGATCAAGACCGGACCGCGCTCGGTCAGCCGCAGCTCGACGTGGAGCACGCCGCGCTCGATGCCCAGCGCGCGCACGGCCCGGGTGACGGCCTCGGTCACCGCGGCGTCCGTCAGGAGCGGGTCGCGGGCGTCCACTGAATGCCCCGTCTCCACAAAGCGCGGCTCCGCGCCCAGGCGCTTGCGGGTGACCGCGACGATCCGCACCTTACTGCCGCCGAGGACGACCGTCTCCGCGCTGATCTCCGGACCGGCCAGGTACTCCTCCACCAGCACCCCGGGCACGGCGTAGCCATCCAGGCCCGGCAACGTTTCCCGAGTGGCCCGCCGGTAGGCCCGGCGTACTTCGGCGTCGGCGTCGGCCCGCAGCACTCCCGCGCTGCCGGCCATCCCCCGGGGCTTGACGACGACCGGATACCCGATCCCGCGCGCACACTGCACGGCTGCATCCTCGTCGTCGACGGCGTGCGCGAGGGCCGAGGGCACGTTCTCGGCGGTGAAGCGCTGCCGGGTCTGCGCCTTGTCCCGGCAGGCCGCTACCGCAGCCGGTGAACTGCCCGGCAGGCCGAGCTGGGCGGCGAGCTGGGCGGCGAGTTCTACGTGGTTCTCCAGGTACGTCACCACCCCGCTCAGGGGAGACTGGGCTGCGAACCGCTTGACTGCGGCCGCGACGCTCTCCGCGTCAGCGAGATCCGTCACGAGCTGGTCATGGAGGTAGGGAGCCGCCCAGGCCGGGCACACCCTGTTGTCGGCGAGTACGACGGGGTGCCGGGCCGCTATGCGCTGAAGGAGGTGTTCTCGGTAGGCACGGACGCCGATGCCAAGGAGCAGAAGAGGACGGCTGGAGACGGCGGTTGCCGCGACGGGGACCTGCTGCACGATGTGCTCCAAGAGGCGGGGAGAAAGCGGAGGAGAAAGGCGAAGCCGCAGCCCGGCACGGTTCCTCATGCCGAGGCCGTGCAGACCGCTCCGGCTGTGAGGGCCTGGCAGGCGGGGTCAGACCGGGGCCTCGCGGTCCGGGCCCGCAGCGGTGCCGGGTCTCCGGCGCAGGAGCAGGCCCAGCGGCATGCATACGGTGGCGCCGGCGAGGCCGCAGGCGAGCGTGGTCAGGCCGACAAGACGGGGGCCGCCCTGTGTGAGTGACCAGCCGGCCAGCTCGGGGGCGCACATGATGGCGGTGGCGAGCGTCGTGCCCCAGATGCCGGCGTACAGGCCGCGGGCGTGGGGCGGGGCGATGCGGTCGATGATGGCTGTGGCCGCGACGAAGGCCGCGATCTCGCCCGGCACGGCCGCAGCCGCCGCGGCGGCGTACTGCGGCGTGGTGGAGGCCAGGCCCGCCGAGCCGATCCCGGCGCCCAGGATCAGGGAGCTGGCCGCGAGGATCCCCACCATCGAGGTCTTCTTGGCCTTGCGGGCGAGCCAGCGGTTCAGCGGCAGCGACAGCAGCAGAACAGCGGCCGCGCTGGCCGCCTGCGTCCATCCGTAGGCGCTCGCGGGAAGCCTCTGACGGTCCATGAGCAGCGGCATGACGCTGAACAGCCCGGCGATCGGGACGAAGGCGAGGACGCTGGCCAGCCAGAGCAGCCACAGCCGGGCGTCCTTGGCCAGCCGATGGCGTGCGGGCCCGGTGTGCGTTGTCGCGGCGGGCGGTTGGTCGGGCCTGACGCAGTACGTGACGATCACCGCGAAGGCCGCGCACGCCAGGGCGTTGATCCAGAAGAGGAACGGCAGCCCCGTACGGTCCGCGAGCAGACCACCGGCGGCGCCCGTGACCGCCGCGCCGACGTTTACCGCGAAGTGGCGCCAACCTGTGATGCTGGCGCGGGCGGACTCATCGGGTATCTCGTCCGCCACGGCGGCGGAGATGACCGGCCGTGGTGCGTCGTAGACGACTCCGGCGATGATGGCCGCGGCCCCAACGACGAGCGTGTTGGTGGCCTGGGCCAGCAGGGGCAGCGTCACGGCGGCAACGGTCATGGCGCTGATCAAAGTGGTGCGGCGGCCGAGAGCATCGGCCAGACGGCCCCACAGGATCTGACCGGCGAGCCATCCCAGGCCGTACAGCGCGAGTACCCCGCTGATGCCCGTGGTGGAGAAGCCGAGGTCGGAGAGCCGGTAGGGGAGGAAGGGGTAACTGAACCCGGCCGCGCGGACCGCGCCGGCCCCGACGACAAGGACCCAGATGCGTGTGTGGCTCTGGCGGTTGGCTGAGCGTGTGGCCGGTGCGGCAGCTGGTTGTTGAACAGGCACGGTCGCGGGCACGGCACTCCTTGTGCAGGGACGGCGTCTGACGGGGTCCGGCACCGGGGCTCTGGAAGCAGGCGTGGACGAGCCATTCGGGGTGCCGCCGGGTGGGGACGGCACCCCGCGGGGCCGAGGACCCGGCGCGGAGGTGGCGCACGGGTGCGGAGCCGGAGGCACGGCTCGGGACTCGGCCGGGCCCGGCCGACCGGAGGGGAACCGTCCCGGCCGGGTGTCAGCGATGCGAGCGGTAGGCCCGCCGGAGAGCGGGCCTCGGGGCTCGCGTGGCGGCAGCGGAGCGGCCGCGCCTACTTCCAGTCCACGTACTTGTCGTAGACCCAGCCGTAGGTGCCCTTGTGGGTGCCGGAGGCCACCTTGACGTAGTCCCAGCTGGTGGGCACCTTGCCCTTCCAGCACAGGATGTCGACGCTCGTCTTCCTGGCCAGCAGGCCCTTGGAGGAGGACTTGGTGCTCGGGCTGGTGCGCAGGTTCACGGAGCCGGTGTTCAGGTGGCCCCGGAAGGGGAAGTTGATGAACGACTGGCCGTCGGTGCAGGCGGAGGTGCCCACGGCCGAGGCACTGGGCGCGAGGGCGAAGGCCCCGCCGGCGAGGGTGAGGGTGGCCGCCGAGACGGCGGCGGTCTGCTTCATGCGCCGAGAGAGACGACGACGGAGTACGGGCACAGCAGCCTCCTGTACGAGGTGCTGGAAGCTCCGGCACAGGGCAACCAGCCGGTTTCCTGCCGAAGCAGGCGCGGGTCTATCCTGTCCGCGCGGCGTGTGCAAGACGCCGCTGGAGCACCCCAGCTTTCGGATGTGGGTTCGATCTTCTGGTGGTGCGCTGTTCACGGTGGCCGTTTCCCTGCGCCAACAGGGGGACGGCCACCGTGTCTGTATGGAGTTGTCAACGGTCCCGCGCGACTCGCGTCCCGAGGCGCGTGCGGCGGTCGGCTTTCCCCTGCGCCAACAGGGGGATCGCGCGCCGCGACGTGACCGACCGGTGATGGTGAAACGCTCTGGCCGAGGATCACATGTGCCCTGTGCCCGGCCGGCCCCTATCGCGTGGCCGGCTTGATGAGCACGGGGCGGTGGCTCCGTGTCAGGGAGCCCAGAGGCGCGGGGGAGCGGGCAGTCCGATGGCCTTCGCTGAATCCGAAGCCCACTGCGGCACCTGATCGTTCATGGTGTCCTCCACCCGTCCCCGTACGCCTCCTGGAGCGTTCGCCGTCGCCCGGCAACTTGGCCGGGCCGGTCCCGGCTGAGTTGCCGAGTCGGCGAGTTCGCTCACGGCCTCGCCGACTGCCGACCCCCGTAGCAGCCCCGACGGTGGAAACTGCCTGGCAGGCGAGGCGGCATCACTATGACTGGTTGAAAGGGCAATTGCAACCGCCATATTCATTTCTCGCACAGTGAGAAATTTGGCCCCCGCGCATTTCTCACTGGCTGAGAAAAGGGCGCCCACCCTTTTCTCAGCCAGTGAGAAATGCCCGATGCGCAAGTGGGCAGGTCATCGGGGGTAGTTGATGCCCTAGCCTGTAGTGGGTACACACCGGACCCCGTCGCTAGGAGTACCGTGCGCGCCATCGTCATCAGAGAGTTCGGCGGCCCCGAGGCATTGCAGTTGGAAGACGTTCCCGAGCCCGAACCGAGGCGCACGGAAACCGTCCTATCCGTGCGCCTCGCAGGCGTTAACTATGCAGATGTCCATGTTCGCGGCAATACATACCTTGCGCCGGTTGAGCTGCCGTACATCCCCGGCAACGAAGTCGTCGGCACAGCGGGGGGCAGACGGGTGGTGGCCCTGACCCAGGGCGGAGGCTACGCGGAGCGGGTCGCCGTCCGCCGCAGCCTGCAATGGGAGATCCCGGACGACGTCACCGACGAGCAGGCCGTGCCGCTCGCCCTCCAAGGCAACAGCGCCTACCACTTGCTGCTCACCGTGGCCCAGGTTACGAGGGGACAGACGGTGGTCATCCCCGCCGCGGCCGGCGGTGTCGGCTCCCTGGCTGTCCAACTCGCCGAGCAGCAGGGTGCCAGGGCCATCGCCCTCGCCAGTACCGAGGAGAAGCGCCGGCTCGCCCTGGACCTGGGCGCCGTCGCCGCAGTCGACTCCTCCGACGAGGACGGGCTGACCGAACGCATCCTCGAAGCGGCAGGCGGCCCGGTCGACGCAGCGCTGGAGATGACCGGCGGCCAGACCCTGCACCAGACACTGGCGGCGATCCGCCCGCGAGGCCGCCTCGCCGTATACGGCTTCGCCAGCGGACAGCTCGCCGACATCCCCGTGCACACGCTGCTCCAGAAGTCCATCACTGTCGGCGGCTTCTGGCTCCCGCACATGTACACCGATCGCACGCTCCCCCTGACAGCGTCCATGAAGACCCTGTTCAGCTGCGTCGCCAGCGGAAGGATCAAGGTGATCAGCGGCGGCACCTTCCCGCTGGCCGACGCCGCCAAAGCGCACCACGCGCTGCAGAGCCGGACCGGAACGGGCAAGTTCTGTCTCGATACCACCAAGTAGTAACCTGAGCCTTACGTAACGTGCGCGGCCGGCGCAGTCGGTCGCGCAACCCCGCGCCGCTGAAAGGGAGGCGCGGGCACGAGCAAGGGTGGGTATGGACGATGAGCGGAACCGGGACCAGCGTCGCTGAACGACTCTTCCGAGTGCAGAAAGCATTCGTCACGCTCGGGCCCGGCGCGCATCGGCTATCGGAAATCGCCGCCGAGGCCGGTCTCGACGACTCCACCACGGGCCGGATCCTGACCGTCGGCACCTACAACAAGACCTTCGTCCGCGTCGACCGCGGCAAGTACCAGCTCGGCAGCACGGTCGCCGAACTCGGCCTCCACGCCCTGGCCGCCGACAACCTCTCGGACAACGACGAGGCCCACCAGGTGCTGGAGCAGCTGCGGACCGCCACCGGCAACGGCCTGGTCTTCCTCTACATGCTGGCCCAGTTCGGCGGGGCCGGCCGGCAGTGCATCGACATGGCAGTGGGCGACTCGGACCTGGAGGAACTGGGAATGACGCATCGCGCCATTCTCCGTGTCACCCGCTCCCTGCGCACCGGCGCCTCGGGGCGGACGATCCTTGCCTACCTGCCGGAGGAGATCCAGAAGAAGACGGCCACCGGCCCGATACCGGACGAGGCCGGCCCGGGCGTCATCAAGGACCCCGACGAGCTACTTGTCTCCCTCGCCGAGGTCCGCGACCTCGGCTACGCCCTCGGCCGGCAGGAGTGCATGGCGGGGTGGAACAGCATCGCTGCCCCGGTCATCTGGGACGACACGATCTGGGGTGCCGTGCTGATGCTCAAGCCGATGGACGTCATGCCCGAAGCACCGCAGGAGTACATCACCGCCACCCTGAACGCGGCCGCCCGGCTCAGCCAGCTCGGCGGCTCCTGAAACGCAGATGCCGAAGGCCCCGCGACCGTATGCCGCGGGGCCTTCGGCATGCCGTCGGCGGCACGCCCGCGCAGGTGCTACGGAACCCGCTTGATGCGCGTGGCGAGCGCACGGAACTCCTCGCCGACACCGTTCTCGTCCATGTGCCGGGTAAGGAAGTCGTGGTCCTTCGCCAGCAGCTGTCCCATCTTGAGGCCCGAGGTGAGCAGGGCAGCGGCGAGCGTCGCCTTGACCACGCGCTCGGAACACATCTCGGTGAACAGGTGCCTGAACAGGGCTGCCGTCTCCGTGTCGCCGGCCGCCGAGGCGTCGACATGGGCCCGGAACAGAATTGCCCCACGCAGCTCGTCCCGCAGAGCCTCACGATCCTCCGGTCCGCTGGCCGCCTCCGCGAGCAGCTCCTCCTCGATCCGGCGGGCCTTGTCCGTGTCGCCTTCCTGGAGCGCCTCTAGGAAGGCACGTGCCTGCCGGGACACGTAGACATCGGGTAGCTGTGCCTTCAACGATGAGCCTCCTCGGCGTGGTTGCTTGCCGACGAGCGTAACCGGTCCGCGAGCCCGCGCAGACCGGGCTGCGGAAGATGACCGACACTGACCGTTCCGGTGCGGCACAATCACACGTGTCATGGGGATAATGAGTCCTAGAAAGGAAGTCCCGGCTTGTCCTCACCTGTCGCCGACGAAGAGAACTGCCCGGCAGCCGAACAGCTCTCCCAGCTGGTTCAGAGAGTGCTGGCCGATCCGGACATGACCAAGAGCGTGGCCAGCCACGTCCGGTGGGTCGAGGGCACCCTGCAGCGCGCCTTGAAGGAACGAGAGGACTTCCGCAAGCAGTACGGCGCGTCGCTGGAAAAGCTGCTCGGCCCCGGCGCCAACGCCCTGTGCCACCTGACGGACAACGGCGAACTGCGCGCCAAGGAACTGGACACCCCGCCCAAGGGCGTGACCGCCTCCCAACGACGCCGCTCCAACATCCTGCGCCGCCTCGCCGCAGCCGCCGGCGTGCCCAGCGGAGCCGTCTCCTACCCGAAGCCGGTCCCGAAGCCCACCATGCCGGCCTGGGCCCGCAGCGAATTCCACAACCGACTCCAGAGTGAGGTCGACAAGAAGCCGTCGGCACCCGGCCGCGCCCGCCTCCTGGTCGTCATCGGCCTGGTCCTGGACACAGCCGCCCGCAGCGGCGAACTGTGCTCCCTCGGCATCACCTCGCTCGCCCCCGACTTCTCCTGGGTGAAGATCACCCGCAACCCTCAGGCGATCACCTCCGAAGTCCATACCACCGAGGTCTGGCCCGTCTCCTCCGCCACCCAGGCCGCTCTGGCGAACTGGCTCGGAGTCCGTGACCGCCTGGTCGAGGACCTGGAAGGCGACAAGAGCGCCCTGCTCGTCGTCCTGCACGGCAACCGGATGTTCCACGGCCAGGGCGCCTACAAGCGCGGGATGCCGCTCCAGGTGCGGGGCTTGATCAGCAGCTACCGGGCCGGCGTACAGGAACTCAAGGACGAGGTAACCAACCGCGGCGGAGCGGGCTGGCAACTCCCCAAAGGGATCGAACAACTGCGACGCGGCGTCGAGGAACGCCGCACCGCATACGGCACCGACCGCCGCGCCGGGACCAGGACTCCCAAGTGGGCCCCAGCCGTCGTCCTGAACCCGCTGTCGCCCGAAGAGACGGAGAAGAAGAAGACAGCGACGGCATTCGCCAAGACGGCCGAGGCCGTGACCGCCTTCCACCAGGCCCGCGAGGCCACCAGCGGTGACGAGAGCGATCCACAGGTGCTGAGGGCCAGGCGCACGCTACAGGAGACGACCCGGATGGCATGGGCCCGGTCCGACCACACCGCTACCCTCCGGCTGCTGCGGCAGGCCGGCCTTCACGCCGACGACCTTGCGGCCGCCGGCTACACCAAGCTGCTGTTGGATGCGTTGGAACGTTCATGAGGCGAGCTGGCGGGGAGACTGCCTCGCTCCCAGGGAGAAGGGCCGCACAGGCACGGTCGAAACCGGGAAGACGGGTGCGGCCGGTAGCCCGGGAGTTGAGTCTGAGTCAACGCGCGCTACAGCAGCGGGGTGCTCAGGCGGCCACTGCGGTCGCCTGGGTTCGCTCCAGCCGGGACTGCTCCCGCCGCCACTCCCTGCACCCGGTACCTCGGCAGGCCGGACGCAGAGACTTCCCCTTCGGACTGCCGCGGTAGCCACTGGCTGTGCTGCACGCTGGATCGCTCTCGCCCAGCACGCACAGCGACCACGCGGCCTCATCGAGGGCCTCGCCGTATTCCGCGTCCCAGATCGCCCGGCCGTAGACGTAGCCCAAGGACACGCCGACCTTCGCGGCGGCCTCTGCCACGGGCACAGCGTCCGCGACCAGCGCAAGCAGACGCTCCCGCGCTTGCCGGGGGAACGCTTTTTCGGCAAGTGCATGGTTCCGGTCGCGGCTGTCGGCGCTGTGCGCCCGCACGCAGACCGGGCACCGGCAGCCGACCCGGTACAGCGTCGACGGCGCGTAACGCTCATGGTCGTACTCCACCTTGATGGGCCGCGCGGCCAAGCGCAGCAACTGCTTGCCCGTCCAGGTGTACACGCGGCCACCGCGGCGGTGGGGCGTCAAACGGCCGCCAGGAAACCAGCCATAACTGGCCATACTGGACACACTGGAGGGAGCCAGCTCCATCAGCTCAGCGAGCTGCCGAGAGGTATAGACCCTCTCGGCGTCGACACGCTGCGCGTACTCGGCCAGAGGGTGAGGCTTAACAGAGGTACGAGGCACCTTCCATCCCTTCGACTCGCCCCCGTAGGCGCGGGGAGTAACACGCGCTCCTGCGTTGAGAAGCAGAAGGCCAACCCCGCAGCTGCGGGGAGCAGGAAGACGCATCCCGGCCGTTACCGACTCGGGAGACACCCCCGCATCGGCGGGGACCACGCTCGACCAACCAGCCGATAGAACTCGACAACGGGGTCACCCCCGCATCGGCGGGGAGCAGTGCGTCCACCATAGCGAACCCAGCCCACGGGCGGGGTTCGCTATGGTGGACGCTGGAGCCCTTCCCAGGACACGGTTCCGCCGCCCTGGCGTCAGGGGCCCGCGATCAGCCAGAGGATCAGGACGGCGTCCAGCGTCTGGGAGTGCCGGTAGACGACGCTGATCCCTCGACCACCGGTTGTCTCCGGCAGCAGCTCGACGGCGTAGGACTCGCTGTGCGGATCTGCATCCGGCAGGCCCCGGGCGTGGTCCGGGGTGGGGTCATCCTCCAGCGCGCGGCGGACCGACTCGACGGCGGCCTGCTCGGAGTGGGTCAGCTCGCTGCGGATCTTCTCGGCGGCGTCGCTGTAGAACGCGTGGCTCACTGGGCGGTCCCGTTCCGCTCGGCCATCTTCTGGCTCAGCTCGAACGCGACGTCCTCAGTGCCACGCATCAGGGCTGCCATCCCCTGCGGGTCGCAGCGCAGCATCACCCGGTGCCGGTACGCCTGGATGAGGTTGCGTACCCCCGTGAGGTCATCCAGGGCAAGCCCGTCCAACTCCTCCTCGAACTCCTGGCGGTCGCCAGGGAATGCCCAGACGCTGAGCGCAGCGCGCAGCTCGGCGAGCGTGCGCATCGGCGGGACAGGCCGGTCGGCCTGGTGGTCGGGCTGTGCGGTCACGGTGACCTCCTCGTCGCTGTGCTCTCGACGCTACTCGCCTACCGCTGGGCGCGGTCGGCCTTGAGGAATCCGGACGCCCTGATATCCGGGGCCGAGACCCCGGCGAGCGGTGCGCCGGCGGATCGGGCTGGGCGGAGTGACGGCCTGGTCCTGGTCATCGCGGGTGTCGCCGGCCGGGAGGCCGAGGTCACGGCGGAGCCGGGCCAGGGCCTGGAAGACGGCGTCCGTCGCCACGGCGGCGGCCGGGTGCACGCCGCGCAGGGCGAGCGCGGTCGTCTCCATCGCCTCGACCGCATCCTCGGCGGCGGCCTCACTCCAACTGTCCGGTGAGCGCGCGGCGTCGTGCAACTCGCAAGCAGCATCAGCCAGGGCCTCGGCGTGCTCGGCGACACCCGGCGCGGCGGTAGCGGACAGCAGGTTCACGGTGCTGGACTCCTCGGTCAGGCATGCCGGTCGGATGCCGGGCCAGCCTCTTCTCCCCTTTATATAGGGAACGAGCATGTGGCGGCGTGCCTACCGGGCTTGACCAACTCACCGCCACCGGTGCACTGCTGGTGCCGGATCCACATGAGCATGCCGTCGGCGGCGAAACAGCTGTCTGTGAGTAGCAGTTCGGCGTGGTCTGCGCAACCTTCGGTTCGGTGGGTCGGCATCGCGCCGGGGCTTACGCGGCCGGCCGTCGTTCGGGCTGCGGCTTTCGCTGTTGTACTCGTAGCAGGGGCCGGCGGGGAGGGGGACCGACGGTGATCCGGAGTGCCGTCTATCGCCCCGGCGTTGAGCCGGACGCCGTACTGCCGCTGTCGCATACGCGCGAGCGTGAGCAGACCGCGCCGTCCGGCCAGGCTGAGGGGGAGCGGCTGCTGCCGCGGTGCGGCCAGGAGCGTCGAGCTGGTCAGCCCTGTCCGCATCGTCGTGGTTGAGCGTCCGTTTGCAGGGTCGTGAGGGGCGCGCGAAAACTGCGACGTAAGGCCTCTGAACTGCGCTTTTCTGTCAGTTGGGGTTGACTTAACCCCAAAAATTTGAGATTATTGGTTACGTCGAAAGGGGGCGGGAATCCCCGGAAGACGCCGGGCCTTCGGGGCCCACACGAACCGGCGGCGGCCTGGGCTGGTGGGGCGGGAATCCCGCTCCACCAGCCCAGGCCGCGCATGACACCGAGAAACCTCACAACCAGGAGAAGACTGTGGTGAACAAGCCACTCACCCCGCCGAGCGGCGCCGTGCATTCCCCGCAGGAGTGGGCGGTGACGGCCCCTCTCGCCCAACTCCGGGCCAAGGGCGTCCGCTGCCTGCTGAGCTGTGGCAGGACTGCCGATTACGTCGCCGTCCCGCTCGCCGACGGCTCAACCATTCGGCTCACCGGAACCACGCGGCCCGACGAGAACGGCACGGTCGACGACGTCAGCGTCAACCACCCGGTCCGGGCCCACGAGAGCTGGCGGGCCGAGCTGGACCACGCTGCCGGTTCCACCCTCGTGTACGACTCGGAGGGCCGACAGATGACCTTCGCCGAGGACACCAAGGCCCTGGTCGCCGCCATCCTTCAGTACCACCGCCAGCGTGGCGGGGAGTTTGGAGACCAGCAGCCACCCGTCCCGGCTGAGGGTGAATCCGGCGAGGAGGCCGCGCCGGACGATCTGCCGTTCCTCAGCCCGCTGGCCGACCTCGCCGACCTGTACGGCCGGTTCGAAGACGGCTACGGCCCCGACGACATTCGGGCCGTTTTCGGCCGCATCCACGCAGAAGGCGGCCCGTACCTGGTCTGTGTCTGGGACTACGCGGACGAGTACGGGTTCGGCGGCGACTCGCAGTTCTACGCCGAGGACGCGGACGGCCGCCTCTTCGAGGTCCAGCCCGACATCCACCGGTGGCTGAGCGGCTGGCAGGAGACACCGGGCGCGGTGGATACCTGGGTGTGCGCGCCCGTCAGCGAGCCGACCGAGTTCCCGGTCAGCGACGACTTCCACAACTACGCCCGGACCGACCGGACCGGCGACTGACCGGCCGTCCGGCCGGGGGAGCGGGGCGGGAATCCCGCTCCCCCGGCCGGGATCGCGAACGACACCGAGAAACCTCACAACCAGGAGAAGACCGTAGTGAAGAAACTCCTCACCCCGCCGTGCGGCACCGGGTGCGCCACCGCGCAGCTGGAACTGTTCGCCGCGCCGGCCACCGCGCCGACCGCACCTGCGACTGAATTCGACTGGGATGCCCACGACGTCGTGATCGTTGGCGATAGCGGTGGCAAGGACTCCGGCGCTCTCGTGCACGAAGTGTGCACCCAGGCCGACAAGGCAGGTCAGCTCCACAAGGTTCACGTGCTCCATTGCGACCTCGGCCGTACTGAGCAGGGCCACCTGGTCGAGTGGCCTGGCGCGCTCGAAGTCGCCCGCGCGCATGCCGAGCAGTACGGCGTCCGATTCGCCGTCCGCCGCAGCAAGCGGTGGAAGTCACTGTGGGAGCGGATTCGTTCGCACGGCAACTGGCCGGGGTTCTTCGCTCGCTACTGCACCGCTGACGGAAAGACGGCGGTCGGCCGGGACTACGTGGACGAGGCCGGCATCGAGCTGAACCTGGGGCGCCCGATCCGTGCCGGATACGCGATGGGCATGCGCGCCGAGGAGTCCCGGGCCCGCGCCAACAAGCCCGTGATCGAGCGGCACCGCATGAGTGGCAAGGGCACGCTACGAGTGGTGACGACGTGGCTCCCGATTCACCGGCTCACCACCGAGCAGGTGTGGGAGATCCACCGGAAGAACGGTATCGCCCACCACGAGGCGTACGACCATGGGATGCGGCGCCTGAGCTGCCGGGCCTGCCCGCTCGCGCACACCGACGACCTGGTCCGCTCCGCCCAACTCAACCCGGAGCTGTTCGCTGAGTACGCCAGGGCCGAGCGGGAGATGGGCCACCAGTTCAAGAAGTCCATCAGCCTGCGGGAGATCATCGAGCGCGCCCGGAGCTGACACGACCGGCGGGGGGAGCGGGGCGGGAATCCCGCTCCTCCTGCCGGAGGGCGCCCCACCGAAACACCTCAACCGTCGAAGGAAACGCATGAAGCGATACGGAGGCAGCGCCGACCACGGACAGACCACTGTCATCCGGCGCCCCCAGCGCACACTCACCCCGGAGGAGCACCAGATCATCCGGGGCACGGCCGTCCTGAACCGGCAGGGGGCCTGGTACATGGGGATCATCGACCCGGTACCGAATCCGTCGCCGATGAGCGAGGAGGAAGGGGCGTGGGTGCGCGAGCAGGTGTGGCCCTCCTTCTTCTAGGAGATCGACCACAAGTACCCGTGGGGGTTTTACCGGTGGTCGACCTGCGAGCGGGGGAGCTGCTGGAACTGCCTCGGCGGCCGCTGCGACCTGTGTGTCCACCGGCAGAGGGGCGGCCCGTACGTGGACGACAACACCGACTGGGTGTACAACGCGCGCGGCCGATGCGTGGCCCGGCTCATCCTCCGACCCGGTGGCGAGCCGTGCGTGTGGTGGTGCCGCTGCCCCTGCCCCAAGACCGGCCCGCTTCCCGCTGAGCCGGCACCGGCGGCCCAGGCCGTCCCTGCACAGACACGTGCCCGGCGTCGCCAGTAGACCGGACCGGCCGCGCCCAGGCCCCACTGGCGTGCGGACGGCGCGGGTGTCGACTGGCCCCAGGACACCCTGTTCTGACCAGCGGGCCACCCGGCATCAGACATCGAACGGCCCGGCGGGGCGATGCATTGGGAATCCCGCCGGGCCGGCGGTCCGGCCACCGAGGGCCCTCAACGAGCCCTTAACCGAACCAGGCACCATCGTATCCAGCACCGACACCACCAGGAGCACACCCCGTGAAGACCGACGATGGCCGCCAGTGGGCGACCCGCGAGGACCTGATCGAGCACAGCGGCTACAGCCGGACCACCCTGACGAACCTGTGGCTCGCCCGCGAGAGCAACGGCCATCCGGAGGCCCACACGATCGACGGCGTCATGCACTGGGACCTCAAGGTGTGGACCGAGTGGCTCGCCGAGCACCGGCGACACCGGCCCCGTGACGAAGACCGGGTCGACCGCAGCGGTGACCCGGACGAGGAACTGCCGCCGGCCGGACAGGCACGCGTGCTCGGCATTGACCCCAGCCGGATCACCCAGTACGAGAAGAACCCGCCGGTCGGCTGGCCGGACCCTGTCCGCATCGAGGAACTGCCGACCCGCATCCGCCGGTGGCGTACCCGCCGGCAGCTGTGGCAGTTCGCCGACGAGCACCCGTTGCTGGGGACGGTCGGCCGCCCGCCCGGCCCCGAGACGAAGCCGCGGGCGAGCAAGACCGAGGGATCCGACCCGCGCATTCGGGTCGCCGCCGAGGCTCTGGCCTCCCAGCCCGACAGGAAGGTCCGCGAGGTGGCCGCCGACCTCGCCCGCGAGCACGGCCAGTCCGTGGACACCTGGAAACGGATCATCACCGAAGCACGCAAGCGCACCCAGCAGTAGACGGTCCACAGCGGTTGCCTGCTGGGTTGTCTTTGTGACACCCGCGGGTATGGGCCGGTCGGCGGACTCGGGCCCTGCACAATGCCCGCCTTGCGGTTGCCGGGATCACAAAGCGAATCCAGATCCCAGGCCCGCGCCAGCTCTTCGTCGGGCCGGGCACGGGCCATCCTCCGGGGAGGCAGCGATCACAAGGCTGCAGACCAGTCGATCCGCTCCGCACGCTCCGCGCCGCCATCTGTTCTACCCGCAGCGTCAGCTCGCGAAGGTGTGGACGGCGCCGCAGTACGCGGCGGCCGAGGACGCCTACCTGGCCGAGGAGGAGAAGCGGCAGCATGAACTGGAGGAGCGCCGGGCGCGGCTGAAGGAGAAGGCGGCGGTCAAGCGGGCCGGGATCGACCGGAGGAACGCCGCCTCCCGCCGGGCCGCGCTGGAGCGGGCCACCGCCGCCGAGGCGGAAGCGCGCCGGGCGAACCTCGGGCCCGCCGGGGCCCGGTGGCGCGACAAGCTCATGCGCCGGCCGGGTGTGCGGGAAGCCGTTGAGTACCTGGCCCGCGAGCACCACATCAACGTGACGGTCGGGATGAGCACCGCCGAGTGGCGCTGGGGCGGCGGGACGCCTCTGATCGGCCCGGACGGCACCCCGGTTGCCGTCCTGTCCCCGGTGTCCGGGATGGTGAACGGGGAGGCGTTCCTGCTGCTGGCGGGGATGCTGCTGCTGTTCGAGACGGACGCCGAGCAGCGGCGTTTCGACCGAAACACTCGTGCCCGTCGCCGCCGCAAGGTGCCCATCGACGGCTGGCGGATGGAATACCTCTCGGCACAGATCGTGGGTGCGGCGGGCGCGGCCGCGGTGCCCACGCCGCGCAGGGGCCGCCCCGGTCGTGCGGGCGGCCCGTGCTCCTGCGCACAGCCGGAGCTGACCGCCATCATCATGGGCCAGCCGTATCCGGCGGAGCCCGCCGAGCAGATGACGCCCGCTAGCGCCGTCTACGCCGCCTCCTGCCGTGCCTGCGGCGGCTCGTACGACAAGCCGTGGCGCCGCCGCACGGCCTGACCCTGCCGAACGGCCGGGTCAGGCGGCGACCTGGACGCGGGCGTCGTACTGGGCCACAGTCCAGGCCAGGGCCTGGCAGGTGTAGAGGAACCAGTAGTCGTACTCGGTGAACTCCCAGCCGGCGGTGTCGAAACGGAAGCCGTCGAACTCGAACGCGGCGAGCGCGGCTTTGGCGCCGGCCTCGGTCTCCAGGTCGGCCTTGCTGTAGCGGGAGAACAGCTCCTCCTCGACCTCCGCGAGCAGGCCGGGGTGGTCGGCTTCGGCTTCCTGGGCGGCCTGCTTGATGTACGCCTTCACGCGGTCTTCGGCGTACGACTGGACGCCTGTGCTGCCGATGCCGTCCGGTTGGACCTTCTCGGCCCAGTAGCGGGTGTCGATCTTCCAGTCAGGGCCGGGGCCCATGCAGGTGCGGAAGAACAGCAGCATGTCCTCGTCGCGGCGGAAGATGTGGCTGCCGGTGTGCCCGGTGATCGCCAGGGCGCCGGGCCAGGTCATCACCTCGAACCAGTACGCGGAGGACTTCGGCATCTCGACCTCCAGGTGCCGGTAGAGGCCGTCGTCGCGCCGCACGGTCAGCTTGCCGCCTGCGGATTCGATGGCGAACCGCTCCTTGATCTCGGCGATTCGGGCCTTCAACTCGGCGCCCGGGTCGATCGTGGTCATGCTCGTGGTCTCCCACCCTCGGTGCCGGGCACGGCTGCCCGGCCTGCACGGGTACAACGAATGGCCCAGCCGGGCGGGTACGCGCGGATCACGCCTCGTTCAGGTCCTCGTCGTCCGCGTCGACCTCGTCCGGGTCGCGCAAGGGCCGCAGGCCCTGGGCGGGCCCGGAGGCGGCGATGTTGAACAGGTAGCGGCCCAGGAAGTTGATGTGCGCGTTCTTCAGCGGGGACAGGCGGGCCACGTCTTCGTCCTTGATGTCGTGGCCCTCGGCGCGGAGCTGGGCGACGGCGGCGTCCAGGTAGCGGGTGTTCCACAGCACGACGGCGTTGAGGACGAGACCGAGGGCGGCGAGCTGGTCCTCCTGGCCGTCCCGGTACGCCTGGCGGATCTGCCCGCGGCCGCCGTGGCATCGAGCGGCACGGGATCTCCTGAGCACGTATGGGTACGGGGCGGGTGCCCTGCCCTACCCGGGTGGGGCACCAATGTGCCGTTCTCGGGTTTCGATCCTCACCTCGGCGGCCGGCGCCGAGCTTTCGACCGCGCCGACGCCGCGCGGTGTGCCACGTACTTCGTCTCCAAGGCTACCGCAGCCGTCGCGGCATGGACCGTGGTTGTGGGGGGCGTGCCCGTAACACGGAGCGGGCGAAGACCGTTGGGAGAGCGTGACCAGTATCGAGCGAGCGCTGGAGCGTGCGACGCTGTGGGCCGATCTGGCCATCCTCAGCGGCCCCGACATGCCGGATGAGCACCGGGAGGCATTCCGGACCGAGTTGATCGCGGAACTCGTCGGACACCCGAAGGAGCAGTTCCCGGAGCGGCACTGCGCGTTCATCCGCGACAACTGCATGAAACCCCACGTCCGACCATTCTTCGAGACGTACCTGATGATCGGTATCGGCGCCGAGTACGCCGGCGAAGACGCCGGTCCGGCCGAGTTGTCCGCCCGGCTGCAGGAACACTTCGGTCCGGTGGTCGGCGAACGGATGGCGCAGTGCGTGCTGTGGGCACAGGCGCAGATGATGAGCCCCGACGCCTTCACCCCGTAGCATCTGACGGTCAGGCGATGAGGCGGTGGCCTGAGGTCGGCTCACCCGCCACGGCGGCCGCCGCTGCTCGTTGAATACGCTGAGAATGGGCGCGAACGACGGTGATTGAGCTGCTGGCGCAGGTCTGGAATGGAGGGGCCCACGAGTGATCCCGATGCCGCCGCACCGTACGAAGGGACCGGGCGTCCTCGGCGCAACCAGCCCTGGTGAAAGGGGGCCGCTCGGCCGCTGGCCGGAGCCTGACGAGACACCGGAGGAGGAGCCGGGCGACGCCGGTGACCCCCGTGAATGACCTCGCGGCCGTGCGCGCGCAGGAGTACGCGAAGGTGTACGAGGAGCTTCTTGGCGCGGCAGCCCGGCTCGACATGTTGCGCCGCCTGGAGGGCGGAGCCGTCGACGCTCATGCCACCGCGGCCATGCACGCGGTCCGGTTCGCGGCCACCATCCTGTGGCCGGCCGTTCCCGGTACTCCCCCGCCTGGCTACCGCCACGACAGCGAGCACCTTCTCCGTCTGGTGGAGACCTGGCGCGAGGCGGCGCTGGAACTGGGGGAGTTCGCCCCGTCCCGCCCGGCCCTGCGGCTCGTTCCCAGCGCCGATGCCCTGCAGCACCGGGGACCCACTAGCTGAGGCGGCTCTTGACGGCTGTCCCCTGGCCCGTCCAGGCCGGCTGAGCGCGGGTTCCTGCGGCACAGGCGCACCTGTCCGCCGGGCAGGGAATCCGAGAACTCATGCCGGGTCTGCCTCCCCCCTGACCGACTGCGTGAGGAGGTCGTCTCTGATCCGCTGGAGTACCTCGTACAGCCGATCCGCGCGGGCGCTCTGCTTCGGGCCGAGGTCTTCCCGGGGCGCGTCGAGCAGGACGGCTAGGTGTTCGGGCTCCACAGGCGTGTTGATGTTCCGCCTCGCTTCCACGAGGGCGTTGGTGATCGCCCGGCGGTACTCGATCGGCTCCAGCTGGGAGTGGAAGTTCTTCAGATCCTTGGCGGTGCGTGCCGCGCTGAAGAGAGTGCCACGGAATCCTGGCTGGATGCGGTGCCACGCCGGGTGGTCAAGGGCGGGCAGGGGGCGGTGGTCCCGCTCGGCGGCGATGACGGCATGGAAGGCGGCGTCGCGGTCGAGGAAGGTGCGGCCGGTGGCCGGCCTGAGGGTGCGGCGGCGGTGCGTGGCCGTGCAGCGCCCGCCGGGGTTGGCTGAGGTCGGTGCGAGGGTGCCGACCGGTTGGCCGTCCGCGCAGACGATCAGCACATTGGGGTGTTCCAGGTCGGGTTCGAGAGTCCAGACCCGGCCGTCGAGCGTGCCGAGGGCGGTGGTCTCGCTCGCCACGGCGGCCGCCCGCAGGGCAGCGACGAGCCTGGTCCCCTCCTTGCTGCGGGAAAGGACGGACTCCGAGATGGTCTGGAGCTGGGCGAGGTCGCCCTCGTGCGGGGCGCGAACGGCCAAGCGGAGTGCTGCGTGGCGGAGCGCCGGCGTGAAGAGGGCCAGGTGTTCGCTTCGGCCGGCGGACGCGGTCGCCAAGGGCGCTGCGGCGCGAGCCACTGCCGTGGCGGTCTGTTCCGTCAACGCGGCCCACCAGGCGGGCACCGCTGTGGTCGGCTCGGGCTGTTGGCGCAAGGACGCTTTGATGACGGCCTTGGCGGCGATGTCGCGGTTGCTGAAGTACCTGCCCTTGGTGGGGCGCATGGTCCGCTCCCGGGCCGACATGGTCTGCTCCCGGGCCGACCACCCGAGGATGGAGCGGCGCCCGGTGATCGCGCGCTCGGGTGTCACCGTACCGGCCCGCTGGCCGTCGCGGAGGACCGTCCATGCGTCCCCGGACGAGAGATAGCTGACCATGCACCAGCCGGAGCCTGCCTGGAGGCCGAGGTCCTCGATGGCCACGGGCAGTTCGTCGGCCCCGTTCAGTTCTTCGGACCCTGCGGTGGCCCTGTCAGGTCGGGGGGACGGCTCCAATGGGCTCGGTTCTGCCGCAGCCCCAGACGGGTCTGAGGGGCCGGTCAGGGGCTGGCCAGCCGGGCCGAGCGGGAACATGTCCATCTGACCCTCAGGCACGTCCGGCTCGGCGGGCTGACCGGTTTCCTCCGCCTCGGCAGCGGCCGGCGGAGAAGCCGACAGGACGCTGAGAGTGGCGTCCTGGGGGGTGAGCTGGGTGAGTTGCTGCAGCAGTTCCGCCAGGGCCTGGCTATGCCGGGCTCGTTCCGCGTTCCGGTCTCGGTCGAGGTCAACGAGATGCCGCTGGAGGCCGTCAGCGCGTTCGCGGGCGGTGGCGAGATCAGCGTTCGCGGTGCGCAGTTCACCTTCCAGGACCATGATCCGGCCAGCCTGCTCATCCAGCCTGGGGCGGAGCACCGTGAGTTCGCCCTCCAAGCGACCAGCCTGTTCGGTCAGAGCGAGGTAGTCCTGGGTGAGCTGACGCAGGGCCCCGGTCGCGGTGTCGGCCCGCTGGTCCGCCTCGGCCGCCTCGCCCAGAGCGGTTGCCGCATCCCGTACCGCGGCATCGCGCTCCAAGTTGGCCTCGGCGGCGGCGCGCGCAGACGCCTCGGCCGCGGTCCGCGCGGCGGCGGCCGCCTTCTCCGCGACTGCGCGGGCGGTTTCGGCTTCTTCCACCCGGATGGCAGCCGCCTGGTCGACGGCGGCGACGTGGGCGGCGACGGCGTCGGTGTCGGCGGCGGCCTGCTCGCCGGCGATGATGGTGTTGAGGGCGGCGGCGACCCGGGGCAGCAGATCGGCGAGCACGCTCTGCTCGCGGGCCCGCCGGGCGAGGACCACCGGAAGCGGATCCGGCGTGGGACCGGACCCACCTGTCTCCTCTGCCATGCGCCGGGCGGCGGCCTCCGCCTTTGTCTTCTTCTCCTGCCGATACGCGTACTGCTTGTCCCTCCTGTTGTTGTGGGTGGGACAGAACTCTGGGGGCGGCCCCGGGCGGCCCTTCGCGGGGGTCTCGCGCTCCTCGGTGCAGTCGGGGTAGCGGCAGTCAGCCGCCGCCCCGGCGTGGCCGGCGAACTTCCGCTCCAGCCCCGGGGCCCCAGCGCCGGAGGCGGCGGTGGCGTCAGTGAGCTCCGGCACCGGATGCCTCCGTCTCCGTGCGTGAGAGCTCGTTCTCCTGCGCGGCCAGGCGGGCCAGGCGCCCCATCGCGTTGCAGAGGCGCTCGGCGCTCACCGCGCCGTCGACGAGTTCGTCACCGGTGCCGTCAACGAGCAGGGCGGTGGCCGTCTCGGTGATGCCCCACCGGCGGATCTCCTGCCGGCCTTCGGAGTCGGTCGCGACGTACTGCACGGCGGCGAGGAACTGGGTGCGCCCCTTGGTCGTGAGGTGACGTACGGCCTCCGCGACGCTCAACTGCTCCGCCACCGTGCCCCCTTCATGTATCGGTGCCCGCTTTCGGTCGGGCCGATCCTAGCCGCGCGCAGCCAGCAGCGGAGCGGATGCCACCCCGGGCCCTGTGGCATGCCGTTTTCCGGCCTACTGAACCGTTGTCCCGTTTCTTAACTCAACTCACTCGGAGTGAAATCGAAGAGAGATGAGTGAGGTTAGATCGACCAGCAGCATGCCCGGGGGTCCACGGTTCGAGCGGCGGGAGTCGGCCTCGGGATCACTTCGCCGCAGCTTCGGAGCGCTGCTCGCGCCCGGCGCACCGGATGACCTCCCCGTCGTGATTGGTCCGGGTCGTGCTCTCGGTGGCGTAGAAGACCCGTTTGGCGTTGTGCGGGATGCGGGTGGTCACGGCTGCTGGTCCTCCTCGTAGTTGTCCCAGTCACCCGCAGCCGCGCGGCGCGCGTCGTGGGTGAGCAGGAGGTTGTGCTTGTCGGCGAAGGCGTGGGCGTGGTCGGCGCAGACCCGCTGGTGCCGCTGGCTGGTGCGTCCGGCCCGTCCGGTGACGTAGCTGTAGGAGGTGACCCAGGTCGGGGCCTTGTTGCAGCTGCGGGCGCCGCACGTCTCGCCCAGCTCGATGGCGAGTGCGAGCTTGTCGCCGGTCAGCGGGACGACCGCGTGGCCCCACGCGGTACTGGCACCCATGGTCAGCTCCTCGGGGTGTGGTCGGCGTCGCGGCTGGTGTCCAGGTGGGTGGCGGTGCCCTCCTCGTCCGCCCGGTACGGCTGGAGGCAGACGCGGCACTCCATCACGCCGTCGTCGTCCTGGTCGCCGCCGGCCGGGGCCGAACCGCCGTCCACGTCAACGACCTTGACGCCAGGGAAACCCCTCTCGGAGACGGAGTCAGGGGTCCAGGACATGGAGGTCTTGCCCGCGCCGCCGGGGTGCAGGCCCGCCGCCCGGGCGGCCTGCTGGGTGGCGGCGAGGCGGTCGAAGGCCGCGCGGAAGAGGGGCACCAGGTCCCGGCTCATCACGTACGCCTCCGCCTTCTTCCAGGACGGGCGATCGGGGTCGTCCACCTTCTCGATCGGGTCCGGGGTGCCCTCCGGCCACCACCCCGCCTTCACGCCGCGCGGGACGGCGCGGGCCAGGGCGACGGCGGGCCCGTTGAGCCTGCCGAGGGCCGCCCGCAGCGTGTCGGCGTCGGCGTGGCCGCCACCGTCGACCACGACCAGCCGGGCGAAGGTGCGGGCGCCGGCGGGGAGCGAGCGGAGGAAGCGCTCGGCGCGCTCGGCCGTCCAGCCGGTCTTCACCGTGCGGACGGTCAGGTTCGCGCCCTGCTGCGCGGCGAGCCGGAGCACCTCCCGGGTGAATTCCTCGCTCGCGCCCTCAATGGTGATCTTCATGCAGACCTTCCGACAGATTCTTGCCCCGTTCTCCGGGGTCTGTTTGGGAGTCTGGCCCTCCGCCCCCCTCCCTGTCTACATCCGGGAGAAGTTGGCCAGAAATCTAGACACGTTCGGGTGATGTGGTGGCCCCCGGCGTCTCGCCTCGGATAATGTGCCATATCCGAGGCGACAAACCGGACAGCGTCCCGCACCCCCTTGCTTCACCGCAGGAACGGGTGTTGCGAGGAGGCGACACCGCTAGCTCCCTCTCGGTTCCTCTTGCTTCAAAGCAAGTGGCCATGGGACTGTCTTGCGTGACAGTCACTCAGGAAGGCGCCGGGTTGCGCCGGGAGAGAGAGGGGAGCGGCGTTGAGTCTGGATGAGCTGTACACCAGCCCGCAGATCGCCAAGCGGCTCGGCGTGAGCCGACAGCGCGTCGACCAACTCGTGGAGAACGGACAGCTGCCGCGGCCGGTCGGCCGCTCGGGGCGGACCCGGATGTGGCGGGCCGCCGACATCGAACTGGCCCTGGCGGGCAGCGACCCGTCCACCGGCCGGCCGCCCACCCCCGACTGGGACACGGTCCCCGCGCCGGACGCCCCGCTGCGCCTGGCCGTGGACGAGGTGCTCACCGTGCCCGGCGTCTGGTCCGACGAGCCGCCCCGGGTGCACGTGCGCATCTGGCGCGGCCCGGCCGGCGGCACCCGCCGCACCGTGGTCCTCTACGGCGCCCTCGTGGAATCGCACGGCATCATCGTCAACTTCGCCGAGACCGTGGCCCGCGCCATCGCCGCCAAGCACCTCGGCCTCGGCGAGGCCCGCAGCGCCTGGTGGTTCGGCTTCTGGCCGCGCGGCTTCCCCCGCCCCGAACTGCAGATCCAGTACGTCTCCTTCGCCTTCCCCCGCGCCTCCGGCGGCGGCCTGCTCGACACCCTCCTGCGGCGCGGCAGCCGGGACACCTGGAACGGCGAGTTCGACAGCCCCGTCTGGCAGGGCGTCGAGCCCGCCCAGCTGACCCGCGTCCTGGGCAGCGCACCCGACCTCAACTTCCCGCCCGGCACCTACACCGCCGCCGTGGTCACCGCCCTGGCCTCCGGACAGCGCCCGGCCGTCCTCGCCTTCGACCCGCACCACCTGCGCACCCGGCTGCGCCGGATCGGCCGCCTGCACGCCTACCGCGCGGCCCTGCTCGCCGGGGACGACACCCGCCCCGGCCTGCCCGCGCTCGGCCTGCTGGCCCAGGGCGGGCACGCGGCCGCCGCGCGCACCGCCGAGGCCCTGGGCATCGCGGTGCGGGTCCTGGTGCCCGACGCCCTCACCGCCGCCGACTCCTACCGGAGGCAGGCCGAGACCCAGGACCCGGGCGCCGACCTGGTCGAACGCCGCTTCTACCAGCCCACGCCGGACGAGAACCAGCTGCTGACCCGCTACGCCAACCTGCCCGAGCGCGCGCTGTCGACCGGCGCCGTGCACCGGGCCCTGACCCACGTGCGCGCCCTGGCCGGTGCGCTCGCCGACCAGGCCGAGACCGGCGGCGCGCACGCCGACGCGGACCTGGGCGACGCCCTGGCCGCCGCCGAACCGGAACTGGTCAGCACCCGGCACCTGCTGGACCCCACGCTCGTGGACGACCCCGGCCCCGCCCCGCACGCGATCTCCACGCTCGGCGAGGCCGAACAGGCCTACCTCGCCACCGTCTCCTGGTGGGGCCCGGCCGCCGGCGACGCGCACCGGGCCGCCGCCCTGCGCGGCCACCTGTGGGAGAAGGACCTGGAGGGCCTGCGCACCGGCTACGACCCCTTCGGCCGCCTGGTCCTGCACAACCCCGCCACCGGCGCCCTGGCTGTCGAACGCCCCCGGACCCGGCCCGCCGCCCCGTACCCCGACGACGCCGAGATCGCCGCCACCCCCGGCAGCATGACCGCCTTCGTCCTGCTGCCCGACGGACGGTGCGACATCCTGCCCACCGACCCTCGTTACACCCACGACGACGTCACCTGGGGCTACGGCGGCACCGGCCCGGAGATCCTCGCCCGCGCCCTGTCCTTCGCCGTCCTGCCGCACCCCGACCCCGAGCACCCGCTCACCCTGGAAGACCGCGCACCCGGAATGGACGCCTACCTGACGGACCTCGTCACCAGCCACCCGCAGCACGAACCGCTGCGCTGGGGCGTGGGCGCCCTGCGCGGCCAGCAGCGAGGGACCCAGACGCACCGGTGAACCCTGCCGCCCCCGGACGTACGGCGGAACGCCGGCGCCGCACCGCTGTCGGCGCCCCGCCGTACCGTTCCCACCACCACCCGCCCGCCCGGCCCCGAAAGGAATCGCATGCCCGGGTCATCCGCTCCCGAACCGCCACGGCTCCACCTCGTAGACCTCACCCCCGCCGACGCCGAGGCCATCACCGGCTTCCTCGCGCCGCGGTTGCGTGCGCAGATGGACGAACACCGCTTCGGCACCCCGCCGTACCGGACGGCCTTCGCGCTGGACGCCATCGTCCACCGCGCGGGACACGGTGCCCGCCGCCACGCCCAGGACCTGGCCGCGGACAGCTTCTACGACCGCCACGAGCGGCTGCGCTGCCTCCACGCCCTCCAGGACGCCTGGAACCTGCTGTGGCAGGCGGCCTTCCCGTGGCGGGAGGAAGACGGCTACGACCGCGACCGCTGGGTGTGCGTCGAGTACATCGACGCCGAGCACGCCGCGCGGGGGGAGGCGATGAAGGCGGAGATCGACGCGGAGCTGCGCGCCGAGAGGTCGGCCGCCGCGCGGGCCGAGGGCGGCAGCCGGTGAGCGCCCCGGCCGCGCCGGCGGCGCAGGCAACTCCCGTTTGTCCGGGGCAGCTTGAGCTGTTCCGCGTGCGGCCGCGACCGCACCTCGTCCTCGACTACGCCCGCCCCGACGGCGGCCCGCTCACCGACGCCGACTTCGCCCCCCTCACCCGGCTCGCCCGGGCCGCCACCACCCGAAAGAGGGACTGACCATGCCGCTGTCCGTACCGCTCCTGCTCGTACCGGGGGAGCCGGACCGCCACTACACCATCCACCTGCACCGCGTGTACTGGAACGGCGGCACGCCCTCCGTACCGCTCACCGAGCTGAGGGAGGACGCCGAGGGGCTCCTGCGGATGTTCTCCGCGTGCGTCGCCGCCGAGCTGGCCGAGCCCGACGTCGAGGTCACAGAGCACCCCGACGGCTCCGCCGAGGCGGTGGCCCGCGTGCTGTGCACCGAGGAGGAATGCGCCGCCGTCGCCGAGCGCTACCGCCGGGACGCCGGCGAGGACATCGAGGCGGAGGCCGCCCGGACGTGGGCTGCCACCCGGCTCCAGGACCAGACCGTCGAACTCCTCCGGCTCCGCGCCGAGCTGGAGAAGACCACCCCCGGCAAGACGGCCGCATCGGCCACGGACCTGCTCGCCGCCCTGCTGGCCGTCCAGCAGGAGCGCACCGGCGGCCAGGGCGACCGCATCGTGCTGACGCTGGACGAGGCCGCCGACCTCTTCCAGGCGTCCGGGCTGTTCCCCGACTGGACCCCGGAGGCCGCGCGGGCGGAGATCGAGCGCCTGATCCGCGCCGGCCGCCAGCCGTACCCGGTCACCGACCGGGACGCCGCCACCGGCGCACTGCGCTGGCTGCCCGCGGACGGGAAGTGACCGCCGTGATGCTCACCTCCGTCACCCTGCCCGACGGCACCGCCGCCGTGGTGCACACCGCCAGCCTCGGATGGGGCGCCCTCACCATCGATCGGTACGGGCTGCCCGTGCTGTACCGCAACGTGCTGGACGAGCTGCACGCGGACGCGTCCTGCGCGGCCGTGCGGGAGCACGACGGCGGCGTGCTGGTGGAGTCGCTGCCCGGGGGCGGCCCCGGCGTGCTCGCGTACGCGCTGGCCCTGTGCACCGCCCCGGAATGCCGCGCGCTCGCCGAGAGGTGCGAGAAGGAACTCGGCGGCCCGCACCCGGACCTGGACTACGAACGGGCCTGGGCCAGCAAGCAGACCGCCGGGGACCAGGACGAGCGGGAGATGGTCCAGGAGTACCTGTCCGCCGAGGTCCAGGACGTCAACCTGTACTGGCTCCAGCGGGTCGACCCGGACGCGGCCCGGATCTTCCGGCTGGGCTGCTTCACCGGTCTGTTCAACAGCGCGCACCCGGTGCCCGGCTATGAGGACTTCGACCTGGGCAAGGCCCTGCAGCGGTACGCGGCCGCCAAGCACGCCGAGGACAGGATGGACCGCTACGGTGCCCTGTTCGCCGGGACCGCCGACGCCTACGCCCGGCTGGTGGCCGAGGAGAAGGCGGTGCATCGGTGGCTGCGCGAGCACGGCCGCACCGTCCCCGCACCGTTTGGAGAGAGGGCATGACCGACCAGCACACCACCCCGGAGCCGGCCGTGCCCCGTCGTCCCAGCGACGTTGTGGCCGGCACGCCGCTCACCTCCCTCGCGCAGCAGCGCGCGGCGGCCGGGGCGCGCCTGCGGACCGAGCACGACCGCGGCCAGGACGCCGTCGTCGGCGACGCCCTGGCCCAGCTCGCCGTGGGCGAGGCGATCCGGCGGACCGTCCGCAGCGAGCGCGGCGACATGATCGCGCAGGCCCTGCGGCTCGGGGCGACGTGGGAGCAGGTCGCGGCCGCGCTCGACACCACCGAGCTGGCGGCCGTGGACGACCTGCGGGTGTGGGCCGAGGGGCAGCGCGCCCTCTACCGCCAGCACGTTGCCGAGGGCGCGGACGTGCTGGTCGGCTTGGACGAGGACGCGTACGGCGAGGTGATGCGGTGGGTCGCCTTCGGCCTGGGCCGGGCCGCCGTCGAGGCCCGAGCGGAGCAGACGGCCCGGCTGCGGGCCGCGGTCGCTGCCACGCCGATGGTCGACACCGTCGGCGAGCTGCGGGCCCTGCTGGAGCAGCTCCCCGGCGAGATGCCGCTGTCCCTGGACGACTACCACCGGGCCCTGCCCGGCGAGCCGGACCAGGTGCACACCATCCACCCCCGGCTGGTCGCCACCGTCTCCGGGCTCGCCACCGAGGCGGAGACCATCCAGCCCGGGCTGATGCTCACCCAGGTATACGTGCCCTTCCCCGCCGAGTACGAGGAGCAGGCCGCCGTCGCCACCCGCGACGACCTGCCCGCCTACGACGAACTTCCGCGCGCCGCCGACCACCTGGAACGCGGTGAGCTGCGCGCCGGGCTGAAGGACATCGCCGAGGTACTGGAGGAGCTGGCCCACCTACTCGGCGAGGTCGCGGCGGACGTCACGGAGCACGACGAGGACGGCTCGCAGCTCCGGGTCGAGGCGCAGCGCATCACCCACGCCGCCGAGCGGGTCGGCAGGCTCGCCGAGACGGTGGAGGAGGCCGCTGAGTGACGACCACCGAGGAGTACGGGACCGTGCTGGAGCCGGTGGAGGTGGTCGACGCCGAGCTGGTCGAGGCCGACGACGCCCCCGGCGCCGGCGCGGTCGTCGTGCACGACCCGGTGGCCGCCGTCCTGGCCGCGCTGGACACGAAGGCCGCCAAGGACCAGTACGACCGCCGCCCGCGCAAGACGAAGACCGGGTACGCCCGGGACTGGGAGCTGTGGCAGGAGTTCCACGGCTGGCTCGAAGCACAGACCGGCACCCGCCTTCCGGACAGCGCCATCACGGTCGGCACCTACGTCGCGTTCGTGAAGTGGCTGGACGAGGTCAAGGAGGCCGCGCCCAACTCGATCGAGCGCCGGGTGACCGGAGTGTCCTCCGAAGCGCGCCGGTACGGCTACAAGGTGCCCAAGGCCGCCCGGGCGGCGGCCACCCAAGCACTCAAGCCGCTCAAGCTGGACGAGGAGCGGCAGAAGCGCGGCCGCGGTAAGGCCGCCGCGATCACCCCGGCCGACCTGCGAAGAATGAACACCGCACCGCGCCAGCGGAAGCCGCAGCCGGACGCCCGGCGCCGCCGGGTACTCATCGTGCCGGAGCTGGCCCGGCTGCGGGACCGGAGCCTGCACACCATGCGGTTCGCCGTCGCGGGCCGCAACGCGGAGATGAGCGCGCTGAACGACACCCACATCCGGCTCGTGGCGGAGGGCCTGGAGGTCCACGTGCCCAGCGTGAAGCGCCGACCGGCCCGCGACGTCGTCGTCTCCTACGGCGAGAACGCCGACACCTGCCCGGTGCGCTGCTGGCTCGCATGGAAGGAGGCCAAGCTCGCCGCCGGCGCGGCGCCCGACGGGCCCGCGTACCTGCCCGTCGACCAGTGGGGCAACCTCGGCGCCAGTCGGCTGTCGCCCGACGGCTGCGGCCGGGCGATGGCCCGCTCCGCGAAGTACGCGGGGATGACGGAACGACGGATCACCGGGCACTCCGGCCGCCGAGGACTGGTCACCACCGGTCGCCGCAAGGGCAAGCGGTCGGAGAAGCTGCGGACCCAGGGCGGCTGGTCGAAGAACTCGCCGGTGTTCTGGGAGTACGTGGACGAGGGTGACAAGTGGGCAGACAACGCGACCGAGGGAATCGGATTGTGACCGCGAAGCCCAACACGAGGGAGGGGGCCATGGCCTACACCGGCTACGCTGAGCTCTGGAAGGCGCTGAACCCGCGTCAGCAGTTCTACCTGAAGACCATCTTCGAGGAGGACCAGGCGCGGGAGGCCGCGCAGCGCGCGGCCGGCGCGGCGGGGAACTACGACCGTCGCCCCGCCGCCGAGTGGCGCACGATCGACGCCTACCACGAACCGGCCGTGCCCGACCTGGTGGGCCGCACCGCACTCCAGATCCGTTGGCGTGGCGCCGGGCACCACGACCAGGGCACCGGCTCCACCATCAAGGTCCTGGTGTCACACAAGCTGATCACCCTGGACCACCGGGCCACCCCGTTCGGGCGGATGCACCAGGTCACCATGACCAAACACGGCCGGGCTCTGATGCGGTGGGTGACCAAGCCTCGCCCCTGCCGGACGAAGGTGCCGCTCAAGGAGCGGGCCGCCGAGGTCCTCGGACAGCTCTACGACGCGTCCAAGAGCCGCACGGGATACCTGGACTGGGCGCGCTCGCCCACCATCGACAAGGAACTCATCCCGCGCGGGCTGGCCCGCTCGCGCGGTACCTACCTGGGGTTCGAGATCACCGAGGAGGGCGTCACCCACCTTGCCGAGCATCACGCCGCCTACGCCGCGGCGTATCCGAAGCTGAACCTGCCCGACCCGTCGGGCAGGAAGTGCTGGCCGAAGGAGGCGGACCGGCTGCTCGACTGGCTGCGGAACGAATGCTGGTCGCTCGCCCACGCATCCGAGAGGGCCGAGAAGAGGGCACAGGAGGAACGCGCCCGGGCCGAAGAGGAGTTCAAGGAGGAGTTCCACCGACAGGAGGGGGAGCTGGCCCTTGCGATGTACCGGGAGGTCTTCGAGCTCAAGCGGGCCCACGCGAAGGCCCTGGCGGACACCTTCGACGGCTACAGGGTGAAGATGCGGATGGTCCTGGCGGAGCGCCTGCCGCAGTACACGGCCGCCACGCTCGCCGCGGTGACCGCGGTTGTCGAGGGCACCGACCCGGTGGCAGCGATCCGCAAGCAGACGGCGGCCGCCGTGTCGGAACTGCCGGCGTACACCCCGACGGGCGTCGCTGCGGTCGATGTGGAGGGAGAGCGCCTGTACGCGGAGTGCCAGCGCAAGCGGCCGCGCCGGGCGGCCACCACCCGCAAGGGCAAGGCAAAGGCCGCCGCCGGGCTCCACACCGAGGCCGTGCCCAGCCCGGCGCGTGGCACCGCACTCGAACAGCCGTGGGCACTGGCCGTGCACCTGCACCGCGTCCTGCGTAACGGCTACCTCTACCGGCTGCTCAACGCTCCGCCGGAGGAGGAACAGCCGCGCAGGCGCCGCCCGGCCGGGCTGCTGGACGCCCCCGCGCTGCGGCTGCTCGTCGCCCTTGTAGCCACCGAGAACCCCCGGCGGGCCCACCACTCCCGCATCCAGGTCGAGCGGTACGGGCAGGCGAGCGAGGGGGAGTTGGCAACGATTCCGCGAGGCTTGTTCTCGTACGAAATCAAGCAGGTCACCCGCAGCACGAAGGCACCCGGGGTCCTCACCGACCGGGGCCTTGCCGAGTACATGAACCTGGCCCAGTTCGACGCCTACAGCCACTACGGGGACAACTGGCCGCTGCTGCATGTCACCCAGGCCGGTCGGGACCATCTCGCCGAGTACCGCGAGGCGTACGCCGAGTTCCACCCCGACGTCGTCCTCCCCCCGGTGTCGGCCCCGGCCGTCCCGTCCGGCAGCTGACGCTTGCCTGCGGCCACCGGTAGGCCCGGGTGACCATCTCCGTGGTCAACACGTCTTCGTTCTCGATCGGTCGGCGGCGTCCGCCGGGGGTACGGGGACGGGGCACCACAGCGGACGGCCCCAGACGCCCGTGGGTGCACACCGCCAGCTGCGGATGGGGCACCTCAGAACAGCTCCCCAGGCCCGCCCGGGTGGTCGCGCCCGGCGCTGGGGATTCCCCCGCCGCTGCTCAGCCAGTGGTCTCCGACATGACGGTCTCCACCACCGTGTTGGCGACGCTGTCCTGTCTGGCCGGACTGGAAGGTGTCGAGGCCCACTGAGCGCTGTCAGATGATGTTCCATAGGTGGTTGAAGTCACCTACGAGGGAGCTGCGATGGCCCACTCCGCCACCCGCGCCGGCTGCGTCCCCGACGGAGGCGCCCTGTGAGCGGCGTGCCCCGGGAGGAGAGCCATCCGTACTTCGCCTGCCCGTCGTGCGGGATCGTCGGTGAGCCGGACTCCGTCGAGTACGCCCTCAGCCCGGACAGGGAACACGTCGACTGGACCGTGGCCATGAAGGTGAGCTGCGGCTCCTGCCGCAGCTACGCCGAGATCACCCAGACCGACGCTGTGGTCCGCGACTCGGAGCACCGCTGCTTGCGCTGCGGCCACGCCACCGCTTGCCCCGCCCGCGCGGATCGGGTCAGGTGCTGGAGCTGCGGCCTCAACCAGCCCGGCCCCGCCTCCGCCGGCGCCCGCGCCGAATACCTGCACGACGTCGAGCGCGCTGCCGACCAGTGGGCAGCCGCCCGGGTACGGGTCGCCAAAGACGACGCCCGCGAGCGCGGCGCCCTGCCCTGGTGGACCTCATGAGCGCACCCACGGCCGCGATTATCTAGGGGGTGAGGCGTCTTCGCCCAGGTCAGACCGCTGATCGGCAGTGCAGGCATGTAAGGCAAGTAGGACTTGGCATGTCCTCGGGAGGTGTTTCGATCGAAACACCTCCTGCACTCACGTTCGGAGCAGGTCCTCTGCCAGTGAGTACACCGCCAGGCGTTGCGCCGTGTCGGGCGTGATGTACCCCAACTCCATGAACTCGCGCTGCTCCACGCCTACCTGGGCGCCGACCGGAATCGGGATCTCGTCTGCGTGAGCCGGGAGGGCGGTGGGTCCCCGCTCGGCGAGCGTGCGTACAGCGAGGGCAACGGCATCAGCGGGCGGAACGATTGCTCCGGTGATAAGGGGCAGGCGTTCTTTCGGCTCGTCGTCTTCATCATCCAAGGGCGCGATGCTGTACGACCAGCCGGCCATCTGGTTCCACACCAGCGTCCAGATCCCACCCGCGACATCGACGAAGGCTTCCAGCAGCATGATTTCTTCGCCGTCCGGGCCGGTCCCGGCGAGACTGTCGTCCCACTCGGCTGAACCCGCATGGGGGCCAAGGGCTGCGACGACGGCCCTCAGGTATGCGGAGTGCGCCCGCTTCGGCGCGTCGGGGGAAAGGGCACACGGCCACGCAAGACTCATGTGGGCCATGATCGGGCAGTTGGGGTCGGTGTGTACGTCACGAACACACCGACATGCCTAACAACCCCCGGATACCTGTGAGGCACGTTCCTGAACAGGTACTTGCCTCACATGCCTGACGCTCGTTTCTCACCCGAGATAACGTCGGCGGAGGCCCACCGGCTCGTCGAGGCACACGTGCCCGATGCCCACCTGCGCAGCCCCGGCGGGATCGCCCTGCCGGACGGCAAGGGCAAGGTCGCCATCCAGTACGGCAGAGGTAGGAAGCCGTGAGGAAGGGCGCTGGAGCCTGCGTAGCACGGATGTGCGTCAGGGCCTCGTCGTCGGGGCCGCCGCCGCAAGGCTGGTGATGATGCCGAGTGACGTCACGCCGTCAGCCCCAGACTTCCAGGGCTTTGTTGTTCAGGTTGACGTGCCGAGTCGCCGGCGGGTAGCTGCCCGGGGCTTCCAGCCCGAGGGCCCACACGGTGACGGCGTGTTCGAAGCCCGTGCGGTGGCGGTGGTATTCCGCGGCGGCGCCCTTCACGAAGCGGCGCACGGCCGGGCTGTAGGGAGAGCGGCTGTCCTCGGTGCTGGTGAGCGTGGTGCTGGGGTCGACGTAGCGGACGTTTTTCAGCCGGGGGTCCTGGAGCAGCTCGGTGAGCGCCTGGTGCCAGGCGGTCAACTTCTTGGCCCGCTCGCGCATCGCGCTGCCCGGGTCCGCCTGCGCCTCCGGAGTGTCGAGCAGGGTCTCCAGCTCGAAGTAGGAGGCCAGGCCGAGGGGGGCGAGCTTGTCGTCGTACTCGTAGATGGCGTCGATCTCGGGGCGGGTGAACGCCCGCACGTTGTACTGGCACAGGCTCAACGCGTTCGCCAGCGAGTCACGGAAGTAGTCGTCCATCAGGCCCCCCTCGGGTGAAGCCGGTCGGCGATCCAGTTTGGCAGGGGAGCCACAGGGGAGTCGTGGACGATCGTGTAGGGCAGGCCGCCCACAAGGGAGCCGGGCCCGACGAGGTACCCGCCGCTGCGGCGGCCGGGCCCGCGGACGTCGATCCCCGGGCCGAGGGCGGTCCGGCCGCCGGAGCTGCTGCCGATGGTGCAGTCCGCCGACACCCGGAAGTACAGGTGCCGGCCACCGGACGGGGTCGCCACGGTCAACGTGTCGGGCCACGGCTTACCGAGGCGCGCGGCCAGTCCGGCGAGCACGGCCTGGCCGTCGTCGTCGTGGACATCCAGGTCCAGGGCGACGACGCCGGAGGCCCGGCAGGAGATGCCGACGTTGCGGCCGTCGGCGAGCAGCTCGGGCAGCACCGCCTCGTCGCGGGTCGCCAGCCGCTGCCAGCCAGGGGAGGGCACCCGGCCACCGACGGGGAGCGGGAAGACCGCCAGGCCGCGCCGGACAGCGGTCTGTGCGTCGGCGAGCCGCCCGGGGCATTCGGCGGCCCAGTGCCAGAGCTGGGCGGGGCTGCGCCGGTGTTCGGGGCACCCGTCGCGCTCGGTGCCCCCGGCAACGCCTCCGCACCGGGTCTTGGGGCACGTGCAGCTCCGGAAGGACCCGCCGAGCATCGTCGTGCCGTGGCGGGCGTAGCCGCTCGCCGCGATGACGGCTTGGACGTCGCGCGTGCTCATGCCGCCTCGCTGTCCTCGTCGTCGTAGCAGGTGCACTCCGCGTACGGGTCGCCGTCGGCGCCGCAGTCGTAGCAGTCGCCGTCCTCGTCGTAGTCGTCGTTCTCGTCGGGGTCGGTGTACTCGCCGTGCCGCCAGCCGGTGCAGCCGACCGAGCAGCCGCAGCCCTTGGCGCACTCGGGGCAGACCATGTTGTTCGTCCAGCCGCACGTCGTGCACATGATCTGGTTGGCCGGGTCGTTCTGTTCCTGGCGGAGGTAGTCGACGGCTTCCTTGTACGTGTTGATGTCGACGTACGTCTCCAGGTACTCGTACAGCGTTTCCCGCTCGTCGGCGTCGGGGTGGTCCAGGAGCGCGATGGCGTCGGCGTGCTTGATGCCCAGCTCGGCCTTGAGCTCGGCCAGGGCCTTCTTCCGCGCGTGGTTCTTCGGCATCTCAAGCTCTCGTTTCCGCGGCTGCGGTGATCCCAGACTCACCGGCCGCCAAGAGCGAGGCCAGCAAGGTGATGTGCGAGGAGGGTGGCTCGGCGCGGAGCACCTGCGGTGTTGCTCGTCCGGTCTGGGCCAGACGAACCGGGCCGTGAGCCGGGCCCACGGGCATACGCCCGCAGACCCACTGTAGCGAACCGGGGTGGTGCTGTCAGTGAGACCGGCTGACGAAAGCCTCACCGGCCCTGCGCAGCGCGGTGTGGGCCCCCCGGCTGCGCTCCCGCCCCTCGTCCAGCGCCTGCTCGACCTCGGGAGCGAACCGCCCGTTCTGCGGGCTGCCGAGCACGATCGCGCTCAGCTCCAGCGCGCTCCAGGCGGCCTCCTCGGAGGTGGCCCTCACCACCGGGTCGGAGGTGATGAGCACCAGCCGGTCACGCGCCCGGGTGACATCGCTGCGGGCCCGGTAGAAGCTCGCCCGTTCGACCGGATTCCCCTCCCCCGCCCGCAGAGAGTCCACCTGGAGCCAGAAAAGCTCCCGGTAGGCCAGGACCGCGTCGAGCAGGGCGGCGACCCGGTCCGCCACGATCTGCCGGTGCTGTTCGTTCCGGGTCCACCGCTCAGTCCAGCGCTGCGTCAGGCTGGCGAGCAGGACACCGGCGAGGGTGCCGACGACCGCGATCAGGTTCCCCCACATGAGACCCCCTAGGCCCTGGCGTTGAGCACTCGGTCGGAGTGGATGCGGCGGGCCTTGCACGTGCTGTGCCGCAGGTACAGCCGGTCAGTCACGGCCGCCGTCCTCGGTGCCGAGTGGGGTGACCGTGCCGTCGACCAGCCGCTTGGAGGCGTCCATCGCGTGGCCGGTGCAGGCCAGGAAGGAGCCGCCGTCCGCGTCGGCCACCCGGTGGGTCAGCGGCTCACCGCAGGGGGAGGCGAGACGGTCGTACCCCCACCTCCGAGTGCAGGCCGGGGCGGTGCACCAGGCGCGGCCGCCGGTCCCGGTGAGCGTGTTGCCGTGGTCGGGGCACACTCCCCAGGGCACGGCGCACACGCGTCCGTCGCGCACGGCACGGACGCGGGCGAGGTCGCCGGCCGTCTCGTCCAGGTCCTGCCGGACGGTGCGCACCGCCCCGGCGGCGTCCTCCAGCCGGAAGCGGGTACGGCGGACGTCCTCGCTGGCGGATGCCCCCAGCCGTTCGCTGATGTCGAGGATGCGGCGCTGGAGGGCGTCGGCCTCGGTCATGAGGGCGCGTAGCTCGGCGGGGGTGGGTTCCTGGTCGTCTGACATGGGGTTCCTCTCGCGCAGGGAGTCGAGGCAGACCACCGAGACGCTCCGGGCCCCGGCGGCGAAGACGTTCTTGCCCGCGGCACCGGGGCCGACGGCGGCCACGAGCGTGCCGGGCCCGTTCGAGCGCAGCACAGCGGTGCCGGCCGCCGGTGCCGTCAGGTGGTGCGGCGTGAGCCGCGGCCGCCGGGTGTGGTGGCGGCTTCGGTGATGTCCCAGCCGTCCTCAACGACGCGCTTACGGAGCGTGGGGTAGGAGACGACGCAGTTGGGGTGTCGGCTGAGCTGGTTGAGGGTGTAGCGGCCGTCGAACACTTCGTAGGTGGTCGAGGCGGGACCGCGCCGCCCGGTGCCCGCAGCCCTCCGGGGGGCGGCCGGTGCCGGTGGCGTCTTCGGCGCGCGCTTGCGCGGCTTGGGCTGCGGGGCAGGGTCTTGCCGGTACTGGGCCAGCAATTTCCCGCGTTCCATGGGGCGCAGGGGGAACGCGTCGATGCAGCGCTCGGCGGCCGCGTGCACGGCGTCGCGCCACAGCGCGCGGCCCTGGTCGGGGTCCTGGGCGTGGACGCGGACTGCTTCCTCCCAGTCGCGGTCCAGGTCGTGCAGGAGCATCCGGGGGGCGACCTGGGCGGAGGGGCGGCCGGAGATTTTCACGGCGTGCTGGCGCAAGTTGCTGCCGATGACGTCGGCGTAGCGGGACATGGTGGCCAGCTGCTCGCGGGCGGCCGGGTCGGCGAGCTGCCCGGTGGTACCCAGAGGCGTCACGGTGACAGTGATGTCGCTGATCGCCGACTGGTGCTGGTTGCTGTAGAGGGTGGTGCCCAGCACCGCGTGGAGGGACAGACCGGGGGCGAGGGTGCCGCGTTCGGCGGCGGCCACGGCGTGCTGGACGACGGCGCTGTGCTCGCGGGTGCTGCTGAGGAGGACAGCCCCACGCCAGGGCTGCGGCCAGCTCTGGTCGTCGAGGACCGGCAGGGGGATGGGGGTGCCGGCCTTGCTCGTGGCCCAGGCGGTCATCGGGTCCAGACGGCTGGAGTGCTGCCACAGGTCGGGCAGGCGGTCACCGTCGTGGTGGGCGACGGCGTCCACGGTGCCATCGTCGGTGGCGTGCAGCCGGATGCGGCGGGTGGGCCAGGTCAGCAGGTCGAGACGGCCGGTGGGAGTGCGCGAGCGCATGGGCGCGGGCGGGGTGTCCCGCTCCCACACCGGGGCGTCGCCGTCCGCGCGGGGCTGGGGCGGCAGGTTGAGCAGCAGGTCGTCTTTCAGGGTGCCGCCGAGCACGGTCAGGTGGCAGTGCGTGGCGGAGGCGGCAGGCCCGATCTGGGCGCCGTAGACCTTGCCGCCCTTGGTGGCGGGGTCGCCCGGCGCGGCCCGCTTGATCCCGGCGACGTCGTAGGCGAGCAGGTGCAGCAGGAGCTGCGCGGCGCGGGCGGCGGGGTACGGGGGGAGCGGCTGGTACAGCTCGTGGCTGAACCAGGCGGCCGCGGCGCCGCCAAGGGTGCCGGGATGCAGGGCCTCGGGGCCGCGGGCGTACTCGGTCAGGGCGCCGCACTGGAGGGCGGGGTGCTCCGGGTGGAAGAGGTCAAGGTGGTCGGCCCACCGGTCCAGGTAGGCGGTCACCGCAGCGGCGTCCAGGGTCTCGGCCTTCCACGCGGCGTCCCACTCGGCGGCGTCGCGCGGTCCGGCGGCCGCGTCGTACACGGCGGCCAGCAGACGGAACAGGGCCACGCCCTCGGCCCGGTCGGCGGGCAGGCGCAGGCGGTGGGCGCGCAGCAGGGCCTCGGTCAGGCCGACGTCGCGTGCAGCGGCGGCGTCCAGGTCCCAGACGGGGATCCAGGGCTCGGTGGTGAGGAGGAACGGGGCAGGCACGGCGGGGCTCCCTCGCGGACGTGAAGGGGGGCCGCCCGGTGGGCGGCCCAGGGCGAAAGGGGAAGGCGGCGGTCAGACCGGAGCCGGGACGGGGAACAGGGCGTCGGCGACGGTCTGGACCCGGCTCTTCGTCGTGTCGTACGCGAGGTGGCTGAGGGCCAGGCCGTACTCCCGGACCTGGCCGGCCGCCGAGGCGGAGGTGACGCGGGTCTCGCCGTCGCTGATCTCCAGCTCTTCCAGCACCTGGGCGCGGGTGATCAGGACGTGCTCGCCGTCGACCTGATCCGCCTGGCCGAGACGGACCGTGAGTTCGTCGTCGGCGCGGTGCAGGTACAGGACGGGCGTCCCGGCCGCGTCGATCAGGCGTCCGATGTCGTCGGGGTCGACGGTGGGCAGGTCCGGCAGGGGGCCGGGCACGCCGGTGACGTCGGTCACGGTGAAGCGCTCCACGTGGTCGTCGCGGTCCACGCCCATGGTGCCGGCGGTTTCGCGGACCATCTCCTCGTACCGGGTCTCGGCCTCCTCGCGCGAGGAGGCCTCCTCCACCTCGCGGGTGGTGGGGTCGCTGTAGTCGACCGCCCACACCGTCTCGCCGGACCCCGGCGCCCGGTAGGTGTACAGACGGACGTAGAAGCCGGTCTCGCCGTCCTCGCCGACCTGGGTGGTCTCCCGCTCCGCGGCCCCCCGGCCGGCCAGGGCGTCGATCAACTTCTCGACCTGCTCGGCGTAGTCCACGTCCACGTCCACGCTGGTTACGGTGGAGATCACGTTGCGCATCAGGGCCTCCTCGGGTCCAAGTCCCGCTGCGGCGCGGCGGGTTGCTGGCGCCGGGCGAGCGTCCGGCACACCCGCACACTAAAACTTTAAAAAAGCGTGTGCAACTCATTCTTAGAAGAAAACTTTAAAGTTTTTGGCTTGCCTCACCCTGTTCGTCGCCCCGGACATCGCGGTGCTGTCGGCAGACGTGAACATCGCGATAGGGGCGCCTTGACGCGCAGTGCACCGCGCCGGGCGCCTCGCGCCCGGCGCGCGCAGTCGGCCGAGCCTGCCGCACCGTTCCGGTGCTTTCGTCCTCGGGCTTTGCCGCATACACGAGTCCGTCGGCGGCTATGCCGCGGGGTGGTAGCGGCGGGCGTGGGCTCCGTGCTCGTTGGCCATGGCGTCGAAGCAGTCGACGCTACAGGCCCGTCCCAGGCTCGCGGCCATCCATCCGCCCACCGCCGAGGTTCCACCGCAGTGGTCGCAGTGCTTCACCGACGGATCGGCCGGGCAGGGGGCGGGCTCGAAGCGGGGACGCCGCGGCGGGGTGTACGGCATGGGCGCCCACTTGTGGCGCTGGTACTCGTCCCGGGCGTCGGACAGGCGGTAGTACCGGCCGCCCCGGTCGTCCGGCTCGTACCCGTCGTCCTCGTACGCCCCTGTGGGGCGCCCGCCTCCGTACGTCTCAACGTCCCAGGCGGTGACCGCTGCTGTAGGCGCCTTTGACGAGCCTGCCGGGCGCCAGGGCGGGCCGCTCCGGTGAGAGCGGCGACGGTCCACGGACGCCACCGCTACCTTCGTGGACCGGGCCCGGCGAGGCAGCCCGCGAGGCCGCCCTCGCCCCCTGGTTTCTCCGCTAGCCTTGCTGCCGGTCGTCTACTGGGGCTGTAACGAGGCCGGGAGAAAAGCGTGTTGAAGGTCCTTATTGCCGGGGGAGCCGGTTACATCGGCAGCACGGTCGCCTCGGCCTGCCTGGACGCGGGTATCACCCCTGTGATCCTCGACAGCCTGGTCCGGGGGCGTCGCGAGTTCACCGAAGGGCGCACCTTCTACGAGGGCGACATCGCGGACGGCGCGCTGGTCGACCGGATTTTCTCGGAGCACCCGGACATCGTCGCGGTGGTGCACTGCGCGGCGCTGATCGTGGTGCCGGAGTCTGTCGCGGACCCGATCGGCTACTACGAGGCGAACGTGGCCAAGAGCCTGGCGTTCGTCCGCCACCTGCACCGCAACGGCTGTGATCGCATCATCTTCAGCAGCTCGGCCTCCATCTACCAGGCCGAGGACGGTTCGCCCGTCAACGAGGACTCGCCGCTGGCGCCGCAGAGCCCCTACGCGCGGACCAAGGCCGTGTGCGAGGAGATGTTCGCCGACATTGCCGTAGCGGGGCCGCGCGTGCTGTCGCTGCGGTACTTCAACCCGGTCGGGGCCGACCCCAAGCTGCGTACCGGACTGCAGCTCAAGCGGCCCAGCCACGCCCTGGGTGTGCTCATCCAGGCGCACCAGGAGGGCCGTCCGTTCCCGATCACGGGGACGGACTACCCGACGCGCGACGGCAGCGGGATCCGGGACTACGTGCATGTCTGGGACCTCGCCGCGGCCCACATCGCGGCGATCGAGCGCTTCGACTCCATCCTCACGGGGCCGAGGCGCTCGATCGCGATCAACTTGGGCACTGGCTTCGGCACCACGGTCCGGGAGCTGTGCGCCGCGTTCAACAAGGTCGTCAGCACGCCCCTGGCCACCGTCGATGCCGACCCGCGGCCCGGTGATGTGGCTGGCGGCTACACCAAGAGCGACCGGGCGGCGGAGCTGCTGGGGTGGACGCCGAAGCTGTCCCTGGAGGACGGCATCCGCTCCGCGCTGGAGTGGATCCCGGTGCGTGACGCCCTGCTGAAGGACTGATCCGCCCTTCGCCCGCCGTCACCCCTCCCGGGCGCGAGCGTCCGGGAGGAAAGCGGCTTCGAGGGCGAGCAGGTGCCGGATGGCGGGAGCGAGCCAGGCGGTGTCCCACCGGTGGTCTGAGGGGGCGTCCCGGTAGGCGGCGTGGGGGATGCCGAGTTCTTCGAGGAGCCGGCGGCCGGCCAGCCAGTCGGCTTCCAGGGTGCCGATGCCGCCGAGCGCGATGCGGCGGGCTCCGTGGAGGGCTTGGGCGTGGCGGCGCAGGTTCTGCCGTACGTCGTACTCGTCGAGCCGGGCGGTACTGCCGGCGACGTCCACGAGCTGGGGGTGGGGCGGCCGGTCGCTGAGCAGTGAGGCGTCCCAGACGCTGGCGACGGCGAAGAGGCCGGGGTGCCGGGTCAGCAGGTTGAGGGCGGCGAAGCCGCCCTTGCTGAACCCCAGCAGGTGCACCGGAGGCCGGTCCTGGCCCTTGAGCAGGGCCAGGAGCGTCGGTACGACCATGCGCACGAGGTGGTCCTCCTGCCGGCAGTCGGCCCGGGTGGCGTGGTTGACCAGCCAGGGCGACTGGCTGAACGTCGGTGCGGCGAAGACGGTCCCCTCGCGCAGGTGGGCCGGGAGCCGTCCGATCTCGGCGAGGCTGTGGCCGTACTTGCGCCCGTTGCCCTTCTCGACGGGCAGGGCGAGCACGATCCTGCGCACCCGCTGCTCGGGCCAGAGCACGGTGATCTGTGTGCCGGGCCGTTGGAACGGGCTCTCCAGGAGGACCAGCCGGGTGTGCGCGGGCAGGGCGTCGGCGTCGTGGACGGGTGCCTGGTGGTGCGGGAGGGCGGGGCGTTCATCGGCGGAGGGCGGCGACGGCATCGTGGTAGGTCTCCCAGTTGTCGCAGTTGAACCGGAGGTCGTCCGGCCTCAGCGGCAGCGCCGTGAGGTGGTTGCCGGCGGCGATCCAGCGCCGGACGGCGTCGATGAGGTAGAGCTCGCCGGTAGGGCGGGGCGGGCACGTGCGCAGGGCGTCGAAGACGAACGGCCCGAGCAGCCAGCGGGCGGCGCAGGCGTGCACCCACCGGGCATGGGTGTGGTCCAGCAGGTTCCTGCCGAAGGTGACCGCGGCCGGCCCGGTCCCGGGCGCGTCGGCCGCGCCCAGGAGCGTCTCGTGCGCGGGGATGCTGTCCGCGGGGAAGACGCGGGTCAGGACGGAGCAGACCGTGCCGGCGAGGAGCCGCTGGAGCGGGGTGTCGCTGCCGGCGGCGCCGCGGATCAGGTTGTCCCCGAACGCGAGGACGAACGGCCGGCCTCGGGTCCATGTCTCGGCGGCGAGGACGGGCGCGCCGGGGCCGGCGCCGTCGTCCTGGACGCGGTAGGAGAAGTCCATCCCGTACGCGGCGCCGCTGCCGAAGTAGGCCGGGATCTGCGGCTTGCCCGAGGAGATCACGAACAGGACGTCGGTGATCCCGGCCGCGCGCAGTTCGTGGACGAGGTGCTCCAGGATCGGCATCCGTCCGGCGGGCAGCATCTCCTTGGGAAGGACGCGGGTGATCGGGGCCATCTTGGTCCCGGCTCCGCCGGCGGCCACGACGGCCCTGGTGATGCTGTGCGGCATAAGGTGCCCTCCGGTCAGGTGCCCGCCGGGGCGGGCGTTTTGGCCAGCCAGTCGATCCAGGTTCCGTAGATGTCGCAGTGGGCCACGACCTCGGAACGGCTCACGCCGCTGTCGTGGCTGGCCATGATCATGCGGGGGGTGGCGTTGCTGAAGTGGCCGATGGAGATCTCGTGCAGCGGGCGGCGCCGGCTCAGCTCGGCGAGCGTGTCGACGAGGCGTTCCCGGCCGCCCGGCGAGCCGAAGATCTGGTAGATCGACCAGGAGAAGACGAGGACCAGGTGCTGGTCGTCGGGGGTCTGGGCGACGATGTCGGCGAGGTGGTCCTGGGCGGTGCCGGCCAGGATCGTCGGCGGGGTGCGGGCGGCCACCGCCAGGGCGCAGTTCAGGGTGTGCATCCGCTGGGTCTGTTCGGGCCAGGTGAGGCTGACCAGCCACTCGGTGGCCTCCGGGTCGGTGACGTCCACCGGGCTCGGTTCGATCCCGACCGGGCGTACGAACCGGGTGACGTCCAGGGTCAGGGGCGGCGCCGCACCCTTGACCGCGCAGTGCAGGACGGTGTCCGGGTCGCTGTCGGGCAGGGTGAGCCGGTGCCCGTCGTAGTCGTAGGTGTAGCGGTCCCAGAGCAGGGCCAGCCCGGCGCTGGCGCCCACGTCCACGATCCTGATCGGCCGGCCGTCGCTGAGCTGCTGCTGGAGCGCGGCGAAGGCGGGCAGCAGGACGGTACAGCGGTTGACCTCGTTGGTCTGGACGGACCGGGTGGAGATGATCTGCCGGATCCGTCCGGCGTGGTGGCGGCAGAAGTCCGTCAGCAGGCCGGCCCCGTGATCGTCGGCCAGGTCCTCGTGGCCGGTGAAGTAGGCGGCGAGCGGGTGCTTCACGCCGCGGCGCAGGACGTGGTGGACGGCCGCGAGGAGCATGTTCGGGGCGGGTTGTCCCGGCCGGGTATGGGCGGCGAGGTCGAGCAGCTCGGGGGTACGGGCGACGGCCCGGGCCAGGGTGGCGTACAGCGGGGACAGGCTCGCGGCCTGCTGGTCGGCGAACCGCCGGAAGGTCTCGGCGAGCTGGGTGTGGTCGGTCACGGGGGATCTCCTCAGATGATGGTGTAGCCGCAGTCGGTGAGCTGCTGCACGGCGCCCAGGCTCTGGCCCCGGCGGGCCCACCACTTCTCCTCCTCGGCGGCCTGGGACGCCTGCGCCGTGGCGATGACGGCCGCGACTTGGCCGCTGGGGACGATCACCGTGCCGTCCTCGTCGCCGACCACCACGTCCCCCGGGGTGATGCGGACGCCGTCGATGTCCACGGGGACGTTGACCGCGCCGTCCTGGCGGCCTGCGGGGTAGTCGTAGTTGAGCGGGGTGGTGCCGCGGGCGACGGTGGGGAAGGCGATGCGGCGTAGCTCGGCGACGTCGCGGACCATGCCGTCGACCAGGACCCCGGCGATGCCCCGGGTCTGCATGTGCGCGGCGGTCACGCTCCCGAAGCACGAGCGTTCCTTGCTGCCGCCGGCCGCGACCACGACGACGTCGCCGGGCAGGGCGAGGTCGATCGCCGCGCGGCGCACGGTCACGTCCGGGCCCAGCGCGGTGACGGCGCTGCCGCACAGGACCAGGCCGGGGGTCTGAAGGCGCAGGCAGTGGGAGAGGGCGCCGGTTTTGCCGAGGGCGTCCACGATCTGGGCGACCGGGATCCGCGACAGGGCGGCGATCTCGCTGCGGGCGGGGCGGACGATGTCGGTGTGGATCTCGCGTGCGGACATGATCAATGCCTTTCGTTCAGCGGGTGTGGGTGGCAGAGAGTTCACGCAGCGGTGCCAGGTCGCGGGCCATGAGGTCGTCGGCCGACAGCACGCCGGCCGGGCCGGACCGGTCCGCGGCCAGGGTGGCGCGGGTGGTCCGGCACAGCAGGTGGGCGACGGACTGCACCAGGGCCGCGAGCGCGAAGTCGTCGACGCGCGGCAGCCGCAAGCCACGCGCCCCGGCTGCGGAGCGGCTGGGACCGTCCCGGTGCAGAAGGAAGAGCCGGGTGCCCGCCACGGTGGCGGCGCTGACGGCCTCGCGGGCCGTCGGGCCGGCCGAGTCGTAGGCCAGGAGGAAGACCACGTCGCCGGGGGTGGCGCTGCTGAGCTGGTGGCGGACGCCGTGGGCGGGGTCGGGATGGTCGTTGTAGATCGCGCTCATGTCGGCCAGTGACGGATCGCAGACGACGAGCGGGGGCTGTACCCCGTCGACGCCGAGCGGTGCGTCCCAGGCCAGGTTGTGCGCGAAGTGCTCGCCGACGAGGGCGAGAGGCCCGCCGTCCGGGCACAGCACGTAGATCCGGCGCCGGCCGGTGATCGCGTCCGCGACGGCTTCGGTCGCCTCCCCCAGGAACGCCCCCAGCAGTTCGGTGTCCACCCCGGCCAGGGCGCGCAGGTGCCGCTCCGCTCGGGCCGACAGCGGCTTCGTGCCGGGGCCGAGCGCGGTGGCGGCGGCCAGGGTCAGCACGGTCAGCATGGCGTCCTCGCTGATCTGCTGGTCCGTGGTCCCGGTCGCCCAGACCACGCCGCCGTCCGGCTCCAGCTGGCTGCCGTCGCCGCCCACCAGCGCCAGCACCGGCACACGGTGTTCGGCGCAGAGCCGGGCGACCTCAAGGATGTTCGCCGACCGGCCGCTGACGCTGGCGACAACGACCAGGCCCACCCGGCCGATGCCGCCGACGAGCGACCGCGCGAAGGCCGTGCGGTACCCCTCCCGCTGCGCGCTGTAGGCCAGGGTCGCCGGGCTCATCATCGCGTCGTTCACCGGCACCTCGGCCTGCGCGTGGAGCTGGAGGAGTACCGAGCGGACGATCGCCGAGGAGCCGCCGTTGCCGAAGGCGCGGATCTCGCCGCCACCGGCGGTGGCCTTGACCAGTAGGTCGACGGCCTCGGCATGACGGGGGAGCATGCGGCGGACGGCGGCGCCCACCTCGATCAGGTAGGCGTGGGCGAAGTCCTCGTACGGGGGCGTGGTCACGATGGGTCCTTCCTTCGCCCCGTGGCGGGCCCGGTGGGCATCAGCCAGGGCTCGACCGCGGGCGGGAACTCGATGTCGAACAGGCGCCGGCGGACCGGGCCCAGGGCCGCGGGCAGGTTCTGGCAGTCCAGGCGGCAGTCGACCGGCCGGTCCCCGGCCGCCGCGTCCGCGTCCCCGGCGCGGACGTGATCGGCGGGCAGGCGGAACCTGCGCGCGATCAGCAGCGCCATCCCGTACTTGGTCAGGCCCTGCTCCGCACTCCAGTGGACGACCGAGCCCAGGTACTGCCCCTGCAGGAGCGCCCCGGCGAGCCGGCGGCACACCTCGGCCGCCTCGTCCGCGTGCGTGGGGTAGCGGACACACACGTCGTCCAGCTCGACCGGGGCACCGGAGGCGACCTGGCGGGCGATCTCGGTCAGGTTCGTCTCGGCCGCGAACCGCACGGGCCCGTACAGCACGGGCAGCCGCAGGATCACCGCGTCCGGGCACGCGGCACGCACGGCGTGCTCGGCCAGCAGCTTCCACCGGCCGTAGGCGTTCAGCGGATTCGGGGCACTGCCGGGCCGGTAGGGCGGCGCCGTCCCGTCGAAGACGTAGTCGCTGGAGATGTGCACCAGCCGGGCCCCGCACCGGCGAGCGCCCTCGGCGATCAGCCGGGCCGCATCCACGTTGACCGCGCGGGCCCTGTCCGGGGCACCAGCCCACACCGCCGGGCGACGCTCGCCCACGCAAGACACGACGACGTCCGGCCGCACCCGGCCCAGCAGGCCCGCAATGGCATCGGCCGACGTCGCATCGACCGCGACCAGGGCGCCGGCCCCCCGGCTGAAGGCGGTGCCCGTCACGGCCATGTCGCCGAAGGCCCGCATCACGGAGCGGCCCAGGAGCCCGGACGCACCGAAGATCACTGCTCGCACACCTCACCTCCACGGTCTGGCGAGGTGAGACAGACAAGCGGAGGCAGACAGGTGATCGCGAGAGGTCGCCGCGGTGTACCCGGTGAACACACCAAGTCGGTGTACGGACACCGATTCTGGGGCCTGGTGTACGTACACCAGGCCCTGTTCGTCCCGTCTTCTGGCGGTCCCTTGAGCGGTGGTACCTTCCGGCCAGGACCCCCGCCGGACTTGGAGTGCCCATGGAGCCAGCAGCGGTTGACGCCCCGCCGGCCAATGTGCTCGGCGCCCTGTTACAGCAGCTGGGGCTGCGGCCGGAGCAGCTCATCGCCCGCATCAACCAGCGGCGGGCCCGCCGCGGATGCTCCCCCCTCAGCCCGAAGGCGGCCTATCCCTGGCTGCGGGAAAACCCCTCTCTCCCGCAGCCCGACAACCAGGCGGACGCCTTGGCCGTCCTCACCGCCAGGGCCGGGCGGTGCATCACCGCGGCCGACGTCGGATGGGACCTGCATCGCCCCCGGACCCGTCACCGACACCTCGACGCGCCCGGCGACGCCCCTCTGGAAGCCCTGCTCCAGGAGATCAGCCAAGGAGACCTGATGGACCGCCGCAACCTGCTCATGCTCACCGGAGCCGCAGCCACCGCCCCCGCCCTCGCGCTGCTGCTCGGCCCGACAGCGGAAGCCTCCGCCGCGCCATCCGGTCAGCTGAGCGAACGGCTCGTCGGGTCGATCGAAAGGGCCGTTCGTGATCTGAGAGGGATCGACGACTCCACCGGCAGTGCCAGCGGGGACCTCACCTGGGGCATCGGCATCTGGCAGAGCGCCTCCCGGGTCGTGGCCCAGGCCCGCGGCCAAGGCCCCCTCACCGACCGGCTCCACACCGCCTACATCGAACTGAGCGAACAGGTCGGCTGGATGTGCTTCGACGCCCGCCAGCACCCCCAGGCGCAACGCATCTACCACACCGGCATGCGCCTGGCCCGTGAAGCCGGCACCTCACTGACCACCCGTCATTCGACGGCCAACCTGGTTGCCTCAGCCGCGTACCAGGCCGCATGGCTGGGCCACCACAACGACGCCGCCGCACTCCTCGACATCGCCGCACGGACACCAGATCTCCCGCCCGCAGTCGCCGCGGTCATCGCCGACCGGCGCGTCTACGCCGCAGGACGGCGCCACGACCCCGACGCGGTCCTGCGATTCCGCGACGAAGCGCTGGACCACCTTGGCACTGCAGACGAGCAAACGCCGTGGTGGGCGACCTGGATCACGAAGGACTCCGTGGACGCCTCCACCGGCCGGGCCTGGCTCGCCTGCGACCAGCCCTCCCGGGCCGTCCCCTTCCTGCGCAGCCGCGTCGAGGCGACCGCACCCGCCTACCCGCGCGACCACCTCCACGCCGTGCTCGACCTGGCCGACACCGTCCACCAGTGCGGCGACGGCGACCAGGCACGAGAACTCCTCGGTCAGGCCGAAGGGCTCATCAGCACCGTCAGCTCCCAGCGCATGGCCCACCGGTTCGACGCCCTGTCGTCCGCCGTCGCCGGCGCATGAGGGGTGCCATACAGAGCGCGGCGTTGAGGTACAGCCCGGGAGGCGTCTGCATCAGGCCGCACTGAGGTTCTGGTCGGGCTTCTCGTAGAACCTGGCGAGCACAATGACCCTCACCTGCCGCTTCCGGCCCGGCAGGCCGCTGTCGGTGATCACGCGCAGCTTCGTCTCGCCGTCGCGGGAGAGATCCTCGGGGACGACAGCCAGGTACTCCGCCCAGGCGCTGAAGTCCTCGCGGGGAGACTTGCTGAGCACCTCCCCGCACAGCACGCCGCCGTTCGTGACAGACCAGCTCAGTACAGGAAGACCGAGCCGGAGGCCGTCGGATAGAGCGTCCTGCAGTGCCAGCGACGCCTCCTGCTGCTGGAGGTATTGCTCCTGCGGCTTCATCGGATCCACCTTCACAACAGCGTCCGTCATCTGCGCGTCCTCTTTTCGTCGCCGACGTCGTTTACTGGCCTAACGAACAGACCGCCGTCTGGGTGTCTTGCCGCGCAGCTCGACTATGACCAAAGCGAGGTCGACGAAGCGCTGATGAAGAAGAAGATCGTCATGTTGCGGGATGACGGGGCCCACCACGGTGTCCACTACGGCCCGGTCCCGGCCTGACGCCACCCGTGGTTCAGGTGCCGCCCGGCCCGCACCACCGAGTGGGGCCCGAGCAGCAGCAAGCCGCTCCGGAAGGCACGGGGGAGGCCTTCCGGAGCGGCTTTGCTCAGCGTACGGACTCCGCGCCGGCCGGGGCCCGACTTTCCGTCATTCGCTCGCGATCATCTCGTCCACCAGCCCCGCGAAACTCTCCCGCCCGATCGCCGCCACGCCGTACATCGCGAGGAACACCGCGGCGTAGTGCGCCGACACCTGCCGACCGTGCGCGGTATCGACGTCCACGCCCCCGGCTGGGTGCCCGGCCGCCGTCGCCTCCAGGTACGCCACCAGCGCCATCCTCATCTCTTCTGGGGCCAGCGCCGCCAGCTCGTGCAGCCGCTGCTCCTGCTGCTGGATGGAGAGCTCAACCCCGACCGCCATGGCCATCCGCACCACGTTCTGCATGAACGCGCGTACGAGCATGCACGTCTCGGTTGCCACCGAGACGTGCGCCGCCATCCGCCGCTGGGCCTCAGCCACCTGCTCCGGCTGACCCAGGCCGTAGCCACCGACCAGCTGGACCGTCACCTCCTTCGCCGCCCGGAGGGGATCGAGTGGCGCGGCCGCCGGCCGGCTCCCGAAGAACCCGAGGGCGTCCATCGTCATGAGCGCCTCGGCCTGGGACTGCGTCACCTGCTCGACGGTGGCCATGGTGGCCTCCACCGTGTCCAGCCAGCGGCGCACCTTGGACCGGCTCAAGTGCGCCGCCTGCTGCCGAAGACAGCGGATCGCGGCGGCGTGGACGACGGCCGCGAGCTTCTCCCCGACCAGGGGCTCCTCGCCGAACAGGCCGGTAAGTGATCCGGCGCTGAGCGCCCGCAACGCGTCGGCGACATCGCGCTCGATCCCGGCTGGGGCGACCCCGACGGGCCCGAACAGCTCCGGCAGCCGGGCGCCCGGAGCCTTCTCCTTCAGCTCCGCCGCGCCTTGGCGCAGCAGCAGCCCAACCACCGGCACCGCCCGCTCCAGCGTGCCGCTGTCGGCCATCAGGTCTGCATGAGCTCGCAGAACAGGGGCCTGTTCCGCCCGGAAGTAGCCGCGCAGCAGGCCCAGCACCGCCGTGTTGGCGGTGCGGAAGTCGGCCAAGAACAAGGGATCGGCGTCAGTGGTCGTCATGCCCGTACAACGAATCGCCCGGACGGCGGACACGCTGCGGCTGGCAGGCGCGCGACGCAGGGAACCCCCCGTCGTTCAACGGGGCGGCGATGCCCACGGCCAGCCCGACTTCCAGAGCCCTGGGCGCGACCTCCCCGGCGGTGTCGTTCGACGTCAGAGGTTGGGCACCAGTTCCACCGAGCCCGTTGAGAAGTGGAAGCACAGGTTGCCGAAGACGGTTTCGGGGCGGGGCCCGGCATCGCCGTGGTGGTATTCGAACACGGCGCTTGTCAGGTATTCGCGGGTCCGGTGCCAGTCCAGCAGCTCGTCCTGGACCACTGAGGTGGCCCACGCGGGGAGGTCCTCAGCGGTCTGGACCGAGCGCAGCAACTCGTCCAAGGCCTCGTACCACTCAGCAAGCTGAGCACGATGGTGCCGCACCAGCGTATCGACACCCGCGGCCCCGTCCCTGGCCGCTACCGCGCGTAGATCCTTGCCTTCGAGACAGGACTCGCGTGCCCCGTCCCGGCGGTCCACGTATAGGGCGTACTGCAGCCGGAACTCCGGTGGAATCCGAGCACCTTCGCTGTTTCCCCAACTGGCCCGGAAGTAGTCCGCGTGCCAGGTCGGCACATCCGGCCGCGGCACCAGGCGAACCTCGGCGTCCCCATCGGTCACCGTGTGAACGGCGTTGCCGACCCGGCACCACGACGCTCCATCGGCGAAGCACTCCCGCAGCGATTCTCCCAGTTCGTCCAAATCACCGCCGAACCCGCGCACCAATGCGGCCGACGCACTGGCAACCGGCAGATCAGCGAACGACAGGTTCAAAGCAGTGATGTCGAGCCGGTCCTCAGGCAGTTGGATCGTCACCATCGTCATGACCGGAGCCTCACGCACCTCGGAATTGCCGGATTGCCGACACACCCACAGGTCACCCATCCGCACCGAGCAAGACCGCGGGCAGGACACCGGTCCGGACCTACCCCCGTGCAGCGACTGGGCCACTGATCCCCAAGGCCGAGTGACCCGCGTCCGGTGACCCGCCCGCCCCCATCAACATCGATGCCTTTTCGCCGGTCACCGGACTGGAGCGGGTCCCAGGAAGCGTCACGTCGACAAGGTCGGTGACGCGTCCGCGTACCCGCTCGGCGGCCTTGCGGGCGCGGTAGGCGGCCTAGCGGCACGCGGGGCCGCAGTAGAGCGCGTCACGGCGGTGGCCGTGCCCTCGGGGGAACCGCCGGCCGCACGAGGGGCAGCGCACGATGTGCTCAGTCTCGTGGCCCAGGGTGTAGGACAGGCCAATATCGACGGCCTCCTCGAAGTGGCGGCGCCAGCGCCGGGCGGCGGCCTTGCACCGTGCGGAGCAGAACCGCCTGTCGCTGCGCGAGCGCACCGGCAGCGGCTGGGAGCAGAAGATGTACGCACAGCGGCGCACCTGCCCGGCCATGCCTCCACCGTACGCCCGCCCAGCCGGGGCCCGGGTCGCAGCGCCGTGCGGCGGCGCCGGCGGCTTGTCGTACGGGAGCGTGGCCTGCTTGTACCCGCCCGACCGGTTCTGAGAACCTGGAACGGATCGATGCCTTTACGGGTATTGTTTCGTGTGTCAGATTGTTCACGGAGCCTCTTGGCGGGCTACCGGGGTTAAGGCCGGAACCAGGGAACTGGATCCCTCCACCCTTCGAGGTGGTTGTGGCCCCCGGGAGTCCCCCAGGGGGCTTTGTGCTGTCTGGCCCCAGCCCTGGCCGGTTGGCAGACCACTGACATCGACCTGGGCCGGCGACGCGGTGTGGGGCCTGGCTGCAACCAGACCCCACGAACGATCGGACCGCTCTCCGTCTTCCGCGCTGACCATGTTTCAGGTCTCGGCCGGGAGGGGCAAGCAGAAGACCGAACTGTAGGCAGCGCTGAACAACCGGCTGCTCGACGTCTTCGACGCCCCGCCCGACTCCACGCAACCGCAGACGCCCCTGTGAGCGCACGACAGCGCGCACCGCGTGGAAACGGGCACGGAAGCCGTGAACGCCCCGCAGGGGCCGCGCCAGGCCCCTTCTCGGCTGTCCTGCGGTTGGTGCCGTGCCGCCTGCACCGATACGGCGCCAGTGCTTCTTCAGTCGCCGCGCGAAGCGTGTCCTTTTCCTTCTGTCCACGGGCCCGCGGACGGCGACGGCGGGCCGGGGGAGCACGGAGGAGAAGCCGCGCGGATGGGTGGGGCGGGGCCTGCCCGGTCCGTACGGTGCGAAGAGGGCCCGGGAACCGCAACCCCGCCCGCCCGTGTCCGGACGGGGCGACCGCCGTTGTATGCGACGGCGCGACCGACTGGCGCGCCGTCGCACGCGGCGCCGCGACCTTGCGCCGCGCCACCGAAGGAGAGGGCGCCCGATGACTGAGCACCCCGCAGCTGACCGCGACCGCCTGCTCCACGCGGTAACCCAGCTCGTGACCGCGTTCGAGCAGCTCGGGGCCGAGCACAAGGCGCTGGTCGCCGAGGTCGAGACGACCGCTGCGAAGGAGCGCCGCGGCACCGTGAACCGCATGGCCGAGGCCGTCGCTCAGGCCGGTCACACCCTGAGCCGCATCGTGAACATGTTGGCCACCGTCCACGGGCTGAAGAGTATGGGCATCGACCGGCAGTTCTCCAAGGACGCCGACGGCGGCGACTACAGCCCCCTGAACAGCCTGGGGCACCCCGGCGAGACACTTTACGAGGCTGCGGGCTACCTCCAGGCAGTCGCCCACACCTTGGGCAAGGCGTACACGCCGACCCGGAAGCACCCCGCCCTGGCCAGGGCCCGGTGCCCTCAGCATCTGGGGACGGCCCTGACCAGCCTGCGGGCGGCCCTGGAGTCGGTGTGCGCCGACCTCGCCGACGACCAGGACGTGGAGGCGGTCACCGAGTACGCCTCCACCCTGGCGTACCTGACCGAACTGAAGGACCGCGTATGCCGCACCGTGCCGGCTCAAGGCGCCTGGCCCAGCTCCAAGCACGTGCTGGTGAGTACCGAGCTGTGGCGCGGCCTGCTGGATTCCGGGATGGGGCATGTCGAACGCGACGTCGCGATGTGGCTCATGCTCCAGACGGGCCAGCAGCAACGCCGAGCTACAGACGAGATCGCTGCGCAGCTCGACTACGAGCAGAGCCAAGTCGACGAGGCACTGGAGAAGTTGCGGAAGGCCGGTGTGCTGGGGGACGACGGCACCGTGCTCGGTGTCCACTACGGCCCGGCGCCGGTCTGACGCCGTTCCCGTGCCCAGGTGCCGCCCGTCCACGGCTTCGAGACGGCGGCCCGGGCAGCTGGAGCGCGTCGGCGGCCGAGACGCCGTCGAGGCGATCGAGACCACCGCGCCCGGCCGCTGCCGCTGCGGTGTTCCCCCTTCTCCGGGACCTGACCCGGCTCCGCCAGAGCCTGGCCTTTCTGCCGAGTAACCGGCCCGAACCCGTCCTCCACGGCGATAGCCAGTCGGTCGTGCCGCCAGTCCCGATCACCCGGGGCCGCTCCTGCCGTGGCCTCGGCCCCGGATACGAGGGCCTGCGCATCCCCGCGGGCCGTACCGTGCCGGGGGCGTGGCCGCACCAGGGCGAACGACGGCTGTCACCGGACCGTTGACATTCGGGCCGCGTCGACCTCCAAGCGGACCGTTGCCAGGTCGGAGAGCACGGCCAGGGCGGCGTCGCGGGCCTGTGCCGCCTCCGCGGCGCGTTCGCCGACGGGCTCCAGGGGCGGCTGCCCGTACGGCGCGAGCCTGGTGCGCAGTGTCTCCAGATCGTCGAGCAGCTTCACGCCGTCGCCGTCGCCGTTCAGCCTGTTCTCCAGCGCACGCAGGGAGTGGGAGGTGAGGAAGTCCTCAGCCAGCTGGGGCCAGGCTTCGGCGACATCGACCAGACGCTGGGCGGTCTGCCGGATGCGGGTCTGATGGGCTGCGCACCACGCCTCCACGGCCCGCTGCCGCGCGCGTTCGCGCCGCTGGGTGGGGACGTCGCGGTCGCGGCTGTGGGACTCGGCCGCCCGCTCCAGGCGGGTCGCCCTGGCCTCGGCGGCCTGCCGGTTCGTCATGCCCAGGCTGTCCGCGATCTTCTGCCATGACGCGCCGCGGTTGCGGGCGCCGCGGATCAGGTCCCGCTCCAGCGCGTCCAGACGCGCGCGAGCCTCCTCAACCTGCGTCAGCGCCGCCAGCAGGTCCTCCGCCGGCACCTCCGGTGCCTCCTCGCCCTCGCGCACGAAATACCCGAACGCCTGCGCCCGCACTTCCTGCATCATCCGGATCGGGTCCAGGTAGTTGCGGCCCTCCCCGTATCGTTCGCGGAGCAGTTCCTCCGCCGCATCCCGCGTCCGCTGCCGCTTCACGTGGTCGATCGCCATGGACTCACCCTTCCACCCCGAACGCCGTGTCACCAAAACGTTGACAAGCTGCCGTGAGGCGGGGACGGCCCCGGCGGCGAGGGCCCCCGGACCGTAAGGTCGCCACCATGTTGCAGGACGAACTGAACGCCAGCGCCATCCACCAACGGGACATCACCGCCGAGCACTTCAGCCCCGGCGACGTCGTGCACGTGATGGCCACGGTGCTCGAAGCCCGCCAGGGGCACCCCTTCTTCACGTACAAGATCACCGGGCGCATGGGCAGTCACGCCACCGGCGAGCCCGCGCACGTGCTGGAAAGCGACAGCAATACGGTGCGGGCCCCCGCCCGGTACCTGATGCACCGGACGGGCTGCACCGAGTGCGCCGCGTTCGAAGGGGCACTGCGTGAAGAGATCACCTCTGCCGACTACGGCGAGACCGATCCGCGCGAGGTGATGCTCATGGCCCGGTCCGCCGACGGTCAGCTCCTGCACATCCTCGACGCGCTGCGCCTGGAGGAAAGCGAACGGGACTGACGGGCCCCGGCCGCCGGAGACCGCCCGGCGGATCGGGCCCGCCCCTCCAATGTCACCGAAACGTTGACGTCGGCGGGTCAGATGAGACGCCTGCGCACCGGACCCGTCTGCGCGAGCGGGAGTAGGTCGAGACGGCCGTCCTCCTAGGAGACGGAAGCCGGGATGCGGCTGGTCCAGCCGGTAGGCGGCCTCCACCTCGGCAGAGCCCAGGGGACGGCGCCGCGGGCGTCCCGTGTGCGCCGGGCAAGCACGAAGGCCCGACAGTGTCACCGGAAAGTTGACACTGCCGGGCCCGTGGACCGCAGCGCCCTGACGTCGAGTTGACGCACCCCTCAAGGCCACAGAAGCCTCAGACGCCCCTGTGGGCGCGCGGCAGCGTATGCGACGCGGAAATCGGGCACGGAAGTCCTGAACGCGCCCCAGGGCCCACGTCAGTCCCCTTCTCAGCCGTTCTGCAGCCCGAGGAAGCCTTGCCACCCGCACCGACGCGGTGCCCCGCTTCTTTTTGTCGCCGCGCGGAGCGCGTCCTTTTTACCCCTACTACGAACCCGCACCCGGCAATGGCGGGTCGGGGGAGCACGGATGAGAAGCCGAGCGGATGGGTGGGGCGGGGCCTGCCCGGCCCGTACGGCGCGGGAGGGGCTCGGGAACCGTAACCCCGGCCCCGCCCCACCCATCCGCCCCTCTTTCGCGCGCCCGCGGCGCGCACTCTCACCTCTAGGGGATAATTAGTCCTCGCGCTCTTGAAGATCGCCCTGGGCCCCCGCTCCGCGTGAGGGTGCCGCGCCGTGGGCGAGGGCCCGGCCCGGTGCCCACCGGTCCTGTCCGCTCCACTCCGCACGGCGACGCCGCTACTACGTCGCGGGGGCTCGTCGCGGCACGTCAGCCCGGGTGTCCCGAGGGGGAGTGGGCCCAGTAGGGCCCACGGACCCGAGGGAGGAAGAGGGGCGCGGGGGACTCATTATCCCGGGGGACGGGGGTCCAGGCTTCCTGCGCTCGGGGAGGCACCGGACCACCGGGGCCAGCTGTCCGCCGGGGACCCATCACGACTACCGACCGCTCGACGTCTGCGGCCGGCCGCAGGCCGCGGCGACGCCGTTCGGGCGCTGAACGACGGCGCAAGGGCTCTTCCGTCCTGGCATCTCGCACGGGCGGAATCACGGTGCGCACACGCGCCGGCCGCCGCCCCGCCGTCCGAGGGCGGACAGCGACCCGATGCACTCAGAGCGAACCGGCCGGGCGCAGGCGCCGCCGCCGAGGAGGAGCCCCCCAGTTGGTTGCAGCCAACAGGAGGGCGGGGTCGATGCCTCCTCGTTGGCCCCCAACCGACAAACGGCCCACGCCCCAGATCGGGACGTGGGCCGTTGAGACCGAGAGTGTCAGTCGATGGGTGTGGGTACCGGCAGGTGCCGAACGGTCGCGAGCGGGCGGTCCGCGTCCTCCAGCGGAGTGCCGTCCTTATCCAGTTCGAGGGCCTCGTACACGGCCGGCCCCACTCGATAGGTCTGGACCCCCACGATCGGACCCGCAGGCTCCAGCCATCGCTCGGTCAGGAGCACCTTGACCGCCCGGGAAGTTGCTGAGGTGCTCATGTGCAGCTTGCCTCCTATCGCAGAGGCGGACTCCTCAACGCGCTGACCGAGCGGGGCCCCGCTGGCGACGTACATCAGGATCTTGGACGCAGCGGAAGGCAGGGAGCCCGACTTGCACAGCAGCTCGTGGAGCTGCTCGCGACCCAGCCAGTGCTCAATGTTGAAGTGCTCAGCTGGCGAGCTCATCACTTGCCCCCTTAGAAGGCCGCGGCTTGGAAGCGGACTCAGGCGTTGGTGCCGGTACTACAGGATGCCTCATGTCCGCCACCGCCTTCACCTGGTCCTCGGCCGACCCGTCGTACGCGAATCGCCCGTTCAGCCGGTAGAGCTTCACCTTTGCCATTCTTCCGGCCTCCAGCAGGAAGCCACCCGCATGGAGCTTCTTGATCGACTTCGAGACCTGTCGGGGGTTCATCCCGAGCCTCTGACCGATCTCGTCGTAGGTCAGTTCCACCCGCTCGGCGTCCTTGCCCGAGTTGAAGATGTAGAAGCCTAGGACGTCTCGATCGTTGCGGTCGTATCCCGAGTCCTTCTGCCAGACCGCCGCCCCCATCTCCTTGGAGACGTTCATGTGCCGACCGCGCCAGCTGTACCCGACGGAAGGCTTCTTGCCGAGCTGCTGGTCCTCGAAGCCCGGCAGCATGTCGACGTGCATCATCTCGCCGGTCTCGCGAACCACTCCCCTTGCCATAGCCTCCCACCTCGGGTTTTCCCATGTACGGGAACCAGTGGGCGCTACCTTACACACCCTTCCCGGAATCGGGAAACGCTCCCCGAGGTGTACGTGGCGGGTTCGCTCCGAGTGTTTCCCGATTTCGGGAAGCGTAGTGCAGCTACTTACATTCGTCTGTCGGGAAACGTACAGAAGAAAACGCTCTGACCTGCGGAAACGCGGTTCGCCTCTTACTACGTAGTAGACGGCCACCGACGACGTGCGGCGCGGAGGCGCCCGCCGGGCGCGTCCCGCCCGCACCAGCGTGTCGGCCGGGTGCCCGTGAACAGTGGTCCGCGAGCGCGGGTTCGCTCCGAGTGTTTCCCGATTTCGGGAAGCGTAGTGCAGCTACTTACATTCGTCTGTCGGGAAACGTACAGAAGAAAACGCTCTGACCTGCGGAAACGCGGTTCGCCTCTTACTACGTAGTAGACGGCCACCGACGACGTGCGGCGCGGAGGCGCCCGCCGGGCGCGTCCCGCCCGCACCAGCGTGTCGGCCGGGTGCCCGTGAACAGTCGCTTGTGGGAGAAGGGCGGCTTCGCCGCGTGCCAACAGCCAGCAGGGGAGTGCGAAGGGTGGCTTTCACCTGGGACGAGTTACTCCCACCCGCTCATTGACCTGTACCACCGAAAGTCCGCCACGGCGATGCGGTGCGCCGACGGATCAGGCACGCGTATGTTGCAGCAACCCTGTCCCGGTCTCCGCCACGCGTCCTGTCTTGAAGGCCCCCGGCGGACCGCTCGCCGCCTACGGTGAGCAACCACCCCCGGCGGGGCACCGCAAGCCCGCAAGGGCTGAGGAGCTACCGACCCTGCGCGCTGGGGCAGTGCCGGTCGGCGCACGTGCTGGGGAAGGCCCGAGGCAGGCGCCCCGGGGGATGAACAAGGTAGTCCGGGCGTTGGCGGTGATGCGAGGCCCTCGGATAAGGGTCGGTCCCCCGGAGGGCTACCCTCCGGGGGACCGGTCGTTGACCTTCAGCTGTGTGACGGTGCTGCGCCGTTGACGATGGCGGCTCGGCACCGGAAGCACAGGCCGGTTTCGAAGCCGACGAAGTCATGGTTGTGCGGGCACCCCTGGCCGTCCGGGCCTGGGCACTTACCGTCACTGCGCGGGGCCTGAGCAGGGATCCGGACCTCCGGCGCGGGGTCGGGACGGTCGGCAGGTGCACCGAGAACCACCCGCTGTTCCTTGGCGGCCAGCCGCCGGATGGGAATCTTCCCCGTGGCCAGGCCGTCGGCGGCCAGGCGCCCGGCGAGGGCCTGGCCGATGGCCCCCAGCCCCTCTGCGGCAGCCTGCTGGCGTGCCTTGATGACCACCTGGGTCAGGTGCTCGCGCAGGTCGTCGGCTGTTACGGGGTCCCCCTCGCTGGTCATGGTGAGGTGGCGGGCCAGCGCCTGGTCGAGGAACACGGCAGTGTCGCGGTCGAGGGAGGCCAGGGTCTGCGAGCAATCGGCACACGGCTGACCGTCGGTACCGCGGTCCTTCCCGCAGTGCGGACAGGCCCTGCGCCGGGCCTCGGCCTCCCGCGCGGCAGCCTTCGCCTGGCGGTCCTGTTCGATCTTGGCCCGGCGGTCCTTCTCCCGCTGGATGCAGGTACGGCACGGGGTGCCGTCCTCCAGCTCCCCGTCCTCGCAGTCGGGTCTCGGGCACGGGCCCGGCTTGAGCATGGCCAGGGTGGCCCCGACCGGGCTCTTCAGGGTGCCCGCGGCGTGGCGCTGGGTGTAGCCGTGGGTCACCCAGCGCCGGGCGACCCGCTTCCCGAGCTTGCGGGCCTGGGCCAGGCCGCCGCCGCTGGAGACCAGCTGCTGTTCGATCGCCTTCACCACGGTGCGGGGCCGGTCCGAGCCGGCCGTGGTCACGAGGGCCTCCCGGAGAGCGTCGGGGAACGCTTCGAGGACGGCCTGGACCTCCGGAGTGACCAGCACCTCCCTGGACGATCGAGCAGCCGACCGCCGTTTCGGCGCGGTCGCGCCGTTGGCCGCGGCGGAGCCGCTCGACGTCCCGCGAGCCCTACTACCTGTAGTGGGCCTGCGGCCGTTACCAGCGCTACGCGCTGAAGGCGCCGTGTTTGGTTGTTGTTCGTCTGGTTTCCCTTCGTCTTGTTTAGCACCCCCAGTTTCGGGGGCTCCCGCCCTACCGGATTTGGGGGCACCGGCCCCCCTCGTTTTGGGGGTACCGGTACCCCCATTTTTGGGGGTACCGGCCTGACCTGCGGTTTCGCTCTCGAAAGCGGACGTGTCGGCTGCTTCGGCCGCTGCTTCGGCCGCCAGGCGCTTCTTGCGCCGGGCGAGCCATTCCGTGCGGGAGCGGGGGCCGGTGTAGTCGGCAGGGGGGTGGAACCGGACGTCGTACACGTAGCGCTGGCGCATGCCGTTGGCATAGCGCTTCAGGTCCGGGACGATCGCCCCGATGGATTCGAGCGCCTCGCGGTAGGGCTTGAGCTGCTCGGGCTTCTTGATGCCCATGGCGTCGGCCAGCTCGGGGCCGGCGGGCCACACGAGGTTGTCCGGGCGCTCGCGGTTCACGCAGGAGGCGAGGACGGTCCAGAACTGCTTGTGGGCGGCCTTGAGGTCGCTGTAGGTGATCCACTCCGGGACCATCGTGAACAGCGGGGGAGCGTCGGAGCTGTAGACGCCGACCTCGGTGGGGTCGAAGTCGTCGCTCATGCGGCGACTCCGGCACGGCGGCTGGCATGTGTCCTGGCGGATGGGTGGTGCTGGTGGTGCACGGTGTGCTTTTCCCCTTGATGTCGGGTAGGGGAGCTCCCGGGCCAGGATGGTGTGGCGGACGTTGTGGCAGGAGTGCTGTCCTGCCGGTGGCGGCCGCGTCTATCCTGGCTGCGGCGTGGGCATACACGCCGTGAGCGCCCCAGGGCTTTCGGATGTGGGTTCGGATCTCTGGTGGTGTGATGACTCTGGCCGAGTCAGATGTGGTGGCCGCTTCCTGCGCCAACAGGGGGCGGCCACGCCCATGTCAGGGGGCGTGGGGAGACAGCCGGCCGGAGGGCAGCTGTCGGTGCTGCTCCGGCTCCAACCACCTGGACGGCTGGTTGGGCGGTATCGACAAAACGCGTACGCTCATCAAGCGCACCTCCCGATGACTACAGGTGCGGACCGTTCGCCGGGCGGCCACCCGGCGGCGGACACGACAGGCCCCGAGCGGGGCCTGTTGCGTTTCCGGGGGCATCTTCCTCCCCCGGTTGCACTATCCGACCACACGCACCGTAACGGGTGTGTCGCAGGGTGCGTGAGGGGTTGTGCGGGTGATCAGCCGATGGCGATGGGCTGGCTCGGGGGCTCCATCGGGGGGATCGGCCAGCGTGCGGCGCGGGCGCGCTGCATGGTGTCGACCAGTTCGGCGCGGTCGGCGGGTACGACCCGGACCGTGACGGCCACGGGCTCGCCGGTCTGCCCGGAGACGGCCACGTAGGTCATCTCCAGGACCCACAGGGCCCGCGGGATCTCCAGGAGCTGGGCCTCGTCGCTGTCCGGCTGGCGGGCGCGGGTGTGGCGGTGCCAGGTGAGCGGGCCGTGGCCGGCCTGCTCGATGTGGTCGTGTATTCCGCTCAGGCCGAGATCCCGCTCGCCCAGCTGCGGGATCTGCTGGAGCAGGTCGGGGTGCACCCAGTCGTCGCTCAGCTGGTACGGGCCTTCGCCGGCGGGGGAGGTCACCTGCCGGCGGCGGACCGTCTTGGTGCCCTCCGGCAGCCCGAGCCGGTCAGCGATGTGCGGGGGCGGCTCCATGCGGGTGACCCGTTGCCCGCCGTGGGCCTGCCACGGCTCGCTCGCTGAGGACGCGGAGGGGAAGACGTACCCGCGCACGGGGTGGCGGTCGATCGTGTTGCCGATGGGGCGGCGGGCGCCGGGCGCGCGGACGACCAGCCCGCTCTTCTTGACGGCGCGTACCAGCCCCCTGGCCTCCAGCAGGCCGAGCGCCTTCTCGATCGTGGCCTTGCTGGCGTTGTACTCCAAAGGGGAGGCGAGCGTGCCGTAGGGCGGCAGGGTGCTGCGGGCCGGGAACTCGCCCGCGGCGATCCGGGCCGCCAGATCGTCGGCGATTTCTTCGTAGCGGGTCGCCACCGTGGCGGCTCCTGTCGTGTGATCCATAGGTACGCGCGGCAATCTATACCGAGTCTTCGGGGGGCTCAGCAGAGCAGGCATGCTTTTAATCCTAGGACAAAAAGTCTGTTTTGGCAATGAGTCCTAGGACAGTTGACTCCTGATTGGCAGTAAGGCAAGATCAGTCCTGCGACTGAACGGCCAAGCCGGTTCAGCGTCCTGTCGGCGCATGCCTCACCGCACGCGCCGTGCCCAGCTCTGCGGGGGTGGCACCCCGCGGGCCGGGTCTCTCACTCGAAACCGCATACGGAAGGCACCGACGTGACCACGCACGCCTCCGCGGCTCCCACTCCCTACGGAGCCGCCCTGCACGCCCTGTCCTCGCTGACCGGGCAGCCCGAACGCTTCTTCCTCGGCCAGCCCGGCGACTCCTGCCGCCTGCGCGGCGCCAACCTGGAGTTCCTCGCCACGCTGCTGCTGGACCTGCGCGACGCCGACGCCCTGACCGCCCGCCGCCGGTGCCTGCCCCGCCCGCAGCTGCTGACCGTCGTTGAGGAGCTGGAGCGCGCCGACGAGGCGGCCGGCCCCGAGCAGTCCGACGACGAGATCGAGCGGGGGTGGGCCGCGTGAAGATCGACGCCCGCACCATCGAGGCGGTCAACGCCCTCATCCGCCTGTTCCTCGTCCGGGTGGACGAGCTCCACACCGGCCTGTTCTTCGCGGTCATCCCGCTGTTCGTGATCGTCGTCGGCGCGGCCGCGCTCGCGGTCGTGGTCATCGCGGCCGCTGTCTTCCTGGTCACCGGCGCGCTCGGCGTGATCCTCATGGCCCGCCGCGGGATCAGCGCCGCCGCCGCCCGCAGCGCCGCCACGCCGGCGGTGAACGCCCCGTGAGGGCCCGCTGCACGCTCCCGCTAACCCGGCCCGCACTCGAACAGCACGGTCTGGCCGACCGGGACCAGGCCCACGAGCAGGGCCGCTGTGCCCAGGTCTACGCCTCCCAGAACCCGCCGCCGCCCCGCGCCCGAGCCGTCGCCCCCCGCGCTCAGGAGAACACCACCCGATGACCCTCACCGATCCCCGCACCGAGACGAACAAGCCGCCGAGCTCCCGCCCCGAGGGCCGCAAGGCCGCCAGGGCGGCCGCCCGGGAGGCCGGAGCCCGCGCCCGCCGGGCCGAGGCAGAGGCCGGCACCGCCGAGAAACTGGGCAAGCTCGACATCGCCGAGCGCAGCCTGAGCTTCGAGCAGAAGCGCGACCGGGCCGAGCGGCAAAAGCGCGAGGCCCGCCGCGCGGAGAAGGCGCGGCGCCGCAAGGAGGCCGCCCAGAGGTGGAAGACGCGCGGCAGGGCCCTGGTGCAGGTGCTCCCCGTGGTCGTGGCCGTCTCGGCCGTGGCGGCCCTGATCGTGGCGTCCGTGTGGATCGCCTGGCCGGCCCAGGCCGAGGCGATGCGCGCGGACCTGGGCGAGCGTTCGTGGGTGGTGCCCGGAGTCGTCGAGGGCCTGACCTGGTGCTCCGCGTCCCTGACCATCCTGGCCGTGCGCCGAGGTGCTCCGGCGGGCCGCTACCGGGTGATGACCGCTGCCAGCGCCCTGATCGCGGCCAGCCTGAACCTCTTCCACTCACCCAGCATGTCGGCCGGGCAGGTCAACGCCCTCGCCTCGCTCGCCGGTGTCCTCGCCTTCGAGCTGCTGGTCGGTCTGCTCCAGCACACCCAGAGCGGCCGGACGGCGGCCGAGGTGCGCGAGCAGATCGCCCGGTGGATGGCCCACCCGCTGGTCTCGATGACCGCCTGGCGCATCCGGGCGCCGTACCGCAAGACCGTCACGATCCAGTCGGCATGGGAGCAGGCGTGGCAGTCGCATCACGGCGGCGAGCCGGGCACGACCGCCGCGCGGGTGCGCCGCCAGCGGCGGGCCGAGGCCCGCATGGACCGCGCGCGGAGCTGGACCGGCCGCCGCCGGGTGGCCGAGGTGAAGCGTTCCGCCGTGGCCGCGGCCGCCGAGGCGGAACTGGCGGAGAGCTGCGCGCGCACCGCCGAGGCCCGTGCGACCGAGGCCCGCGCCAAGGCCGTGGAGTTCCGCAACCGGGCCATCAAGGAGCGGGAGAAGGCGGACGCGCGGCTCAGTTCCCAGATGTACCGGGGCCTGCCGTTCATCGGCGGGCAATGGGTGCCGGTCACCGTTCCGGCCGCCCGTTCCGAGCAGGCCGGGAAGCGGGCCGAGGGCCCAGAAATTCAGTTCCCGCAAGGGAAGTCGGCCCCTGCGGCCGCGTCCGGGAACCGCCCGGAACAGGGCGCGCGGAACACCTCCGCCGGCCCTGCCGAGGCTGGGAAACCGGCCGACGGGAACGGTCCGGCACAGCGGGCGGAACGCGACCTGACCCCGTACCTGGAGGTCGCGTTCCCCGTCGCCCGGGAACTGGCGTACGCCGCTGCGAAGGACAAGCGCCGGCGTACCGGGAACGGCTTCTTCTCCCCGTACGAACTGGCACGCCGGGTCAATCTCCGGCGCCAGGACGGTCCCGTGCTGGTGTCCCTGCTGGAGGCCACGCCCGGGTTCGCCGAGGCGATGGCCGCGGCGATCGAGAAGGCCACCCGCGAGGAGCGCGCCGGTGAGGCGGCCGTGACCGAGGAGGTCAGCGCGTGAGCGGAACACCCCAGCGCGGCCTGCCGCCGCTGCTGATCCTGGCGGCCCCGGCAGGGATCACCACCGTGTGGGTCCTGCCCGCGCACTACGGATGGTCCGGCCGGGATGCGGCCGCTGCCGCAGCAGTCGTCTTCCTCGCGGTCCTGATGCTGCCCCGCCTGCCCGGCGTGCTGGCGGGCGCCACCAAGACGGCGGTGAAGAAGCGCAAGAACACCAAGAAGTAGCCCCACGGCCGGGGCGGCGGATGGCACCTCCGCCCCGGCCCTCTCGAAACCCCGCACCACGCAAGGAGCACGCACGCATGACCCAGCCCACCGACTCCGCCGACGGCGGCGGTCAGGTCATCGACCTGATGGAGCGCCTTCCGCCCGCCCGGCGGGACGCCATGGCCAAGGCCGCCCGCACCGAGACCCGGATGACCGCCGCCGGCATCGCCGACGCCAGCACCGGCACCGTCCGGCTCGCGGCCGAGACCGACGGCCGGGACCTGCCCGTGATCGAGCAGGTCCACGAGCGCCGAGGCCTGCGCGACCTGCTCCCGGCCACCCTGCTCAGCCCGCGGGCCTGGCGTCACCGCGCCGAACTCGTGGCCTACGCGGCCGGCTACCACACCCGGCGCAGCCCGGTGTACGCCTGGCGTATCGCGCAGCTGTCGGCCACCGGCCTGCGGTACGGCGTGAGCAACGCCGCCGGCTACCTGCTGGTCACCGAGTACGGCGACATGATCCGCGAGGCCAAACGGTCGGTGAAGGCCAAGGACGGCGTCTTCGACAATACCGACATCGCCAGCCTGCGGGCGGAGCGGCGGGATGTGGGCCGGGCCCGGCGGCGGGAGAACCTGACCGTCCTGTCCGCCACCGGTGTCACCTCCTACGTCGCGATCCTCGTGGCCATTGCCGAGCTGTGGGGCATGGCCCTGCTCGCCCCGGCGCTGCTGCCGCTGGTGAGCGTCCTGGCCGTCCTCGGGGTGCGCGAGCGCGCCCGCCGCGGTGAGCCGCTCGTGCTGTTCGACCAGGCCGCCGCCGCCGAGAACGCCCCGCTGACCGACACCCGGCTCAACGAGGCCCTTCGCACCGCCGGCATCCTCCGCGAGGACCAGACGATCCAGCTGACCGCCCCGGCCCTGGCCGCGGACGGAGGGGTCGAGCTGCGGTTCAAGGCCAAGGGCGTGACGGTCTCCAAGCTCCGCGCCAAGAGCGAGGACATCGCCGCCGCGCTGGACGTCCCCGAGGACTGGATCGACATCCAGGCCCTCAGCAGCCCCGGCCACATCAGCTTCTGGATGACGGACCTCGACCCGTTCGCCGGACACCGCCCCTCCCCGCTGTTTGAGCTGACCGGCCCCATCGACGCGGTCCAGGACGGCATCCCGGCCAGCTTCGACAAACGCGGCCGCCCGGTGATGCTGAAGCTGTTCGAGCTGATGGGCCTGATCGGCGGCGCGAGCCGGGCCGGCAAGGGACTCGTCCTGCGCAACATCATCTGCGGGGCGGCTTTCGACCCGCGGGTGCGCATCCGGGTCGCCACCGGCAAGAAGCCCGCCGAGCACAGCGTCTACGCCCCGGTGCTGGAGACGTTCATCTTCAAGCAGCCCCAGCGGCTGTCACTCCTGCTGGACGCGTACGAGAAGGAGATCGACGAGCGCAGCCGGTACCTGGCCCGCAACGGCCGCTCCGTCCCCGACGAGGAAGACCTGGAGCAGATGGGCATCGAGCTGCTCATCGTGGACGAGTCCGCGGACTACCTGGACACCAACACCGCCAACAAGGCGCAGAACCTGATGGCCGAGGAACTGACCGGCAAGCTCGACAGCATCGCGCGCGGGGGCGCCGGCGTGGGCGTCTTTGTGCTGCTGGCCATCCAGGACCCGAAGAAGGGCATGGTCAACACCCGGCTGCTGGCCAACCTGCTGGAACGGTGGTGCCTGCGCGTGGCCGACGCCGCCTCCGCCAACGCGGTCCTGGGCTCCGGCTCGGTGGGCAAGGGCCTGCGTCCGCAGGACATCAAGCGGGAGCAGGCACCCCTGGGCGTGCGCAAGGGCGCCGAGGGCGAGATGCTCACCAAGGCGTACATGATCGACCAGAACAAGAAGGGCGAGGCGGCCCGGCTCATCGCCCGGGCCGTCGAGGTCCGCGCCCGGTACGGGGCGCTGCCCGGCCAGCGCCCGGACCCGATCGAGGACGCCCTGATGGCCCTGACCGGCCTTACCTCGGTGCGCGGCGGCATCGACGGGCTGGGAGACCCCGCCCCGGCCGGCGCGGCCGCCGGACCGTCCGCCGGCGGCGACAGGCCCGGCATCCTCAGCCAGATGCTCGCGGTCTTCCGGGCCGCGGACGACCCGGAGCGGCTGCGGACCGCGGAACTGCTCGCCGGCCTGGCCCAGCTCGACCCCGACACCTGGTCGGCGGCCGCACTGTCAGTGGACGAGGACGACGACGCCGCCTACGTCCGCACCGGCGGGGCCGAGATGCGCCGGGCCATCGACGCCGAGCTGGAGGGCACCGGCCGGACGCTCCCCTCCCGGGGCTGGACGGCCGGAGGCCGGGCGAACGGCTACTACCTGGCCGACGTGCGCGCCGCTGCCGGAATTACCCCGGAATGACCCTCGGTACGGGGTCCGTACGAGGTCCGTACGGGCCACATTGATGCAGGTCACAGGCCGGTACGGGCCCCGTACACCCTCCGCGCCGGCCGGTACGCGAACCGGCCCCCCGCGCCGCGTACCGGCCGCGTACCGGCCTCTGACCTGCGACGACCCGACCCGTACCGGCCCTCGTCCCGATCACAAACCGACACGAAACGATCTTCCGCTCAGGAGCTTCCGGAACATGAACCCCCCTGTCCGCAGGGCCCGCGAGACCGTCTACACCATCACCGAGCACCACCCGGCGCCCCTGGCCCGGCGAGCCGCGCCCCAGGACACCGGCCCCGCCCGGGTCCCGCTTCCCGGAGCCGAACTGGTCACCCTCCCCGGCGGACAGCAGGCGTGGGCCTACGTCCAGCCCCGGGAGGTCCCCGCGCCGGCACCGCAGCAACGTCAGCCGGTCCCGGCCTGGGCCAAGACGTCCGCCCTGCTGATGTGGTCGGCCTCCGGCAGCAGCGTGGCCGCCGGCTACGGCCTCCAGCTCGCCGGGCCCTGGCTGGAGGACCTGGCCCTGGTCCTGGCCGCGCTCAGCCTCGGCGCCACGGCCGTGACCTGGGTGGTGCGCGGCCTTTTCACCCGCACTTCCCACGGGGCCGGCCGGGACACCGCCGTCACGGCACAGTCCACCGCCACCGCGCGCGCCCGCACCGTCCTCGGCGGAACCGTCACCGCCACGTCCACCGCAACCGCCATCGCCCGCACCAAGTAGGGAGCGCCCCGTGAACACCGCCACCTCGCTGACCCTGCGAGGACCACTGAAGATCGATGGCAACCCTCTGTGCTGCCCGGGTCGGGAAGGCGCGCCCGCACCCCGGCGCCTGACGCTCCTGGTGTCCGGCAGCACCGTGATGGCCTCCTGCGGCGAACAGCACCGCGCCACCGTCACCGGCGGCCGCCGGGCCAAGCGCGCCAAGTGCTTCTTCGCCGTCGAGCAGCTCACCCCCGGTGCCGTGCGCGCTCTCGCGCAGCAGGTCAAGCCCGGCACCAGCTTCCGCATCACCCTGCCCGGCGGCATGGTGATCGAGGGCAAGAGGGGGCCGGCCGCCGCCGCGCCGGCAGGCGGTCAGCCCGGAAGCGCGGCGGCCGTGTTCGCCGCGAAGAAGGCCGCCGCCCGCCAGACCGGACGCGGCACCGGAGGCACCGCAGGCGCCGTCACCGCCGCCTTCCAGGCCGTCACGGCGGTCGCCGGCACTGCGGCCGCGGCCGCCAACGCGGTCGGCGCCGGGGCCAACACCGTCGGCAAGGGGTTCGACATGGGCCGTGAGGGCTTGCGTACCGGGCGGGCCGCCATCAGGGCCGCCGACAACGCCGGTGCCCGGCGCTTCGCCCGCGAGAACAAGGACGACGAGCAGGGCGGTGACACCCGGTGAACCGGAGAGTCGTGGCCCGGGCTCTGGCCGCCCGGAGCACAACCCCTTGCCTGACAGGTTCTGAACTGGTATAGTTTTCTGTGTTGGCAGGGGGTGGCGCCCCGGCCGGCATCACTCGAAACCCCGCACCCGGGAAGGGACCCATGACCACGAACACCGATACCGCGAGCGGCACGGACTGGCTCGACAGGGCTGAAGCGGAGTACGCCGCCGAGGAAGCCGCGTTCGAGGCCGACAGCGCTCGTCTCGCCGCGAGCATGGCCGACGGAATCAACGCGTACCTGGCCCGGATGGGCATCACCCCCTTCACCCCGGCCGTCGCGGACGGCGAGAACGTCGTGCCCGCCCTGGTCGCCCCGGAGGACCCCGAGCGCAAGCTCTACGGCGTGCACGTCACCCTGGACGACGAAGAGGGATACGTCCTCCTCGTCAGCGACTACCGGGGCGACGTCGACTTCGCGCTGCGACCGGCCTCCGTGCGGCTGGACGGCCCCCGCTCCGTGGTTCTCGCCCGCCGCTACGGCCCCGCACCCGAGAAGCCGAAGCCGACACCGAAGCCGCAGCCGTCGGCTGACGCACAGGCCATCGTGCGGGCCATCGAGCGGCTCGTGATCACCCTGGAAAGCGCGGTGCTGAGCGCCGCCCACGCCGGCGGCCGCCGCTGAGTGACCCGGCCGGCTACGGCCGCTCACCGCAAGCAGCCGCAGCCGGCCGGAGGCCCCAGAATTCCGCTCCGCGTCCGGGCGCCGAACGGCCCGCCCGGACGGCTCTCTTCCCCCGGCGCCCCATGGCGCCGGCCCCCGACCGCCGGGCGGCGGATGGCACCGCCGCCCCGGCTCCACTCGAAACCCGATCCCGCACCCCACGGAAAGGCTCCATGCCCCGCATCACCTACCAGCCGAAGAAGTTCACCCCCGCCCATCAGCGGATCATCGACATCGCCAACGCCATCTGCGCCGAGTACGCCGACCAGGGGTTCGATCTGACACTGCGACAGCTCTACTACCAGTTCGTGGCACGCGACCTGCTGCCCAACAAGCAGAGCGAGTACAAGCGGCTCGGTGACATCGTCAACGACGCCCGGCTCGCGGGAGCCCTGGACTGGGACTACATCGTCGACCGCACCCGCAACCTGCGGGACCTCGCGCACTGGGACAGCCCCAGCCACATCATCGGCGCAGTAGCCGCCCAGTACCGCACCCACCGCTGGGCCAACCAGCCTCACCGGGTCGAGGTATGGGTCGAGAAGGACGCCCTGATCGGCGTCATCGCCAAGGCCGCCGAAGCCGAGGACGTCCCGTACTTCTCCTGCCGCGGCTACACCTCACAGTCCGAACTGTGGGGCGCGGCGCAGCGGATGATCGGCTACGAAAAGGCGGGACAGAAGCCGGTGATCATCCACCTCGGCGACCACGACCCCTCGGGGGTCGACATGACCCGTGACATCGCCGACCGCATGGCCCTGTTCGAGGCCAACGTGAGCGTCGAGCGGATCGCCCTGAACATGGACCAGGTCAGGCGCTACGGGCCTCCGCCGAACCCGGCCAAGCTCACCGACTCGCGCGCCGGCGGCTACATCAGCCGCTACGGCCGCTCCTCCTGGGAGCTGGACGCCCTGGACCCCACCACCCTGGACGAGCTGATCCGCTCCGCCGTCGACCGCTACCGCGACCGTGAGCAGTGGGAGCGCGACACCCAGGCCATGAACGCCCAGCGCTCCACGCTCGCCCGGGTCTCCCGGAGGTGGCCCGCTGTAGAGACCATGGTCAACACCGCCGGGTAGCCCCTCGGGACGCGGTCCCCCTCGCGGCGGCCGGGACGGCGACAGCATGCCTCCCGGCCGCCCGTCCCGGTCCCCCGAGCGCCACCGCGACGCCCGGCCGTGGTCCCGGTGGGCCCGGGCAGCGCACAGCCCGTGCCACCCGGCCTTCCTCGGACTGGGGAACGCCCACCCCTCTTGCAAATCTGCTTTAAAGCTGGTATTATTTTTTGTGTCGGCAGGGGGTGGCTCCCCGGTCGACCTTCCTCGAAACCCGACATCACCGGAGGCATCGCGTGACGACTTGTCCCGCCCACCGCATCACCAGCCCGCCCCGGCCGGAGGTGCCGCACGACGCGCAGGCCAGTGGCTGGGTGTGCAAGGGATGCCTCGCCCCGGCGGGCAGCGCGGAGGAGCGCCGACGCCATCACTGCCCGTGCTGCGGCGAGCGGTTCTCGGACGGCTGCACCGGGCAGCCGCGCCGCCGCACCTGCCCGCACTGCGGCACCCTCGACACCCACACCGGCCAGTGGCTCCCGCCCGCCGACCCCATGGCGGACTTCCTCCGCGACCGCTACACCCGGACCCCGTGGTACCGGGCGTGGGCAGAGGCGTCGGCCCGTTTCGGGCTCGACGTGGCTCACCACCTGGTCCAGGTGACCACCGAGATCGACCAGACGCACCTGTACGGCCAGGTCGTCTTCGGTCGGCACGCGCTCGGCGTCCGGTACGGCGCGCGCGGCTTCGAGGCCGCGAGCCCCTGCCCGCGCCGCGACGAGTGCCGCCGGGGCCGCGTGTGGACCCCCGTGAGGACCCGCGAGGACCTGCTCCACGTCCACCTGCACGGCGCGGGCCCCGGGGCCACCGGATGCGACCGCCCCCGGATGCACCCGCAGGGGACGCGATGAGCCTGTATACCCCCCGCCGCCTGGACCACGTCCCCGGCAGCGTCCGGGTCATCGTCGGCTGGGACGCCCCGCTCGCCACCTTCTATGCCCAGGTCTGGCAGGTGCCCCGCCGTGACGGCGCCCTGATCCGCGACCTCGTCACCGCAGGCATCCACCCGTACGAGATCGACGACCCCGCCTCCGTCGTGGACCTCGTCCGGCCCTACGCGCACATCCCCGAGGGCCTCCACGAGCGGCTTACCGCGGACCGCCTCACCGAGGCCGACCCGACCGGGGGCCGTCTGCGGGACGCTCTGATCCAGATGCGCGCGGCCGCCGTCCGCTGAACCGCCCCTGGGGCGACCGCCACCGCCGGCACCCTGCCGCCCGGGCCTTCCCTCATTGATGCGAACAACACCGAAAGGAAGCCACCCCCTCATGCCGTCCGCCGCGATAGAGACCGGCGCCTTACTCGACCGTGCCCGCACCGATCTTGCCCGGCCCGACGCCAGTCCCCACGAGCTGCGCAACACCCTCGCCCAGGTCGTGCCCGCCGTCGAAATGCTGCTGGCCGAGGTCTGCGCGCTCAGCGGCCAGCTCGCCCAGGCCCGCACCTGCCCGGTCACTGGACTTCCCACCCGAGCGGCATGGACCGCTCGGGCCCGCGAGATCGTCACATCGGGACCGGCCTCCGTCCTCCTCATCGACCTCGATGAGTTCAAGCCGGTCAACGACCGGTTCGGGCACGACGCCGGGGACGCCGTCCTCGCAGCCGTTGGCTCTCGCCTGGCCGAATGGGCCACCGCCGAGGGAGGCGAGGCCGGACGCCTGGGCGGCGACGAGTTCGCCGTCGTCCTCCCGCGCACCGACGACCTGCCCGCCCGCGCCGCCCGCCTGCGCACCCTGCTGACCCGGCCCGTCCGTCACGAGAGCCGACGCCTGGCCGTCGGGGCCTCCATCGGCACCGCCTGCACTGACGGCACGGCCCCCGCCGACACCAGCGATGCCCATCTGTCCGCCCTGCTGAAGACGGCCGACACCGCCATGTACCGCGCCAAGGGGCGCGGCCGCCGCGGCCGCCGCCTGGCCCGGCTCCTTCCGCTGCCCGCCCGCCTCGCCCACGTCCTCATCCCCCGAAAGGCCGTCTGATGACCTTCACGCCGATCACCCTGCCGTTCGAGCCTTCCGCACTCATCCTCCTGGTCGGCCCGAGCGGCTCCGGCAAGACCCGTGTGTCCCGGATGTTCCCTCCCGGTCACGTGCTGCGGGCCGACGACTTCCGCAGGATGTGCGCCGACGACAGCGGCAACCAGGCAGTCAGCCAGGCCGCCTGGCACGCACTGGAGACCGTGCTCCGCGCGCGGCTCAACCTGCGGCTGCCCACGGTCGTAGATGCCACCTTCGCCGAGGAGGGCCAACGCCGCCGCTTCGCCGCACTCGCCGACGACTACGGGGTCCTCTCCTACGCGCTGGTGATCAACACGCCCCCGGACATCGCCCACGCCCGCAACGCCGCCCGCACCGGCACCACCCGTGTCCCGGCGGACGTCGTGGACGACCAGGTAGCCCAGATCCGCGAAGCATGCCCGCAGAGGGAGGGCATCGACCGGACCGTCCACGCCGAGAGCCTGCCGGTACTGGGCGCCGCGCTCCAACGGCTGGCGGTCCAGGAGGCCCGCACCAGCGACCTGGCCGATGTCCGCCGTGTCTTCGGTGACAGCGCGAGCGAACTGTTCGCCTGGGACTCCATCAGCCGCGACACGCAGTTCCGCACCGGCACGTTCGCCGCCGGCAACGAGGAACTGTGCGTGCGGTGGATGGACGACGGTGACCCCTTCGACTGGCGGTTCGAGGCATGCGTGCCCTGCCCCAGCGGCTCCTGCCCCGGACCGGCCTGGACACCCGTGCGCTCCGTGGCCGACCTGGCCGCCGCACAGCAGAACACCCCGGTCGACGACGCCGAGTGCACCTCCTGCTTCCGGATCTGACCCGGCGGCACCCCGGCCCGCCCACCGGCTCCAGCGACCGCGGCGAACGACAACGGCCCGTGCCTACGAGATGACACGGGCCGTTGTCGTTCCTGCGGGTGCCGGCGTTGTGCCTCACGACGGCTGCTGGCTCAAGGAAAAGCAGATCAAGCGGCCCTCGCCGCTTCCAAATCCGGGTTATTAGTGGTAATATTGTCCTTGTTGGAACGGGCGGCACCCGGACCAGCGTCACTCGAAACCCGATTCCAGGGAGGACTTCACCATGACCACCACCGACGACTACCGCGCGTCCCTGCTGGCCTTCCGCGCCGCCATCCGCGCCGTACGGCAGTCGCCAGGGCCCGCCACCCTGGCGGAGCTGTCCCGGGCCGCCCTGGCGCTCCCTGGGGGACCGTCGGACTCGGTCACGGACGACGACAAGCACGTGATGCTGCTCCGGGCCCTGGAGTTCGCCGAGGACTCCCAGCTCTTCCCCCGCATCGACCGCATGGTGACCACGGTCGATGACCTGTCCCGGTCGGTGCCGAGCTGGACTCCGCGCCCGTACGCGGCGGAGGCGACGGCGGACGCGGTCCGGCTGCTGGCCATGTGCCACGAGCAGCAGCCCGACATGGAGCAGCACCCGCTCAGCCCGTGGACGCGCGCGGCCGAGACGGGGACGCGCCTGCTCCAGATCATCCTGCGGCGCACCGACAAGCGGCCGGCCGACGACCTGATGGTGCGCACGGCCAAGGAGTTCGCCGAACGACTGCGGGCCGCCGCCGCGCACCGGGCCGTGATGGTCGCCGCCCAATTCGCCGTGTACGCCGCGCGCATGTACGGCCTGTTCCCCATCGGTCCCCGCATCGCCCAGATGAGCGGCAGCTACGTCGAGTGGACCCGCATGTTCGGGACGGTCCGGTACCGCTTCACCCTCGCCGAGGGCGGATGGAACGACGGCTTCCCCCACGGGCGCGTGACCGTCGTCCGGACCGGCTCGTACGAGAGCGTCCGCACGTTCGCGCTGACCGTCCGCACCCGCCGCAAGCTCATCGACCAGTTCGTCAGCTCCCTGTGATCCGTCGGCGGGGCGTGCGCACGGTGCGCCCCGCTGACCGTCTGGCCTACCGGCTATTTCCCGGCAGGGCTCCCGTGATCGACCTGCGGGCCGCGAACAAAGCGCTCACGTCCTCTGGCCGCCCGGCGGCCCGGGCCGCCACCGCACCGGTCCGTCAAAACCCCAGCACCCGACATCGAAGGAGAACCCCTGAACACAGCCGATGCTGCCCAAGCATGGGCAGAGCATCAGGTCACTACGCTCGCCGGCGGAGCCCGTGACTGGGACGTCCCGCTGTACGGCTCACCGGCCTGGACCCGGCTCCCCCCCAACGATCCCCGGCGGTTCGCCGCCGTGGTTGAGGCCGCCGAACGGTGGCGCCGCCGCCAGGCCGAGGAGGAGCGCCTGGAGCGGCTTGCCGACGAGGATCCCGCCGCCTGGTACGCCGAAGTGACCGCCGGGGCGAACGAAGAAGCCCGCCGCCTGGCCGGACGCCTCGCGCGGATGCGGAGTCTGGCCGAACTGGGAACCGCCCGCACCCGCCGGGCTCCCCGCCAGCTGCGCGCCACGCCCGGCTGGCCCCCCGTTGCCCTCCCCGGCAGGCCCGGCCAGTACCTGTACCCCGATCGCCGACGACCGGCCGCCTGAACCCGCCTCTGCCCCGCCGCCGACAGGCCAACGCCGACCGCTGGCCCCCGGGGCCGTCGGCGGAAAAGGGACCCGGCTTCACCCCGCTGACGCGCCTGCGGCAGCCGGGACCACAAGGCCCCGCGCCACCCCTTCCTTCCCGTGGCAAGTGGGCCGCCGGGCTGCCGGGCGGAATTCCCCGCCCGGCAGCCCGGCGCCACAACACCGTGAACCCTCAACGATCAAGGACGGTCATGATGACTACCCCTGTGTGTGACACCGCCTCCGAACCGGCGACCGACAAGGACGGCCGCCCGTACGCGAACGGCTTCCGGCCGGCGGTGCTGGAATGGGACGGCTGGACGTGCGCCGACTGCATTCGCCGGGCAGTAACGGCTCCCCTCCGCGGAGCGCTGCGCCGTGTGATCTGTCCGCCTGCCGCGCCGGCTCGGTCCGGCGCGGCAGGCGGACCCCGACCTCTTCCCGATGGAGTGATGACGATGCCCGAGCAGCCCGAGAGCTGTGACGAACAACCGGAGGCGGTGCGCGCCTTGGTGGGCCGGACCATCACGGTGACGGAGGCCCTGACTGGAATTCCGAACAGCCGGCCGTACCAGCTCCGCGTGACCGAGGCCCGCATGTCGTCCGACCCCGCGTCCGGCATCGTGCTGGTGACCGGTGACCGACTCCGCATGGACGGCGCGCCCGCCATCCGCAAGCGGGGCCCCGTCGTAGGCGTCACAGTGTCGTTCCTCGACGGCTGGCCGGAGGCACTGGGGTTGCCCGCTCTGCCGCTGCGGGAATGGGCGCTGGAGGCCGTGGGCCTGTCGGCGTACGCGGAACACCAGCGCGCCGGTATCGCGGCCCGGATCGTTGATCCGGGCCCGGCGTACCGGGTCACAGCCGGGAAGGCCGTCGAGGAGCAGGCCGTGCCCGGGGACCAGGTGGTGCAGAGGGTGGCCGAGGCGCTCGCCGAGGACGGAATGCGGGTAGACCGGCATGCGGACGGACGCACGCTGCGGCTGCGGTACGACGACGGCCGACCACCGGTGATCCTGGCCCCAGAGGGCTAAACCGGGCCGCGCCGCGTTGTACGGCCTGGCCGCCGATCTTCACCAACTGCCTCGTCCGCCGCTACCGGACTCGCCTCCGCGTAACACCCTTCCGGCCGGGCGGCGGGTCCCGCCGCCCGGCCACCACATCAGTCGCCCCCGGGCGGGCGCCGCAGCGCTGAAGAACCTCATGCCAGCCGCGCCCGCGCCAACCCCTGAACACCGTTGAGGACTTCCGCCGTGCAACACCCCCCGGCCTACACCGCCAAGATCACTGACTATGACCGCAGCGTGTCCACCCGCATGTACAGCGCCGACAATGCCGATGCCCTGATTGCCGCCGCACTCTGCGATGACGACGAGGTCAGCCCCGACGCTGACCGTTCCGGACGCATCACCATCACCCGCATGATCACCGGACACCGCAGCGCCCTGGACCCCACGCGGGTCACGCTGTGGCGCACCATTCGACTCGAACCGGTGTGCCCGCCGCGTTGGCTGACGACTCGTCAGTACAAGGACCTGCGGTTGATCCAGGAACGCGAAGCGGCCCCCGGTACCATCCTGGTGAACGGATGCGTCAGGGCCGGGGTCGTGTCCGTCCCAGCGGCCGCCACCAAGCGTCTGCTGGAGCGTGGCTGGCTCACAGTTGGGCCGGACGGCACTGCGTCCGTCTCCTACGCGGGCAGGGTGGCAATGACGCTGCACGAACACCGCACGGAGACCGGGTACATGGGCACCGACAAGTGGGTGGTCGACGGCTTCGGCATCGGTGAATGGCACATCGGAGAGCCCCTGTATCTGGCCCGCTGCTCCTGCGGATACCGCGCCGAGGGCCGCTTTGAAGTCCGGGCGATGGCGCAGCAGGCATCCCGCAAACACCGGCTTGAGCGCCTTCGAGCCGTGTTCGATCTGACTGCCTGACCAGCTCCTGCCCGCCAGGCCAACTGCTCGCTGCCGCCTGAACCGGCTACTGGCTGCGGCTCGCGGGACTTTTCCACCACCACCGAGGCCAAGAAGGCGGCATCCGTGGGCGGTTTACGTGGCCGGCGGTAGCCCGGCGGCCCGTGGTGCCCTGGTGCTGACAAGGGCTGGAAGGGTGAGGGCGGCCCCGGCTTAGCGATCTAAGTGCAGATAGTCCCGATGGCCCCCGCTTGCCAACCCGATCTAAATAGGGTATTATTTTCTTTGTCGGGAGGGGGTGGCACCCCGAACGACACCACTCGAAACCCGAACGTACCGGAGGCCCTAATGCCCCGCACCGAGCACCGTCAGACCCTCCAGAGCCTGCACCTGCCCAGTACGGCCGCAACGATCCGTGCCGCGGTCCGCCCGCACCAGGAGGCCCTGGCCGCTGAACTGGCCGCCGACCGTTACGCCCGTCCGCTCACCGCCGAGGAGACGGCAGAGGAAGAGAAGATGATCGCTCGCATCGAGGCGGGGGAGGGCGCCCCCGAGGTGTTCGTGCGCTGCTTCTCCGACCGGGGTACGGGCTGGACGAAGACGGCGATCATCACAGCCGGAATCCGCATCGACGACTACCTGTTCGAAGCCGCGAAGCCGGTCCACTTCGGCCCGGTTTACGCCCGAGCCACCGAGAAGCCGCACGAGACCATCAAGCGCTACATCTGGCGCGTCAACCAGGCCAAGTCCATGCTGGTCGTCGCGTCCGACGTGCCCGTGATCTGGTACGACGACCCTCGCCCCTGATCGCGGGTCCCCGGGGGCTCCTCCGGACGCTCGCCCCCCGGGGACCGGGGGCGGGGTGTGTGCGGCGCCGTCGTGGCCGGGGGCTGGCGCGAGCGCGTGGTGGCTGAGGAAAGCCTTCGCGCCGCCCACGACCCTTTCACCCTCCGCAGTGCCAAAGCACAGGTGGACGCCGCCATCGAGCAGGTCCGCGCGGCGGCTGTGCTGAACCCCGGCCAGGTCCAGGTGCTCGCCGAGGTCTGACCCGGCCGCCCTGTCTCGTCGCCCGCCCGGTCAAGCAGATCGGGCGGGCGACGCGAGAACCCCTGTGAACTCCCGTGCGCCACGTTCGTGTGGCGCTCCCTCCGGCGGAGACACGCCGGACCCAACCACGAAGTGAGGAAACCCTGATGTCGACGCCCACGAAGCGCGCCGCCGAGATGGCCCGCCTGCTCATTGCCGCCGCCAAGCAGGACAACGCCTGTGTCGTGACTAGCGATCTGGTGGACACCGTGATGAAGGCGCACGCCGACACGGAGCCCGGGAAGGCCAACCCGGGGACCGTCCGCCGGCTGGTCCGGAAGCATGCGGCGGTCGAAGGCGTGCGCGTCATCCTGACCGACGAAGAGCGCGAGCACGGGCCACACGGTGTGCGGCAGTGCCGTGTGCGGGAGCTGCGCGCGGCCGAGCAGCCCTCGCTGGAGTCGGACTACGTGGGAGTCATGCCGCAGTACGCGCAGTACCCGGGGGTGGCCGAGGCCCTGGAGATCCTGCGGGCCGCTGAGGTGCCGGTGGCGACGGTCCCCGCGCGCAAGGTGCTGTACCGCGAATGGCACAGCCCCCAGGGGCCGCAGGGCGCGTTCATCTGGCCCGGGGCCGGTCGGACGCTGGAAGTCTCCTGGTTCATCGACGGGGCGGACGACGAGCGCGGCATGCGGTCGAGAGGCACGCGCACCGTGCGGGCCGCCCGTAACCAGGCTCTGGACGACGTCGCCGGCGCGTTCCGCAGGGCGGGTTGGACGGTGTGGCGGGTGCTGAGCCGCAAGACGGCGACGCGACGGGATCTCCACGTGGACGTGACGCCGCCCGCGCCCAAGGAGGAGCCGCCGGCGGTCATCACCGAAGAGGACGCCGAAGCCCTGGTGGCCGAGTTCGGCATAGGGGAGGGCGACCTGGACGAAGCCGTGTACGACGCCGCCAACGAGGACGGGGCCGACGAGTACAACGGCGGCGCGCACCCGGAGCTGAGCGATGACGACGCGTACAAGGAAGTCCACAACGCGGCCGACGTGCGGGCGAGCAGCGTGAACAACCAGGGGGCCACGGCGCAGGTGCAGTTCCTCGCCGAGTTCTGCGGCACCGTCGAGGCCCTCCGCTCCCTTCTGAGGGACGTGATGTCGCCGCCCGCGACCGTGGAGTCCCCGGCCGTCTCTGCCGACCTGCGCACCGGTCAGATCCAGTCGTGATCTCGGCCTGTCAGGGTTGGTCCTCACCCGGCAGGGCGGGGAATCCCGCCCTGCCGGGAAGCGGTGGTATCTGTGGGCGGCGCAGCGGTGCTTTCTTCCGCCGTCCGGCCCGGGGGGCCGGGTGCGAGGGGCGCTCTCGCGCCGCCCCCTCGCGCTCCCCCGGCGCCGCGGGAGGCGGCGGGGGAGCGGGTGCGGGTTGGTGGGTGGGCATCGCACCTTCGGTGCGATCCGGCCGTGCGGCGCCGTTGTGGTCGGGGGCCGGCGCGAGCTTGGTGGTCGGGTGCCGGCGCGGGGGGTGGCGGGCGTGTGGGTGGCCGGGGTGGAGGAGGGGGTGCTGGTCGTCGTCGGGGTGGGGGAGCGGGGTCGGTGGGCGGTTTACGTGGCCGGCGGTCGCCCGGCCAGCCGTGGCACGGTGGTGCTGAACAGGGCTGGCAGGGTGGGGGTGGCCCTGCCGGTGGTCGGGTGCGGGTGGCGGGGTTCCGGGGAAAACGTGCTGGTCAGGGGTCTTCCCTGCTTGCCGTCCTGGCTCAAGTAGGGTATTGTTGTCTTTGTTGGGAGGGGATGGCGCCCCGAACGACACCACTCGAAACCCGAACCACGGAGACGCGATGGACATAGAAGTTGAACTCGAATGGGTCCCCACGCAGGACGTGCAGGTCGGAGACAGGATCGCCTGCCTTTTGAGCGACGCTCACGCATATCCGCGAGTCACCGGCTGGACTGACCGCGTACTGGAGTTGAGTCGGCACGGACTGAAGGACGTCACGCACCGGAAGTTCCAGGTCAGTGAAGCCCCGTGGTGGGCGGAGGACATGACGACCTTCAACTTGGCCAGGCAGGCGCTCATCGTCTCCCGCGAGGCGAACCAGGAGCCCGTGCGCGGAGGCGGCGTGGACGGGCCCTCCGTCGAGGAGATGCAGGAGTGGCTGTCCGAAGGCGGAGCCGAGGCCCGTGACGGGTGCTGGGTGGAGCCGGATGGCAAGTGTGAGCACGGATCGCCGTCGTGGCTTCTGCTCCTCGGCACGATCTGACCACCTGTAACCGGCCGGGCGGGGCGGCATCCCCGCCCGGCCACACCCCGAACACTTCAACGGCAGAAAGAACTTCACGTGGCGACCGCAGACCAACAGCAGCGGCATCAGAACGGCAACGGCGAGATCCAGACCCGGCAGAAGCTCCCCGGAGCCAAGATCCTCATTGCCCCAGTGCCCCAGTGGTACGACGGCCCCCCCTTCCCGCACGTCGTACTCAGCGACATGCCCATTTACGTCCACTACGAGAGGGTCGACGAGAGCGGTGGCGAATGGCCCCCAGCGCCCGTTTCCTACGGACCCCGCCGAGTAGCGGGCAAGGGGGTACGCAGCTTCCTGGGCAGCAGCCTCTGGGGACTGATTGCCAGCGAGGCGACCGTCACTGATGACGGAGTGATTCGATACCGCCAGTCGCCCAGCCACTCCGTCCGGCGCTTCGAACCTGACCCGGCGGCGGGAGTGCTCATCCACGACCCTGAAGGGCAGGTCACCGCTCCCGGCTACCGGATCACCTCCCCTGACGGCGAAAGCTATCTGTGGAGCCGTCACGCCATGCTCGGGGCCGTCGAGGTCTGCCTCAGGGAAGGGCCGATCGACTGGCCCAGCGGATGGGCTCACCTCATGCCCGGTGGAGGCATCCGCTTCGCACGAGGAGGATTCCCGTGGTCCGGCCCCCAGGAGTGGACCGCCGAACCCGTGGCCGAGCCCGGCGACTTCGGCACTCCATGCGCGGACTGCGGCCGCTACCAGACGGACCACACCCACTACGTGTGGCAAGGCTACCGCCGTGACAAGACCAAATGCGGGACGTGGACCGCCGAGCCAACCCGCTAACGGAGCCCCGCCGGTCCGGCGCCGCCCCCTCGGTTATGCCGGGCGGGGTGGCGCCGCTTCGGTGGTAGCGGACACGCCTGACGGCGTGGCGGTGCTGGTGTCCCGGCGCCGGCGGCACCGGGACGTCGACGCGCCCGCCGGCGCGGCCCCTGCTTCTGGCCCCTTCGGGGCCGGCCGGCCGCGCGGCGGCCGAGGTCCGCTGACGCGGACCGCCGTGTCTGTCCGGACCGCGGCGGTTGACGCCGGACAGCACCAGGTCGAGGGACGACCAGTAGGACCGCCTCCGGCGGAGCCCCACCCCCGAAGGGCGGGAGCGCACGGCGAGTTGCGGGCCGATGAGTGGCCGGGGTGGGGGAGCGGGGTCGGTGGGCGGTTTACGTGGCCGGCGGTCGCCCGGCTGACGGTGGTGTCGTGGTGCTGAGCAGGGCTGGCAGGGTGGGGGGTGGCCCTGCCGGTGGTCGGGTGCGGGTGGCGGGGTTCCGGGGAAAAAGTGCTGGTCAGGTGGCTTTCCCTGCTTGCCATCCTGGCTCAAGTAGGGTATTGTTTTCTTTGTCGGGAGGGGGTGGCACCCCGAACGACACCACTCGAAACCCGAACCTGACGAGAGGGAAAACCATGACTGGCGTGCTGGACGACGGTCCCGTCTTCCTCGACGACACCCCGCCCATCCCCGCGAACTGTGCCGAGCTGGCTCGACCGGCATGGGAGCTGTACCAGAAGACCCCCGGTACCGGTGCCACCCGGATCGCGGAGCTGATCACGGACCTGCTGCACCTGGCCGACAAGATGGGGCAGCCGGGCGGCGCCGAGCGCACCATCCAGGAGGCCGTGGCCGAGTACCGCAACGAGCGGGTGGGCTACCTGGAGTACATGGTCGAGCAGGTCGTAAGGGGCGGGTCCGCCGCCGCCCCGAAGTCTCCGAGGTACCTGGGGCAGTTCCGTCCCGCAGGCCGGGACTGGATCACCATCGTGGAGGGTGACGAGACAGCTGAGCCCATCGACGTTGCGGGCTGCCTGCGGGCCCAGATGCAGAGGGCCGACCTTCGCACTGGGGAGATCCAGTCGCTCGTGGAGGGCATCGCGCGCGGTGAGGTGATCACGGCCGACAACGGCACCGCGTTCCGCGTGATCGAGCACCCGACCTGCCAGGGCTGATCCTCACCCGGCAGGGTGAGCGGGAATCCCGCCCACCCTGCCAAGGCGGTGGCGTCTGTGGGTGGCCACCTTCGGCTGTGGGTCGACAGCCGTCCCCGTTCATCGTGTGGTTGCGTGGCGCCGTCTGGGCGGGTGGTGCCCGGCCCGGGGGGCCGGGTGCGAGGGGCGCTCTCGCGCCGCCCCCTCGCGCTCCCCCGGCGCTGCGGGCTGGGGCGGGGGTGCGACCGCGGGTTGGTGGGTGGGCATCGCACCTTCGGTGCGATCCGGCCGTGCGCCGCCGTCGTCGGGCCCTGGGGGCCCTCCTTTTGGCGGCCCTTCGGTCGCTGGCGCTCCCTGCGGGCTGCGGTCGCTGGCGCTCCCTTGCGCGGGGCCCCGGGGGGCTCCTCCGGACGCCCGCCCCCCGGGGACCGGGGGGCGGGGTGGGTGCGGCGCCGTTGTGGTCGGGGGGGCCGGCGCGGGCGTGGTGGTCGGGTGCCGGCGCGGGGTGGCGGGCGTGTGGGTGGCCGGGGTGGAGGAGGGGGTGCTGGTCGTCGTCGGGCCGGGGTGGGGGAGCGGGGTCGGTGGGCGGTTTACGTGGCGGGTGGTCGCCCGGCTGACGGTGGTGTCGTGGTGCTGAGCAGGGCTGGCAGGGTGGGGGGTTCCGGGGAAAAAGTGCTGGTCAGGTGGTCTTCCCCGCTTGCCATCCTGGCCTAAGTAGGGTATTGTTTTCTTTGTCGGGAGGGGGTGGCGCCCCGAACGACACCACTCGAAACCCGAACCGACAGGAGAACCAGAATGCGCACGCTCATCGAGGCCATCCGGACGGTCCGCGCCCGACGCCGCGCGGCCAGCGGGGGGATGCGTTCGTACACCGTTGTCCTGGACTGGGCGACGGAGCAGTATTCCCACTACGCGTCGGAGATTGTCCAGGTCCGCGCCGCTTCCCCGCTTCAGGCCGAGATCGCTGCGCTTCTGGAGGCCGCCGAGTCGAACCGTCACCACGTGGAGGAGTTCGAGGGCGTGGAGGGGCGCGATCTGATCATCGTCGCCGGTCAGCTGTTCAAGCACATCGCTACCTTCCCGGGCACCCACTACGCGGTCCAGTCCGACCGCTTCTGATCCGACTGGTCGGGGCGGCGGCTGGCACCGCCGCCCCGGCCCCCGCTCGAAACCCCACCGCACGCCAGGAGGCAATCCGTGAGCACGACCCCCTACACCCGGGCGCACGCGATCAAGGACGGGAGGCTGATCGAGGCCGACCCCGGCATTGTCGAAGAGTTGCAGTACCCCGCCCCGGTGGCCATGACCGAGGCTGTCTACCGCGATTGCGTCGCCGTTCCCGACGGCTACGCGTGGGAGACCGGCATCCGGCTCGATCCGACCGAGCGCGAGTGGGATTTGCTGCTCAGCGCCTCCATCGCGATCAAGGCGGCAGCTGGCACCGGACGCCCGCCCCGGCTGGCGTTCACCCTCTACCGCGTTCCTGTCGACGGGGGCACGCGGCAGGCCCAGCGCGTGACCCTCGTGGCGGAGGCGTCACCCGGTGACCAGGGCGAGCGCGTCATCACGATCATGCGCCCCACGGAACGTCTGCCCTACTAACCCGCCCGCCCGGGGCGGCGGATGGCACTGCCGCCCCGGCGCTTTCACTCGGAACCCGCTCTACCCGTACAAGGAGGCCCCGCATGGGCTACGACTACCACGCCCAGGGCACCATCAAGATCACCCCGCCGATCCCCGCCCCCGCTCTCCGTGAGCTGCAAGGGCCGGATCTGCCGGTCTTCTGCCTGGCTGACGGCGTGGACGACCCGGAGGCCGCAGGTCCCTGGTCCGACATGGTGGGCGTGTGGGCACTCGTCCCGGCGGACGTTCCGCTTGACCTGGCGCAGCCGGTCACCGTTGGCGCGCTCGCCATGCGCATCGTGTCCAAGAGGCACTCGATTCACGATCCGCTGTCACGGTTCGCCGAGCTGTGCCACCGTGCGGGCCGCAGGCTCACCAGCGAGGTGACGTTCCGGGGAGAGGACGGAGAGCAGGGCGTGATCTGGGTGGACGAGAGCGGCGAGGTCGTGTGGGCCGAAACCGTCGCCCCCGGCCGGGGAACTTCCTGCCGATGACTCATCGCGTCCGGCCCGGCCCTCCGCCGGGCCGGACGCGACGGCCGCAACACCCCTCCCAGGGTGGCTGCGAACGCCGTAGATGGACCTGTCCGTGCGCGCCGACCGGACTGTGGTGAAGCCGCCGGCCGCGCCCGCCGGTGGTGGGGACTGCCCGCTACCGGCCCCCGTCTTGTACCGGCGATGTCGGTCGTTGAAGCGGGGAAAGCGCTGTTGAGGGCGCCGCGACACCTTGACTTCCGGTCTAAAGCTGGTAATATATTTCATGTCGGCAGGGGGTGGCGCCCCGACCGGCACTACTCGAAACCCGAACCGCGAGAGGGACTCATCATGACCGTGACCCAGGCCGAGCAGGCGGAACCCGCCGTCATCGAAGAGGAGGCCGGGCGCCTGGAATGGATCGACCCCCTGGCCGACTTCAACCCGCCGGACGACCCGAACGAGAAGGACACCAACGCGGTCATCATCGACCCGTACAACCACCGCAAGAAGCGGGACACTGGGGACAGCACGCAGCCCGATCCCGGCCTGATTGCCAGCGCGGAAGCGATCGGCATCCAGACGCCCCCGATCCTGCGGCCGCAGGTGGGTGACCACGAGGGGCAGTTGGGTGTCGTGGCGGGGCAGCGCCGCATGAAGGCGGCCAGGATCGCCGCCGAGCGGGCAGTGGCCGCGAACCGTCCGTACCGGAAGGTCCGTGTGATCATCCGCGACGACCTGAAGGGCGCCGACGACGAAGTTCTGGTGGCATCCATGGCGGAGAACGTGCACCGCAGGGCCGCCAGCCCCGAGGATGACCTGGAGACCGCCCAGCAGTTGACCCTGCTGGTAGGCGCCAAGCGGGTCCCGAAGGCGCGCAAGGCCCAGCTGGCCGCCGCGATCGGCCGGACGCCGGAAGAGCTGGACGTAGCGGCCAAGGTAGCCAAGCTCTCCCCCGAGGCGCTCGATGAGCTGTGGGAGTGCGACGTTGAGCTGGACTGGGTCGAGCAGGCCGACTACGACGCGGTCAGGGACGTTCCCAACGCCCTGATGAAGCTGGAACAGGCGAAGCGGAAGGACCAGGCCGAGGGCAACACCAAGCGGGGCGCATGGCGGCAGGCCATGCAGGCCCTGCGGGCCGAGCAGGCGAAGGCCGAACGGATCGCGAAGATGCGGGCCGAACTGGCCGAGAAGATGATCCCCGTCGTCAACTGGCCCTACAGGTGGGAATACACCAGTGCCCGCCCCCTGGACGAGTTGGTCAGCGCCATCGGCCGCCCGCTCACCGAAGCCGGTCACAACGAGACCTGCGAGGGCCACGCGGCCGCGTTCGACCCGGCTGACGGTGAAGTCGTGTGGGTGTGCACCGACTACAAAAAGCACGGCCACCGCCTTGCCGGTGCCCCGGACCCCGACGACACCCACAGCCCGGAGGCCGACGAGAAGGCCGCCGCCGAGCGCGAGGCCGCCCGCGAGGAGGCCCGGCGGGTGAAGACCAACAACGCGGCGTGGCGGACGGCCCGGGAGGTCCGGCAGGCGTTCATCGTCGACATGTGCCAGGACAAGGGCGAGGCCCCGGCCGACGTGAAGGACCTCGTACTGACGGCGATCCTCACGGGCCGCTACACGTACACCCACTACGTGACGGCCGACAGCGGCAGCCTGCTGGCGATGTTCCTGAAGAGCGAGAAGTTGAGGCACACCCCGGCGGACGAGGTGGCCAAGCTGGTCAAGCGCACCGGGGCCAAGCGGTACTGGTGGTTGCTGTTCGCGCACGTCGCGGGCATGTACGAGTTCGAGCACATGACCGACGAGGCGTGGCGAGGGAAGAAGGACGAGTTCGGTCGGCGTAAGCCGATCGAGCCGCAGACCGTCGAATGGCTGAACTTCCTGAGGAAGCACGGTTACAGCCTTTCGGAGGTCGAGGAAGAGACCCTGGCCACCGCCCAGCAGCAGGCCGACGAGGAGGCGAAGCGGGTGGCCGAGCGCGCGGAGCGTGACGCGCGCTGGCGCCGTGAGCGGGCCGAAGCCGATGACACCAAGCAGGAGGCGGAGGACTCCCAGCCGGACGAGGATGGCGAGCCCGGGGACCAGACGGACGCCGGGCCCGCCGAGGACGAGCCGGAGGACACGGCCGACGAGCCGGAAGACGGGACCAGGGCCGACGACGGCGAGCAGAGCGCGGCCGAAGACGAGTAGTCCCCGGCGGGCCCGCTCGCGGGCCCGCCCCACCAGCCGGGGCGGCGGATGGCACCGCTGCCCCGGCTCCCACTCGAAACCCGGCGCAACAGGAAGTTGATACATGCAGGACATTCCCGAGACCACGGGCGAGCGGCTGGCCCGCGCCATGCGCGCTCACGGCCTGGCCGTGAGCGCGCTGTTCTCCCGCCACGGCGGCGGGGGCCGGATCGTGGTCGACATCGAGGGCGGAGGCGAGATCTGGATCACCGGCGCCAACGGACAGATCGACCGGCAGACCGGTGACCATTTCGGGTGGGGTGCCGTCTACCGGCCGTACGGCGAGCGCAGCGGTGAGGGCGAGACGCGCATCTATGAGTCCACCGGCACTCGGGCCGCTTTCGAGCGAGACACGGCAGCCCTGATCGTTGCCGTCGTCCAGTGCGCCGCAGCGCGACGACTGGCCCCCGCATGAGCAGCGCCATAGTGCACCCGGCCCGTGCACTGGCCTACCTTGCCCGACAGGACGCCGGGCCGCCCCCTGCGGACGCCGAGGAACGCGACGGCTGGCGCGAGGAGCTGAAGGCCGGCCACGACGCCTACCGTGCCGGCCGAGCATTCGCGGTAGGCGTCGACCGCATCGACACCATCCGGCGAGCGATTGAGTCCGGCCGGTACGACGCGCGAGACTGCCGGGACCTCAAGGAAGCCCTGGACGCTGTCGTGCACGGATGCATGTCCTACTGGCGGGCGACACCGTACGGACTGGTCTGGATCGACAACGAGTCCTGACCGCCCGGATATGCAGACCGGCGACCGCCCTGCCATAAGGCAGGACCCCCCGCACACAGGTGCGACAGGCTGGCGCGGTCGCCGGTCCTCTCGAAACCCGCAACCTACGCGGACCACAAGGACACTGCCCAGGGACTTCGCAAACTGCGGAGACACCAGAGTAGCGGCTCGGAGCAGTGCGGCGGAAACAGGGGGGCAACGAGCCCCCACCTCTTGCAACCTGGCTTAAAGGTGGTATTGTTTTATGTGTCGGGAGGGGGTGGCACCCTGAACGGCACACTCGAAGCCCGAACCACTGGAGGGTACGGACATGACCACGATCATGGAGTTCCACGAGGCCGCCCTGTATGCCCTGCGTGACCGCATCATGACCACCGCAGCCGACGACGACCGAACCCCACAGCAGGAGTTGGACGGCCTCAGCGACAGGGGGCTGGCCGCCTACTGGCACGGCTACCGCACGGCCGTCGGAAACGGCCTTACCGGCTACGCCCTCCACGCCGCCGCTTTCCGCGCAGCCCTCACTGCCCCAACGGACGCGGCCCACGCCGACACGAAGCGCCTGCGACAGGTCCTCACACAGTCACTGGCCTGACCAAGCCGCTCCGGTCGGGGCGGCGGATGGCACCGCCGCCCCGACCTCACTCGGAACCCGAACCCACAGGAGAGCCCACACATGACCCTCATCCGAACCCCGGCGGCATACACGGACGGTGAGGCCGCCGCCGCCCGCTACCGACGGGATTTGCTGGTGGCCAGTTCCTGCGGCCGCATGCTCGCGGAGGCAATCGGCCGCCCCCTGCACCGTGCCCGGCACGCGGCGCAGATCTACCGCGCCGCCGTGGAGGACATCAAGGCCGACCGGCGCAACGCGCCCGGTCGTCGCTGGCTCCGTGATCAGTCCGCCGTGTGCCGCCGGCGTGCCCGCATCGCCGCCGACGAGAAGGCTATGGCCATCGAGAACGGACAACAGGCCCAGGCAGACCAGTGGGCCGCTCTCGCCGCCGCCTACGCCGAAGCCAGCGAGCACCTGGGCGGCACTGTTCTCCGCCCGAGCGACGCCATCGCCATGTTGACCGCCGCCGCCGAAGCCCTGGAGAGAGCCACCCTGCCCAGTCCAGCGCAGACTGGCCAGCCCGAAGGGGATACCCCCCTGTCCAGCATTCCCACCTACCGGATTGACACCGGGCGCCGAGCCCTCCGCGCCGCCCGGCGCGGCGAGGGGAACCTGACCAAGCACATCAACGGCGTGGTGGTGGAGTTGCTGTTGTTCGCCTGCTACGCAGAGAGGCAACACCAGAACGCCTACCGCACCGCCATGCAGGCCGTACGCGCCCTGGACCGCGCACGCGCAACCGCGCCGGAGAACAACCAGCGGGACATCGACCCGCAGGCCCTGGCCGCCGCGCTGGAACTTGCCGAGCAAGCCCTGAACACGGCCGAGGCCATCACCGGCCAGTCTGGCGAAACCGTCTGACCGGCAGCATCACCAGAACAGGCCGGGGCGCGGAACCGCGCCCCGGCCGAAGCATGTCCGGCCGCACCGCGCCGTCTGGCAGAAGCCTCTTCTCTGGCGCGCATGACCTACTGCACCAACCGTGCTGGCCGACGGTAGGCCGTTTGTGCCGGCTCCAGGTGCGCGGCGCCGTTGGGGTGACACCCGGCCCGGGGGGCCGGGTGCGAGGGGCGCTCTCGCGCCGCCCCCTCGCGCTCCCCCGGCGCTGCGGGCTGGGGCGGGGGTGCGACCGCGGGTTGGTGGGTGGGCATCGCACCTTCGGTGCGATCCGGCCGTGCGCCGCCGTCGTCGGGCCCTGGGGGCCCTCCTTTTGGCGGCCCTTCGGTCGCTGGCGCTCCCTGCGGGCTGCGGTCGCTGGCGCTCCCTTGCGCGGGGCCCCGGGGGGCTCCTCCGGACGCCCGCCCCCCGGGGACCGGGGGGCGGGGTGGGTGCGGCGCCGTTGTGGTCGGGGGGGCCGGCGCGGGCGTGGTGGTCGGGTGCCGGCGCGGGGTGGCGGGCGTGTGGGTGGCCGGGGTGGAGGAGGGGGTGCTGGTCGTCGTCGGGCCGGGGTGGGGGAGCGGGGTCGGTGGGCGGTTTACGTGGCGGGTGGTCGCCCGGCTGACGGTGGTGTCGTGGTGCTGAGCAGGGCTGGCAGGGTGGGGGGTTCCGGGGAAAAAGTGCTGGTCAGGTGGTCTTCCCCGCTTGCCATCCTGGCCTAAGTAGGGTATTGTTTTCTTTGTCGGGAGGGGGTGGCACCCCGAACGACACCACTCGAAACCCGAACCTGACGAAGAGGTAGCAAATGGCCACCAGGACGATGCGTCGCCGCTCCCCCCGGAAGTCGCCCGAGCAGGTCGCAGCCGAGGTAGCCGCTCTCAGGGAGAAGCTGAACGATGCCATCGAGTCGCTGGTTTCCGCCGACGGGTGGCGGGCGATGCTCCGCGCCACGATGGCAAACCTCGGCCGCTACTCGGCCAACAACATCATCTTGATCCTGGCCCAGTGCCCGCATGCCACCCAGGTCCGGAGCGCCAGGGAGTGGAACCGGAACGGCCGTCTGATCATCAAGGGACAGAAGGCGCTGAGGATCTTTGCCCCCATGACCCTCACCAAGAAGGACAGCGACGGAAACCCTGTCCTTGACGAGAGCGGCCGGGAACAGAAGCGCACCCTGTTCAAGACCGTCCCCGTGTTCGACATCAGCCAGACCCGCCCCATGGACAACGAGGAGAGCGCTCAGCCGGAGACGGAACAGCCCGTATATGAGCTTGGCGGAAAGACGCGGGGCGCAGCTCCGGCCGAACTGTGGGAGCGTCTGGAGCAGCACGCCGAAGGCCACGGATACACGGTCAGGCTCGGTGTGACCGCCCCGGCAGACGGTTTTACCCGCCCCGCCACGCGTGAAGTCGTCATCCAGGAAAGCGACCCCGAGGCCCATCGTGCGCTCGTCCTCGCCCACGAAGTCGCGCACATCGAATGTGGCCACGTCGAAGTTATGGACGAGTACCAGAAGCACCGGGGCCGCATGGAGTGCGAGGCTGAGTCCGTCGCCTACATCGTGGCCGGGGCAGCCGGTATGGACGCCGCGCTCACCTCCGTGCCTTACATCGCCACGTGGGCAGGCAAGACCGCCGAGGAGGTTCGCGAGACCCTTGCAGCCGCGAGTGAAACCGTTGTGCGTGCTGCGCGCGCCATCCTCGCCACAACAGCCCCGACCGTCGCCGAGGGCGAAGCGGAGTACGCCGCCGAAGAGGCCGCAGGATCTGCATACCAGGCGGAGCGTGCCGAGATGATCAAGGCCAACGAACGGCGCGAGGCCGCCCGCGCGCTGGAGACGCCCGCCACGACATGACCGCCGGGGGCGATGGCTAACGCCCCAGCCCCTGGCCCCCTGAACCCGCGTTGCCGCCCGGACGACTCATCCGGGCGGCAACGCGGGAAGCCCGCTCCGGTCCCGGCGTGCGCGGAGTGCGCCGGTTTGTCGTCTGTGGCTGGGCTGAGTGCGCGCGCCGGGACCGATGCCGATCGGCCGACGGCCGGTCGGTGGGGCCACCGCCTGGTGCGCGGCGTCGTGGTGGTGCCCGGCCCGGGGGCCGGGTGCGAGGGGCGCTCTCGCGCCGCCCCCTCGCGCTCCCCCGGCGCTGCGGGCTGGGGCGGGGGTGCGACCGCGGGTTGGTGGGTGGGCATCGCACCTTCGGTGCGATCCGGCCGTGCGCCGCCGTCGTCGGGCCCTGGGGGCCCTCCTTTTGGCGGCCCTTCGGTCGCTGGCGCTCCCTGCGGGCTGCGGTCGCTGGCGCTCCCTTGCGCGGGGCCCCGGGGGGCTCCTCCGGACGCCCGCCCCCCGGGGACCGGGGGGCGGGGTGGGTGCGGCGCCGTTGTGGTCGGGGGGGCCGGCGCGGGCGTGGTGGTCGGGTGCCGGCGCGGGGTGGCGGGCGTGTGGGTGGCCGGGGTGGAGGAGGGGGTGCTGGTCGTCGTCGGGCCGGGGTGGGGGAGCGGGGTCGGTGGGCGGTTTACGTGGCGGGTGGTCGCCCGGCTGACGGTGGTGTCGTGGTGCTGAGCAGGGCTGGCAGGGTGGGGGGTTCCGGGGAAAAAGTGCTGGTCAGGTGGTCTTCCCCGCTTGCCATCCTGGCCTAAGTAGGGTATTGTTTTCTTTGTCGGGAGGGGGTGGCACCCCGAACGACACCACTCGAAACCCGAACCACACGGAGGCGCTCATGAGCGAGCAGATCACCACCGAACGAGTGGCCGAAACCGAAGAGATCGGGCGGGCCGTCTATTGGGCCCTGCGCACCGAAATGATCGAGGCGGCCGACCGGCGGGAAGTCGATGCCCCGCTGCTCGCCGAGGCACTGAAGATCGAGGCGATCTATCAGGCCGCCCGCGCCGCAATGGCCAAGGCCAGCGCCGACCGCCACCGCATTCTGTATGCGATGTGGCGTCTGAAGAGGGACAGCCACGCTGTCGCGGCGCTCATGCCGCCGACCGTTAAGCCCTTGACCGTACAGAACGCCGTGGTCAGGCTCGCGCCGCGCGAGGACTTCTCGCTCCTGCCGCTCGGCGGCGATGAGCCCGCCGTCAAGAAGTGACAAGTCGGGAGTCGGGCGGCGGCATCTGCCGCCGCCCGACTCCCGACTTGTCACTTCTTGACGGCTCGGATCATCGCCGCGCGCCGGCAGGAGCGAGAAGTCCCGCGCGGCTGCGAGACTGACCACGGCGTTCTGTACGGTCAAGGGCTTAACGGTCGGCGGCTATGAGCGCCGCGACAGCGTGGGCTGTCCTCTTTCAGACGCCACATGCATACAGAATGCGGTGGCGGTTGGCGCTGGCCTTGGCCATTGCGGCGCGGGCGGCCTGATAGATCGCCTCGATCTTCAGTGCCTCGGCGAGCAGCGGGGCATCGACTTCCCGCCGGTCGGCCGCCTCGATCATTTCGGTGCGCAGGGCCCAATAGACGGCCCGCCCGATCTCTTCGGTTTCGGCCACTCGTTCGGTGGTGATCTGCTCGCTCATGAGCGCCTCCGTGTGGTTCGGGTTTCGAGTGGTGTCGTTCGGGGTGCCACCCCCTCCCGACAAAGAAAACAATACCCTACTTAGGCCAGGATGGCAAGCGGGGAAGACCACCTGACCAGCACTTTTCCCCGGAACCCCCCACCCTGCCAGCCCTGCTCAGCACCACGACACCACCGTCAGCCGGGCGACCACCCGCCACGTAAACCGCCCACCGACCCCGCTCCCCCACCCCGGCCCGACGACGACCAGCACCCCCTCCTCCACCCCGGCCACCCACACGCCCGCCACCCCGCGCCGGCACCCGACCACCACGCCCGCGCCGGCCCCCCCGACCACAACGGCGCCGCACCCACCCCGCCCCCCGGTCCCCGGGGGGCGGGCGTCCGGAGGAGCCCCCCGGGGCCCCGCGCAAGGGAGCGCCAGCGACCGCAGCCCGCAGGGAGCGCCAGCGACCGAAGGGCCGCCAAAAGGAGGGCCCCCAGGGCCCGACGACGGCGGCGCACGGCCGGATCGCACCGAAGGTGCGATGCCCACCACCAACCCGCGGTCGCACCCCCGCCCCAGCCCGCAGCGCCGGGGGAGCGCGAGGGGGCGGCGCGAGAGCGCCCCTCGCACCCGGCCCCCGGGCCGGGCACCACCACGACGCCGCGCACCAGGCGGTGGCCCCACCGACCGGCCGTCGGCCGATCGGCATCGGTCCCGGCGCGCGCACTCAGCCCAGCCACAGACGACAAACCGGCGCACTCCGCGCACGCCGGGACCGGAGCGGGCTTCCCGCGTTGCCGCCCGGATGAGTCGTCCGGGCGGCAACGCGGGTTCAGGGGGCCAGGGGCTGGGGCGTTAGCCATCGCCCCCGGCGGTCATGTCGTGGCGGGCGTCTCCAGCGCGCGGGCGGCCTCGCGCCGTTCGTTGGCCTTGATCATCTCGGCACGCTCCGCCTGGTATGCAGATCCTGCGGCCTCTTCGGCGGCGTACTCCGCTTCGCCCTCGGCGACGGTCGGGGCTGTTGTGGCGAGGATGGCGCGCGCAGCACGCACAACGGTTTTCACTCGCGGCTGCAAGGGTCTCGCGAACCTCCTCGGCGGTCTTGCCTGCCCACGTGGCGATGTAAGGCACGGAGGTGAGCGCGGCGTCCATACCGGCTGCCCCGGCCACGATGTAGGCGACGGACTCAGCCTCGCACTCCATGCGGCCCCGGTGCTTCTGGTACTCGTCCATAACTTCGACGTGGCCACATTCGATGTGCGCGACTTCGTGGGCGAGGACGAGCGCACGATGGGCCTCGGGGTCGCTTTCCTGGATGACGACTTCACGCGTGGCGGGGCGGGTAAAACCGTCTGCCGGGGCGGTCACACCGAGCCTGACCGTGTATCCGTGGCCTTCGGCGTGCTGCTCCAGACGCTCCCACAGTTCGGCCGGAGCTGCGCCCCGCGTCTTTCCGCCAAGCTCATATACGGGCTGTTCCGTCTCCGGCTGAGCGCTCTCCTCGTTGTCCATGGGGCGGGTCTGGCTGATGTCGAACACGGGGACGGTCTTGAACAGGGTGCGCTTCTGTTCCCGGCCGCTCTCGTCAAGGACAGGGTTTCCGTCGCTGTCCTTCTTGGTGAGGGTCATGGGGGCAAAGATCCTCAGCGCCTTCTGTCCCTTGATGATCAGACGGCCGTTCCGGTTCCACTCCCTGGCGCTCCGGACCTGGGTGGCATGCGGGCACTGGGCCAGGATCAAGATGATGTTGTTGGCCGAGTAGCGGCCGAGGTTTGCCATCGTGGCGCGGAGCATCGCCCGCCACCCGTCGGCGGAAACCAGCGACTCGATGGCATCGTTCAGCTTCTCCCTGAGAGCGGCTACCTCGGCTGCGACCTGCTCGGGCGACTTCCGGGGGGAGCGGCGACGCATCGTCCTGGTGGCCATTTGCTACCTCTTCGTCAGGTTCGGGTTTCGAGTGGTGTCGTTCGGGGTGCCACCCCCTCCCGACAAAGAAAACAATACCCTACTTAGGCCAGGATGGCAAGCGGGGAAGACCACCTGACCAGCACTTTTTCCCCGGAACCCCCCACCCTGCCAGCCCTGCTCAGCACCACGACACCACCGTCAGCCGGGCGACCACCCGCCACGTAAACCGCCCACCGACCCCGCTCCCCCACCCCGGCCCGACGACGACCAGCACCCCCTCCTCCACCCCGGCCACCCACACGCCCGCCACCCCGCGCCGGCACCCGACCACCACGCCCGCGCCGGCCCCCCCGACCACAACGGCGCCGCACCCACCCCGCCCCCCGGTCCCCGGGGGGCGGGCGTCCGGAGGAGCCCCCCGGGGCCCCGCGCAAGGGAGCGCCAGCGACCGCAGCCCGCAGGGAGCGCCAGCGACCGAAGGGCCGCCAAAAGGAGGGCCCCCAGGGCCCGACGACGGCGGCGCACGGCCGGATCGCACCGAAGGTGCGATGCCCACCCACCAACCCGCGGTCGCACCCCCGCCCCAGCCCGCAGCGCCGGGGGAGCGCGAGGGGGCGGCGCGAGAGCGCCCCTCGCACCCGGCCCCCCGGGCCGGGTGTCACCCCAACGGCGCCGCGCACCTGGAGCCGGCACAAACGGCCTACCGTCGGCCAGCACGGTTGGTGCAGTAGGTCATGCGCGCCAGAGAAGAGGCTTCTGCCAGACGGCGCGGTGCGGCCGGACATGCTTCGGCCGGGGCGCGGTTCCGCGCCCCGGCCTGTTCTGGTGATGCTGCCGGTCAGACGGTTTCGCCAGACTGGCCGGTGATGGCCTCGGCCGTGTTCAGGGCTTGCTCGGCAAGTTCCAGCGCGGCGGCCAGGGCCTGCGGGTCGATGTCCCGCTGGTTGTTCTCCGGCGCGGTTGCGCGTGCGCGGTCCAGGGCGCGTACGGCCTGCATGGCGGTGCGGTAGGCGTTCTGGTGTTGCCTCTCTGCGTAGCAGGCGAACAACAGCAACTCCACCACCACGCCGTTGATGTGCTTGGTCAGGTTCCCCTCGCCGCGCCGGGCGGCGCGGAGGGCTCGGCGCCCGGTGTCAATCCGGTAGGTGGGAATGCTGGACAGGGGGGTATCCCCTTCGGGCTGGCCAGTCTGCGCTGGACTGGGCAGGGTGGCTCTCTCCAGGGCTTCGGCGGCGGCGGTCAACATGGCGATGGCGTCGCTCGGGCGGAGAACAGTGCCGCCCAGGTGCTCGCTGGCTTCGGCGTAGGCGGCGGCGAGAGCGGCCCACTGGTCTGCCTGGGCCTGTTGTCCGTTCTCGATGGCCATAGCCTTCTCGTCGGCGGCGATGCGGGCACGCCGGCGGCACACGGCGGACTGATCACGGAGCCAGCGACGACCGGGCGCGTTGCGCCGGTCGGCCTTGATGTCCTCCACGGCGGCGCGGTAGATCTGCGCCGCGTGCCGGGCACGGTGCAGGGGGCGGCCGATTGCCTCCGCGAGCATGCGGCCGCAGGAACTGGCCACCAGCAAATCCCGTCGGTAGCGGGCGGCGGCGGCCTCACCGTCCGTGTATGCCGCCGGGGTTCGGATGAGGGTCATGTGTGGGCTCTCCTGTGGGTTCGGGTTCCGAGTGAGGTCGGGGCGGCGGTGCCATCCGCCGCCCCGACCGGAGCGGCTTGGTCAGGCCAGTGACTGTGTGAGGACCTGTCGCAGGCGCTTCGTGTCGGCGTGGGCCGCGTCCGTTGGGGCAGTGAGGGCTGCGCGGAAAGCGGCGGCGTGGAGGGCGTAGCCGGTAAGGCCGTTTCCGACGGCCGTGCGGTAGCCGTGCCAGTAGGCGGCCAGCCCCCTGTCGCTGAGGCCGTCCAACTCCTGCTGTGGGGTTCGGTCGTCGTCGGCTGCGGTGGTCATGATGCGGTCACGCAGGGCATACAGGGCGGCCTCGTGGAACTCCATGATCGTGGTCATGTCCGTACCCTCCAGTGGTTCGGGCTTCGAGTGTGCCGTTCAGGGTGCCACCCCCTCCCGACACATAAAACAATACCACCTTTAAGCCAGGTTGCAAGAGGTGGGGGCTCGTTGCCCCCCTGTTTCCGCCGCACTGCTCCGAGCCGCTACTCTGGTGTCTCCGCAGTTTGCGAAGTCCCTGGGCAGTGTCCTTGTGGTCCGCGTAGGTTGCGGGTTTCGAGAGGACCGGCGACCGCGCCAGCCTGTCGCACCTGTGTGCGGGGGGTCCTGCCTTATGGCAGGGCGGTCGCCGGTCTGCATATCCGGGCGGTCAGGACTCGTTGTCGATCCAGACCAGTCCGTACGGTGTCGCCCGCCAGTAGGACATGCATCCGTGCACGACAGCGTCCAGGGCTTCCTTGAGGTCCCGGCAGTCTCGCGCGTCGTACCGGCCGGACTCAATCGCTCGCCGGATGGTGTCGATGCGGTCGACGCCTACCGCGAATGCTCGGCCGGCACGGTAGGCGTCGTGGCCGGCCTTCAGCTCCTCGCGCCAGCCGTCGCGTTCCTCGGCGTCCGCAGGGGGCGGCCCGGCGTCCTGTCGGGCAAGGTAGGCCAGTGCACGGGCCGGGTGCACTATGGCGCTGCTCATGCGGGGGCCAGTCGTCGCGCTGCGGCGCACTGGACGACGGCAACGATCAGGGCTGCCGTGTCTCGCTCGAAAGCGGCCCGAGTGCCGGTGGACTCATAGATGCGCGTCTCGCCCTCACCGCTGCGCTCGCCGTACGGCCGGTAGACGGCACCCCACCCGAAATGGTCACCGGTCTGCCGGTCGATCTGTCCGTTGGCGCCGGTGATCCAGATCTCGCCTCCGCCCTCGATGTCGACCACGATCCGGCCCCCGCCGCCGTGGCGGGAGAACAGCGCGCTCACGGCCAGGCCGTGAGCGCGCATGGCGCGGGCCAGCCGCTCGCCCGTGGTCTCGGGAATGTCCTGCATGTATCAACTTCCTGTTGCGCCGGGTTTCGAGTGGGAGCCGGGGCAGCGGTGCCATCCGCCGCCCCGGCTGGTGGGCGGGCCCGCGAGCGGGCCCGCCGGGGACTACTCGTCTTCGGCCGCGCTCTGCTCGCCGTCGTCGGCCCTGGTCCCGTCTTCCGGCTCGTCGGCCGTGTCCTCCGGCTCGTCCTCGGCGGGCCCGGCGTCCGTCTGGTCCCCGGGCTCGCCATCCTCGTCCGGCTGGGAGTCCTCCGCCTCCTGCTTGGTGTCATCGGCTTCGGCCCGCTCACGGCGCCAGCGCGCGTCACGCTCCGCGCGCTCGGCCACCCGCTTCGCCTCCTCGTCGGCCTGCTGCTGGGCGGTGGCCAGGGTCTCTTCCTCGACCTCCGAAAGGCTGTAACCGTGCTTCCTCAGGAAGTTCAGCCATTCGACGGTCTGCGGCTCGATCGGCTTACGCCGACCGAACTCGTCCTTCTTCCCTCGCCACGCCTCGTCGGTCATGTGCTCGAACTCGTACATGCCCGCGACGTGCGCGAACAGCAACCACCAGTACCGCTTGGCCCCGGTGCGCTTGACCAGCTTGGCCACCTCGTCCGCCGGGGTGTGCCTCAACTTCTCGCTCTTCAGGAACATCGCCAGCAGGCTGCCGCTGTCGGCCGTCACGTAGTGGGTGTACGTGTAGCGGCCCGTGAGGATCGCCGTCAGTACGAGGTCCTTCACGTCGGCCGGGGCCTCGCCCTTGTCCTGGCACATGTCGACGATGAACGCCTGCCGGACCTCCCGGGCCGTCCGCCACGCCGCGTTGTTGGTCTTCACCCGCCGGGCCTCCTCGCGGGCGGCCTCGCGCTCGGCGGCGGCCTTCTCGTCGGCCTCCGGGCTGTGGGTGTCGTCGGGGTCCGGGGCACCGGCAAGGCGGTGGCCGTGCTTTTTGTAGTCGGTGCACACCCACACGACTTCACCGTCAGCCGGGTCGAACGCGGCCGCGTGGCCCTCGCAGGTCTCGTTGTGACCGGCTTCGGTGAGCGGGCGGCCGATGGCGCTGACCAACTCGTCCAGGGGGCGGGCACTGGTGTATTCCCACCTGTAGGGCCAGTTGACGACGGGGATCATCTTCTCGGCCAGTTCGGCCCGCATCTTCGCGATCCGTTCGGCCTTCGCCTGCTCGGCCCGCAGGGCCTGCATGGCCTGCCGCCATGCGCCCCGCTTGGTGTTGCCCTCGGCCTGGTCCTTCCGCTTCGCCTGTTCCAGCTTCATCAGGGCGTTGGGAACGTCCCTGACCGCGTCGTAGTCGGCCTGCTCGACCCAGTCCAGCTCAACGTCGCACTCCCACAGCTCATCGAGCGCCTCGGGGAGAGCTTGGCTACCTTGGCCGCTACGTCCAGCTCTTCCGGCGTCCGGCCGATCGCGGCGGCCAGCTGGGCCTTGCGCGCCTTCGGGACCCGCTTGGCGCCTACCAGCAGGGTCAACTGCTGGGCGGTCTCCAGGTCATCCTCGGGGCTGGCGGCCCTGCGGTGCACGTCTCCGCCATGGATGCCACCAGAACTTCGTCGTCGGCGCCCTTCAGGTCGTCGCGGATGATCACACGGACCTTCCGGTACGGACGGTTCGCGGCCACTGCCCGCTCGGCGGCGATCCTGGGCCGCCTTCATGCGGCGCTGCCCCGCCACGACACCCAACTGCACCCTCGTGGTCAACCCCTGCGGCCGCAGGATCGGGGGCGTCTGGATGCCGATCGCTTCCGCGCTGGCAATCAGGCCGGGATCGGGCTGCGTGCTGTCCCCAGTGTCCGCTTCTTGCGGTGGTTGTACGGGTCGATGATGACCGCGTTGGTGTCCTTCTCGTTCGGGTCGTCCGGCGGGTTGAAGTCGGCCAGGGGTCGATCCATTCCAGGCGCCCGGCCTCCTCTTCGATGACGGCGGGTTCCGCCTGCTCGGCCTGGGTCACGGTCATGATGAGTCCCTCTCGCGGTTCGGGTTTCGAGTAGTGCCGGTCGGGGCGCCACCCCCTGCCGACATGAAATATATTACCAGCTTTAGACCGGAAGTCAAGGTGTCGCGGCGCCCTCAACAGCGCTTTCCCCGCTTCAACGACCGACATCGCCGGTACAAGACGGGGGCCGGTAGCGGGCAGTCCCCACCACCGGCGGGCGCGGCCGGCGGCTTCACCACAGTCCGGTCGGCGCGCACGGACAGGTCCATCTACGGCGTTCGCAGCCACCCTGGGAGGGGTGTTGCGGCCGTCGCGTCCGGCCCGGCGGAGGGCCGGGCCGGACGCGATGAGTCATCGGCAGGAAGTTCCCCGGCCGGGGGCGACGGTTTCGGCCCACACGACCTCGCCGCTCTCGTCCACCCAGATCACGCCCTGCTCTCCGTCCTCTCCCCGGAACGTCACCTCGCTGGTGAGCCTGCGGCCCGCACGGTGGCACAGCTCGGCGAACCGTGACAGCGGATCGTGAATCGAGTGCCTCTTGGACACGATGCGCATGGCGAGCGCGCCAACGGTGACCGGCTGCGCCAGGTCAGCGGAACGTCCGCCGGACGATGCC